>NZ_JBYOJU010000014.1:0-172624 GCF_057798855.1 Cupriavidus sp. 96C5-1 | reverse complement strand
ACTGGCAGCTCGGAACTGCCGCCGCAGAGTGTGATCTCCACCGGGATCTTCGCGCCTTGGCTTGAAATCAATCGGCGCAGCGTTCGAGCGATGGTAAATCATAAAAAATAACACGCGGTCCCTCAGGCTGTATTCGAGAAATTTCTCCTTTTGAGTGCGGAAAATTCTTTATTTGCATGAGCTTGGAAAATGCGACTTTCAACCGTTCTCAGCGCCCGCGAATGCGGGTAAGGTGCAGCGCGAGCGGGCATGTCGTCGAGCGATACGCCTCCCTTTGCGGCAGGCACAGCCTCTGTCGCGCTGACAATGGAGCGATAGGCAATAGCGGATTGGATTGATGAGCGGAACGAATACGGCGGTGCGTCGCGCAAGAGGCTCACCGGGCAGCAGTCGTATTTCGTCGAGGTGCCCAGCAGCGCCAGCGCCGCCGGGTTGTCGGTGGTGTCGTTCGAAGCCGTCGAGCGCATGGGCGAGCCCTACACCGTGACGATCCAGCTGACGCACCCGCTGGAACTCGACCGCGCGGATTATCTCAACAAGGACGCCACCTTCGTCATCGATCCCGCCGACGGCACCGCGCCGCGCAAGTTCGCGGGCTGCATTACGTGCTTCAGCAAGACCCGGCAGACGCAGGACTTCTCCGCCTACCAGATCGTGATCGAGCCGCTGGTCGCGCGCCTCAGGCTCACGCACGCCAGCCGCATCTACCAGCACAAGACCGCCCCGCAGATCATCGAGGCCATCCTGCGCCGGCACGGCCTGGCGGGCCATCAGTTCCGCTTCAAGACCCGCCGGAAATACCCGGAGCATCGTTTCCATTTCCAATACCAGATGTCCGACTGGGACTACATCCGGCTGCTGATGGAGCAGGAAGGCCTCTACAGCTACTTCGAGCCCGGCAAGTTCGGCGAGATGGTGGTGTTCGGCGACGACATCGACCACTATCTCTACCTGCCCGAACTGCGCGTGCCCTACCGGGAAACCGCCGGCCTCGAATCCGGCACCGAAACCGTCTTCGCGATCCAGACCCACGCGCGCACGGTGCCGGCCTCCTATCTCGTCGCCGACTACAACCCGGACCAGTCCTGGGAGCGCTTCAAGGCCGAGGCCAACGTCGCCCGCAAGGACAAGACGACCTACGGCCAGCCCTATGTCTACGGCACTCACCACCTGGACCAGGAGAGCGCCAAATGGGAAGCGCAACTGCGCCACGAGGCGGCGATCGCCTGGCAGGTCATCTACGAGGGCGAGAGCAACGTGCTGGAGCTGCGGCTCGCGCGCATCCTGCGCATGGACCGGACGCTGCCCGATGCGCCCAACGGTCAGGTGATCATCGAAGTCACCCACAGCGGCGGGCGCGATGCGGCCTATCGCAATACCTACAAAGCCATTCCGTCGGACCGGCGCTTCCGCCTGCGGCTGAATGAAGCCAGCTGGCCCAGGATCAACGGCACGCTCAGCGCCCGGATCACCTCGCCGGGCAAGTACAAATATGCCTATCTGACCCAGCACGGCCACTACGTGGTGCGTTTCGACGTGGACTTCGACGAGTGGAGCGCAGGCGGCGAGAGCGTGCCGCTGCGCCTGGCCAAGCCGTTCGCGGGCGCGCTGCAGACGGGCTTCCATTTCCCCCTGATCGATGGCACGGAAGTGGCAATCGCATTCCGCGACGGCAATCCGAACAAGCCATACATCGCCCATGTGCACCACCACAGCCATCACGCCGACCTGATCACCAACCAGGACCGCTGGCTGTCGCGCAATGCCATCGTCACGCAGAGCAACAACATGGTGATGATGGAGGACTGGGAGGGGCAGGAATTCATCCATATCTCCACCGAGTACGGGGGCAAGACGCAGCTGAACATGGGCTACCTCGTCGATGGCAAGCGGCAGAAGCGGGGTGAGGGGTTTGAGTTGCGCAGTGACAGCTGGGGCGTCCTGCGCGCGGGCAAGGGGCTCTTCCTCTCTGCGGATGCGCAGGCGAAAGCGGACGGGCAGCAGTTGGACATGCAGGCCGCGCTTGGGCAACTGCAGGCCGCGCTGGGCCAGGCACAGGGCCTCGCCGAGACGGCCAGCGTCGCCAAGGCCGAAATCGCCGACTTGCAGGCGGAGAACGCATGGCTCAGGAGTAGCGTGACCGAGTTGAAAGAAGCTGTGATGCTGCTCTCCTCACCAAAAGGCATCGCTGTCTCGACACCGGATCGCATATCGGTTGCGGCAGGCAAGGACGTGAATGTGACGACTGGCGCCGGCTTCAACGCCAGCGCCCTGAAGAACATCGTGCTGGCGGCAGGTGGTGCGCTATCCCTGTTTGCGCACAGTCTTGGCATCAAGCTCTTTGCGGCACGCGGCAAGGTGCAGATTCAGGCGCAAAGCGACGAACTTGCCATGTCGGCGCTGAAGGACGTCACCGTGACCAGCACCAACGGCAAACTCATCCTGTCCGCGGAACAGGAAGTCTGGATTGGCGCAGGCGGTTCATTTATCCGCATCACCCCCACCAACATCGAGAGGGCAACGCCCGGCGACATCCTCGACAAGGCGGTGTCGTTTCAAAGGCGCGGCCCGGATTCCGCGATGATCAAAGAGGCTCTGCCATACACAATCGACCTGCCGGATACGGGTAGTCACGGATCGAGATTCTCCGGCTGACTGCGGCAATCGCTCCGCGCATTTTTACTAATGCTACTTCACGAGACGCAACAGCATGTCCGCACAACCCCAGCCAAATTCAGCCACTGCACCATCATCCACACCCGCGCCTGTGCCGTCATCGAGACCCCCACTGCAATGGCTTTATCCGTTTCCCGATACCAGGCGCAAGGAAATCACCAATCCGGATGTCCTCCATCAGGCATTGTCCGCGATGGACGACGGTTTTTTCCCGCTTGGCGTCAATGGCTTTCCGCATGGCGGCGTGCACTTCGGGACCAGCCCCCAACTCTTGACGGCGGACGGCGTACGCTGCATCGCGGACGGGCAAATCGTCGCCTACAAGCTTGACCGTGGCTATCCACATATCCAATTCCGCGACGGCAAATGGGCCTCGTATTCGACCGGCTTTGTACTCGTGCGCCACCACCTGGCCTTGCCGCCCGCGCCCAACAGCATGGGCGCGCAGCCAGCGGGGGAAACACAAGATGTCTATAGCCTCTACATGCACATGGCGGACTGGTACTCGTACCTGGCAGACGGCAAGCTGGATCGCCCGTACTGGTGGGAAGGCGTCCAGGCATACCGGATCGGCAACAAGGGCCGTCAGAAGGCCCCGGCCAGTGGCGGCGGCGCGGCAGGCGCATTCGTCTGGACGGAACCGAAAGCAGGCGGGAAGAAAGGCAGCTACGCGGCAGGCCAGCAGGTAGGCTTCCTGCCGGAAGGCAGTGAGGTCATCATCGGTGAAAAGCGTGGTGGCAAGTGGGGGCATATCAAGAGCATCACTGCGGGCGGCATGGTCAGCCCGACCAGCGGCGACGTCTTTGGCTCGGAGGATGTGAACGCGCCTTGGGAAAGACCGGGGGACGGCAGACCAGACGCGCCTGTCACCCCCGAGGGCGATTGGGGTTGGCTGCTCCTGGCCGACCTGCAGGCGGTCAAAGAACCGGACCCGGTCGGCAAGGTCGTGATTCCCACCACGCGGATCGTCGTGAAAGCCGGCACACTGCTGGGGCAAATCGGCGAGTATCAGGACTACGAGCGCGCGACGCCGCTACCGCCCACTTCGCGGCGCCAGCTGCTGCATCTCGAAGTCTTTGCGGGCGACGGCTTTAGCGCGTTCCTGGAAAAAAGCCGTGCGCGTGCTGCGCAACTGCCCGCCGATCAGCGGACACTGCTGGTCTTGAATGCGGGTGCGAGGCTGGTGAAAAGCGTCGCCCCGGCGGATCGCAAACTCAGCCAATACCGCCCCTTGCACAAGGCAGAGATTACCCCGGACAGCCCGAAAAGTGGCCCTTGGATCAAGGTGCAACCACACTATGTTTCATCGGCGCTGCTCTTCCCGGACGGGCCGCCCGTCTGGATCGAGCGTGAGAGGTTTTCCACGGCCGCCGCCACGACGCCCGCATGGAGCCGGTTTCCGCTCAATCTGCAGAACGTGACCGATCCGGCGAACGGATTCCTGTTGGTTTATTCGCGCGGCCAGCTAGATGGGCTCGACGCACTGCACAAGGCGGTTGACGACAAGGGGGCGTGCTGGTGGCTCGTGTCTTTTGGCATGGCGGATGGCAAGAACGCGTTCGGCTGGGTCTGCGAGAAAGACCATCCCGGTACGCAGTGGCAAAGCCCGTGGGCCTGGCCCGGATTCGAGACGGTGGACGCAACCGGTATCAATCTGACGGATGCCTTTAAGCGCAACCTTGTCATCACGGGAGTGGCGGACTGGAAGGAACAGAAGGCATTCCAACCGTCGGTGGCGGCAGTGAACGGCAACCCGCTGCTGCGCAAGCTTGAACAGTTGCTTGCAACACAGGAGGCCGGCAAGACCAGCGGCAAGGTTACCGCAAGGGCCATGCGGTCGGCCATGCGCGAGCCCTGGCTCGCCCAGGCACTCTCCCGCGTGATCCCGCGCTATGAAAGCGAATGGGGCGGCGACATGGCCCGATGGAACGCGATCACTCCGCTGATGCGCAACGCGAAGGATAACTGGTTGGTTGAATTACAGCGAATCCAAAATCTGCAATGGTGGAACGACGTCAAGGGCAAGGTTGAGGGATTTCCGGCCAGTGCTACCGTGTTCCATATTCACCCGATTGGGATGGTTGCGAATTTCAAGTGTGGCTGTAACTGCATTGACATAGACGAATTTTTGCGGCTCTATGAAACCAAACACGTATCGTTTGAAACCGGCACAAAACAGTTAGATTCAATCTCAAAAGAAAATCTTCGGATTCTCATAAATGGAATTATTGATTTTTACAAAAAACATAAAAATGGCGAATGCAATATTCCATATATAGCCTATATTCTTGCGACGGCTCGCCTCGAAACAAAGAAATTTCGCGTAGATACAAAAGAATTTATCTATTTTGAGCCGACCACAGAGAGTGGCCCAGTCTCATATTTCAATAAATACGATCCGATTCTAGCCTCTACAGAGGTTCACCGAGAACGCGCCGTGAGTAATGGAAACACGACTCAAGGAGACGGCTACAAATATCGTGGAAGAGGATACGTACAGGTAACCTGGAAAAATACATACCGGGCAATTGGACAGAAAATTGGCATTGATCTGGTTAGTAATCCCGATCGGATGCTGGAGCCTGAGATTGCTGCATGGGCAACTGTACACGGCATGGAAACCGGACTATTCACCGGGAAAAAACTCTCAAACTATATCAGTGAAGCCACGCAGGATTATGTTAACGCAAGGCGGATAATTAACAGCCTGGATGAGGCCGATAAGATTGCAAGTTTTGCAATCAAATTCAAATCAATACTTGAGGCGACAAAATGCTGAAATCGAAATTATTCGCACTTATTTTTATCAGCATCCCATCATTTTCTCCAGCCAAAACGATTGCTCTAAATTTCGGGAGCGACGGGCATACAGGAAAAGCAGTGATTAACGAGGGAAGCAATAATGGCGTAGTGGAAATTTACGAAGGAGATAAGCTGCTTGGGGAGTATGGCAACCTAATTATAAAGGAAACATCCCTTTTTTCTATCCTGGTGCCTCTTGTGGGTGGGGGACTCGCCGTGGAAATAGATTCAGATGGCTCAAGAAAAAAATTCCATATTGTCGCGCCGATAAAAAAAATCGGCGAGCATCTTTACATTGATTGTGTTTACAAGAACGTTTATGACTCTGTCGATAAAGTGCGCTCCGTCGGAGCCTCATGCAGGAAAGTAGAGCTAAGCAAATTTGATATAGCTTCCGCAGTTAACAATGACAATACTATCTACTATAACAAGAAATTTAGATGGCTAAATGATATCTCACTTTCAGACTGTATTAATTCCATTGGATTGGAATATGACTCTTACCGCATTGCCAGATGCGGCGCCGACAGCACTGCAGAAGAAATAAGTAAAAAAATCATAGCCTTTGATAAGCAAGGGAAAATAATTTTTAAAATTTCTGGTTATGAATTTATCCCACACCGGGAAAGCTCCCGGTTTGCATTGGTTGCAGACACCCAAAATCAGACTATTTTCTTTCCCGGTGATTTATCCTGTACTTTAAAAAACAAAACCACGGGAAATGGACTGTCTGGCTCCGCAGAAATAGTAGGAAATTTTTCTATCAACTATAAATTTGAAATGGTTGGATCGTGTATTTTTGGTCACTACTCATATAATGGAAAAAACGCGGAGATCACTCTAAATGGTCGCAAGGAAAACGGGATATTCCACTTATTAAATATCGATTCGAATAATGTAACTAGTGGCTTGCTTATTCTCAATGACTTTGATGTCCGTGCTCATGGCGCATGGGTCGGATCTCCGCCGGAGCAGGTGTTTACGGTGGATTAATTTATTTCCCAATCGACCCACAGCCTTAACAATGAAATATCGTACCCCGTGCCGAACAGACAATATAACAGGGTCGATGGATTTACAGGCCGCAACGAATTTCACGGCGAGCCACCACCACTCCAAAGAATGTTGGAAATAGAATAAGAATTCCCCAAGCTTGCAGACTGCCAATTTCCACCACATTGATTTTTTAATAACATCCGTTTTCTTTTCCATAGAACCATTGCCAAATATCCAATCGGAAAATGGAAGGCCCAGGAGGTTCACATCAATAAAACCGCCGCGCTGGCATCGATACGGAAGGCAACTACTGCAAAGTGCATGCCTATGAGGTCAAAAGCATGGAAAAAGCCCAATCAGATTTGAGGAAAACAAGAAGCTCTCTGTTCTTCTTGGCTCAGGGTTCCATGGAGATAAAGAAGAGAAGATTCCCATTTTCCCCTTAAGGATGTGGTGTCATTCCGCAAGAATCAGAGCCAAGTTATGGATATGCAGTGAAATGGATCCAATACCACGTTGATAGTGATGAATAAGAAATAACGGAGATTGATCTTGCTGAGTCTAGGAACCCCGCATGACCGCGATAAGCCTTCGTTCTTCAGGGTGTTGCCCGCCTTTGTTCTCGTTTTCAAAGGCCGGCATGGAGACCTTTGCCTTGCCACTAGCGGCACTGAACTGGGCCGCGCAATCACATGTTTCCTGTCACCTTTCGATGCCCTGATCGAGGCGGCTTGTTTTACGGGGCCTAGCAAAACCTGTCATGTCCTGCCCGCATCCCAAATCGACGGGCATCTGTTTCAAGACGTTGACGGTCGTGGACTCATTGCCACCATATACCTTGGATGGCCTTCGCTTCACGGCCGGATCCTCCAGACACCGGGGGGCACGCTCGGCAGAGTTTGCAGAGTGATGCACCATTGGGCGCGCGACCCGCTGACGTTCGAGGTGGACCCGATCATCCTCGCGGAATACTCACGGCTTCGCGAGCTTGCGGGCCTTTTTGCGTGGCGGGAGACCCACAGCGACGTTTTGAACTGGGACTCCGCGCGCTTGGATAGAGTCGTCCAGCGTGCCATTCAGTCGATAGGGCGGTTGCGAGAGGACGTTTCGAACTGCCACCAGATTACCCTGTTCGATCCCGAATTCGAACAATGGCATTTCGTACCCTGCAACGCAACAACATAACGGCAGCAAGGAGCCGGTCCCCGGCTTTTCACCGATCCACTTTTGAGGGAATAAAGATGGCTTTACGTTTCGATATTTGCGATGGCGATGTCACCACGGCGAGAGGCAGGGTGTGCGCAACTTCGGGGGCCGATCTGCTTGATGGGCGCGCGGTTGCCTATGAAGGCGATCCGGTCTGGTGTCCGGCATGCAAGACGACCGGGCACATCGTCTGCAATGGTGAGCGCGTGCCAAACAGGGGAGTGAATGGGCGCGAAGCGGCTTTGAGCGGTGACTGGTGCTGGTGCCAGTGCAACCCAAAGCCACGCTTGATTCCATCACAGAATCGCTCAATGAGCGCCTGACCCCATTACATTCAGTATGCGGCGAGGGGGGCGAGAGACCGTGATGTCAAGCAGCCGCCCCCTCAAAAATGCGCCAGATACCCCCCATCCACCGCCAGCACATGCCCCGTCACATAGGAAGCCGCCGGCGAGGCAAGAAACACCACCGCCCCCGCCACTTCCTGTGGCTGCCCCCAACGCCCGAGCGCCGTGCGTTGCCGCAGCCATTCGGCAACGCTCGCGTCCTCCACCATCGGCTGGTTGGGTTCGGTGGCGAAATAGCCCGGCGCGATCGCGTTGACGGTCACGCCTTCGCGCCCGAGGTCCGCTGCCATGGCGCGCGTCAGCGCATCGAGCCCGCCCTTGGTGGCGGGATAAAGCACATCGTTGGCGCGCGCCACCTGCCCGGCAATGGAGCTGACGTTGACAATGCGCCCGTAGCCGCCGCGCCGCATCAGTTGCGCGGCGAGCCGGCACAGGGCGTAGGGCGCGACCAGATTGGTCTCCAGCATCTCGCGCAGGTCCGCGGCGTCGAGATGCGCCATATCGCTGCGCTTGCGCGCGCCGGCGTTGTTGACCAGGATGTCGAGGCGGCCATGCGCGGCGCCGACGCGGGCAAAGGCGGCGCCAACCGCGGCTTCGTCGGTGATGTCGAGCACCAGCGGCTCGGCGCTGCCGCCGTCATGGGCGAGCTGGGCGGCGGCGGCGTGCACGCGTTCGGCGTTGCGCGCGGCAACGATCACGTGCGCGCCGGCTTGCGCCAGGCCGGCGGCAATCGCCAGGCCCAGGCCTTGCGCGCCACCCGTGACCAGCGCCACGCGGCCTTGCAGGGAGAAAGGTGAGATAGCCATGCGGCGACTATACCGCAGGCCAGCCACGCTGGCGTCACGCGGGCGCCAGACCCGCGGCGCAGCGGATCAGCTTGCCGTCGGCCATGCGCAGGGCGACGCCGCTGCGCAGAACGGCAGGCTGAGGGAAACAGGGAGGTGGCAGGAGAAGAGACTCGCTGGGCGCGCATGCGCGCTGGCAGCCGTCAGGCTGCCAGCAGCAAGGGAACGCCCGAACGCCACGCCCCGGCTTTGCCTGCCCCGTGTTCAGGGAAAGGCGGGGACGGCCGGATCCAGACCGGCGAAGCGGGCTTCCGGATGGGCGGCCTGCAGCAGCGCTTCGATTTCCTCGACGCGGCCGCGCGGCACATCCACCATCAGCAGGAGCTTGCCTTCCTCGATGTCCTTCTCGAAGGCCTTGTGCCGGCTGTTGGGCGCGGAGCAGCCGATCATGCTGGAAGCCCAGGCGCCGAACGCCGCCCCGAGCACGGCCAGCACGCCGACCAGGCCCCATTGCGGGGTGTCGCTGACGATGGGGAACATGGCCACCAGCGCCCCGGCAATGATGCCGATGCCGCCGCCCACCATCAGCCCCATCTCGGCGGCATGCACGATGTCGGAAGTCTGGAACAGGTTGGCTTCATGCAGGCCGGTCATATCGGCGCCATCGCGCGCGATGAAGTGGATACGACTGTTCTCGACGCGAGCCAGCAGCAGATCGTCCATGGTGCGGCGGGCGCTCGCCAGATCGGGTAACAACCAGAAGATGCGTTTGCGCATGACTCTCTCCTCGCTTCAGGCCACTTCAGGCTATTTCGGGCCATCCCGGCAGCGGTGTGCATGCGGAGTCGCCTTCACGCAGTCATGGCGGGCACGCCAGCGGAGGTGCATCCGTATCCGCCCAGGGGACGGGATTCTTCATTTGTACGCCAGTCGCGTGGCGAGCGCAAGGCGGCATCCGCGGCATGCCGGCCGTGCGTCACCTCGCGCCCATTCGCGTACGCCACCGGCCTCAGAAAGTGATCGGCAGGCGCACGGTCACCGTCAGATTGGGCGTATCGGCCGTGAGCCCGGCACCGACCGATACGTTCAGCGTGTAACGGCTGTTGAAGCGGTACGAATAGCCCACCAGCAAGGTGCCCTGGGTGACGCGCACCGAGCCGGGTACGGTCTGCCCGTTCTGCTTGGTCGGCCAGATGATGCTCTGGTCGTAGCCGATGCTGAACGAGGCATGCTCGTTGAGCGACAGGCCGATACCGATATTGAAACCGAAGATATCGCCCGGCGCGATCTTGCCCAGGAACTCCTGCTGTCCATTCAGCACGGTACGGCTGACGTTGTCCCGCGCGAAGTTGTGCAAGTAGCTGAAGGTGCCGAAGAACACCGCCGGATCGGTCGGCAGCAGCCATGTGATGCCGGGCTGGACTGCCTGGAAGCCGGTGCCGGTGGGCAGCCCGAGCGGCAGGCCGGTGCCGGTGGTATTGCCCACGCAGCGCGTCACGCAATCGGTCACCACGTCGAAGGGGCTCTTTCCGGTGGCGGACTTGTAGCGCAGCCAGCCGATGAAGTACGGCATCTTTTCATTGCCGTAGTTGATCTGGTAGCGCAGCGTCGCTTCCACGTCGCCCAGGCCCCTGCCACTGGCATTGAATACGTTGTCGACCGCGGTGCCGGTGAAGACTTCCCGGCTGATGGTCGAGCCGGAGCTCTCCACGTAAGGCACCTTGGCCTCGATCTCCAGGCGCTTGGTGAGGCCGTAGCGCAGCGCGACGGCTTCGATATAGGTGGAAGTCTTGACCTCGCGCACGTCGATCAGGCCGATCAGCAGTGCCGGAATGATCGTGTAGCCAACCAGCGCGACCCGGTTGTTGGACGAATAGCCGTACTGGAAACTCGGCTCCACCACCAGCTTGCCCTTGGGCGTGAGCACGCCGGGCTGATCGAAGATGGGCGCGACCGCCGGTGGGGTGGTCTCGGCCTCGGGTGGCTTGCCCACTGGCTGCTCGTCGCCGGCAAGCGCCATTTGCGCGTTGTCGCCAGCCTGCTGTGCGTTGGCGTTGGCGTTGGCGTTGGCGGCATCGGGCAAGCCTTGCGCGCCTGACGCGCCCGCGGTGGCGGCCGCGGCATTGGTGGCGGTGTCGCCGGGCGTCACCCCGGTGCCCGGAGCGCGTTGTCCGCCGCGCTTCTTGTCCAGCACGTCGTTGCCCAGCACGCTGCGCAACTCGCGGATGGTGGCCTCCTGCTGCGCCATCGAACGCTTCATCTCCTCCAGCGCGGCGGCCTGTTCGGACACCTCTCGCCTGAGCGCATCCAGCTTTGCCGAGGTTGGTCCTTCGTCAGGCGGGGTCTGGGCATGCGCCAGTCCGCCAAGCAACAGCAATGTCGAACACCCGGCCTGCCGGATGCCGCGCAGCGACCCGTTTTTCATTTCGCCTTCCTCCCCCGGACGGGCGGACTACTACGTGCAGGAGTCCGCAACCTGCCAAACGCATACAGCCCCTCTCTTTGCGCGTGCTGCCTGCCGCTTGCTCTCAGTGCTGACTGGCGGCATGCAGCAATGCGTTGTTCAATGTCGAGTTGGCCACCTGGGCGCGGAATGCCTGCAGGGTATTGACCCCCGCGTTGATGGTCACCAGGCTCTGGATCGACTGATTGTTCAGCGTGTTCTGGATAATCGTGGCCGGTGTGGCGGCCAGCATGCCGGCCGCAGCGGTATTGCCCGGCCCGTTCTGTATCAGGTTAAGTACGCCATTGGTCGTCACCGCGGCAGCACCCGCCGCGATTGCCGCGGCAGGCAGGCTGATCATCGGCGCACCCGGGCCGCCGGCCACACTGGCGCTGGCCCCCGAACTACTGCTACTGCTACCGCTGCTTCCGCCGCCGTTGCTCCCGGTCACCGGATTGGCGGCCAGCGCATTGCTCACGGCCGTGCCCGCCGCCGCCCCGGCGGTGGCGGCAACACCCAGCGCCGCAGCCAGCCGGGTGGCCTGATCGGCGGTGATGCGGCTCACGTCAGGAATACTAAGGCTGGTTGACACCACCAGCGCACCGTTGATGAACACGGCGCGTTCGATACCGAACGAAACTTGCAGGCCGGCGACGTCGAAACCGCCGCGCAGGTCTTCCAGGCGCGCCTCGGCGACCGGCTTCCAGCTCGCCATGCGGCTGCGCGCGGCAGGCATGCGCGACTCGCCGGAGGCCGCCCGGGCTGCGGACGGACCTGCCTGCGCGGACGCATCGATGACGTCAGGCTCCTGGCGGCCAGCCGCGGCAAACCCGCCGCGCAACGCGGCCAGCCGCTCCGGTTCCACTGGCGTCCATGGCGCCGCCGTGCCCTGCGCCGCGAGCTGGCTGCGTTTGTCAGGTACCGCGACGTCAGCGACATCAGCGTCATCGGCGTCGGCGAGCGCTGCCGCGCTGGCGGCACCTGTCTTTGCCCGGGGCGCCTCTTCCCCTTGTTGCGATGCCGGTGTCCAGCCGGCCATGCTGCCGAGCGCCGCAGCCAGGTAGGGATTGTCGAGTGCCGCCTGCCTTGCGGGCGGCATTGCGAAGCTGGAGGCATCGGCCGCAGCGTGCGTGCCGAGCGCCTCGAACCCCGTGCCTTCGTCTGCCCGCGCGTGTCCGGCGCAGGCAAGGCCCGCGCCCAGCAACACCACGGCCGTGGCCGATCCGGCGCGACCGTGGTGGCGTTGCGCGGATTTTGAGGATGTCTGGAACATGGTGCGTTCCTTAGAAGTCGCTACCGCCGTGCGATGGCACGACAGTGAAGAACAGACTATCCCGGTTGATACCCATCGAATAAGGGCCGGAAGGCGCGACGCGCCAGTCGGCGGCGAGATTGAAGCGAGCGGATTCCTCGCGGTTGTGGATGACAAAGAGCAGGTGGCTGTCCCAGATGGCTTCGAAGTGTTCGCGCGAAATCGCACGCGTGCCCAGGGCCGGATCGCCGATCAGCACCCGGTTCGCATGCACCCCCTTGACCACGACAAAATGGTGATAGCCGTTCTCGACCACCAGCACGATGGCGGGAATCTGGGTTTCCTCCAGCTTGGACAAGGGCAATTCGTAGCCGTCGGCGAGGAAGCCGCGCGACTCCAGGAAGCGCTTCATGTCGAGCAAGGAAAAACCTTCCTGCCGGATCTTGGCCTGGTCGCCATTGACATACATGTTCTTGAATACGATCTGCTCATCGACCGGATAGCCGTACTGATAGGTCAGCAGCGTGGCCACCGCGGCCGAGCCGCAACTGAAGTCATACTGCTGGCGGATGGTGGTTTTGTACCGTGCCTCCTTGAGGCTGGTCACCCGCACGTTGTAATAGTTGCCGCCATCGCCGGGCACGACGACGTAGTCGGCCCACGCCACGGGCATGCCGGCCGAAGCCAGCAGCAGCGTGGCCTGCAGAAGCAGCTTGCGCAGCATCATGGTTTGAACTGGACGTTGATGATGGTGGCGTTCTGGATCAGCACGTTGGAGCCCGTGTTCTGGATGACGGTGGGCAAACCAGCCGCGCTGGCAAAAGAGCCGTCGGAAACGATGTTGGAGCCCGTGCGCATATTGATCGCGGAGTTGTCCGCCACCGTGCCGGCAAGGCGCATGTCGTTGACCACCAGTTCGGAGCCGCCGCGTATCACGTCCAGTTTGTCGCTGGCAACGGGCGTGCCGAGACCGGCAAGGACACCGCGCCGGGCAGCACCAGCGGGAGCCTGGTCCGGCGCCGCCGCGCTGGTGTTCATGGCGGTTCCGGTGTTGGCCGCAGACACTGCGGCAGATGGCCCGGAGGGCGGGGGCTCGGCAAGGGCCTGCAGGCCCGGCCAGGCTAGAACTATTGTCGACAATGCCGCTACAGCGGTGCGGACCGATCGCATGGTGTTGTCTCCTTCAGCCTCTTGCGTGCCGTCCCCATCCTGACGATCACACCGAAGACGAGTGGACGCATTCGCCGAATGGCATCCCGGAAGCGCAAGCCGCACCGGGATGCCCGAAGTTGCCGGCGTCAAGCCGTGCCGGCGGCAGGTGCATGCGGGCCATCCACCCGCGACGCACACCGCCGCCGCGCACGCGCCTTACTTGCCGACCGCCAGGTTGGCCTGGACGTTGACGCTTTGTTGCACCAGCGAAGAGAAGCCGCTGTTCTGGTTGGCGATCATGATGCCCGCCGCCGACTGGCCGACGCTGGCCATGGCGTTGTGCATATCGAAGGTGCCTGCACTGACACTGTTGACGCCGCCGGCGCCGCCGGCTCCACCCACTGCGCCATTGCCGGTACCACCGGTGCCGCCCATGCCTACGCCGCCAGCGCCACCGGCGCCGGAAGTCGCGCCAACCGCGCCGTTGCCGGCCGTTGCGCTGCCATTGCTGGCCATGCTGGAGGCGCCGCCATTGCTGGCGCTGCCACCTGCGCCGCCTGCGCCGCCCACGCTAGCCTGGGCACCGCCGGCACCGCCCACAGCACCTGCAGCGCCGGCCGTGGACGTGGCCGCGCCGCCGGTACCTGCACCGCCTGCGCCACCCGTGCCGCTGGAGCCGCCGCCGCTCGCCGTGGCCGCGCCAGAGCCACTGCTGCCGCCGGCACCACCCGCAGCACCTGCAGCGCCGCCGGTCCCGGTGACCGAACCGCCACCGCCGTTGCCGCCGTTGCCGGCATTGTGCTTGGCAAGGCTGCTGCCGCCGACGCCGAGGCTGGCTGCAAGCGCGTCGCCGCCATCAGCCGAGCCCTTGCCGCCACTGCCGCCCTTGCCGGTGAGCGCCGCACCGAGCGCATCGCCGCCGCTGCTCTTGGCAGAGCCGCCCTTGCCGCCCACGCCAACGCTGGCGCTGAGCGAGTCGCCGCCCGAGGCCTTGGCGTTGCCGCCGTCGCCGCCCCAGCCAATGGCCTTGCCGCCATTGCCGCCATCGCCGGCCGTGGCGCTGCCGTTCTTGGCGAAGCCCGCCTTAGCGCTGCCGTTGGTAGCCGAGCCGCCAGCACCGCCGCTGCCGCCGTTGCCGCTGCTGGCGCCATTGCCGCCGTAGCCGCCTTCGCCAGTGCCGCCGTTACCGGTGCCGCCCTTGCCGCCGGAGCCGCCATTGGCATTGCCCCAGTTGGTGGCGACATTGCCAATATTGCCGATCGTATTGCCGCTCACCGTCCCGGAGAGCTTGCTGACCGCGATGGCCTTGCTGCTATTGAAGGAGTTGGTGAAGTTGGCGGTGGCCGTGCTGCCGTTGTTCGCGCCGGCGTTGCCATAGCCTGCGTCGAAAGTGACCTTGCCCTTGTTGTCGGTATTGGTCTTGGTGGTGGTGGTGACCTTGGTGCTCGTGCTGGTCTTGCTGTGGGTGCTAGAGTTGGTGTTGGTCTGCTGCCATGCCGTGGAATTCTCGTTCGCCGCTGCACCACTGCCCGATTGGGTCGAGGTTGCGGTGGCCGTCTGGGTATTGGTGTTATCCGACTTGGTCGGATCGTTGGTGTTGGTCGGATTGGCCCAGACCTGACTGCCCGCCCCAAGGGCTAAAGCAATCGCCGACGCAAGTAAGGTCTTTTTCATACAAAGCTCCCAGGAGGATTTCACAGCGGCTCAGCCTCTTGCCGGCGCTCGGGGAGAACGACGGCAGGAGACCCAGGTCAGGCACACAGCCAGACCAGCCTCTCTTTCCGCATAATCGGTGCCAGGCAAGTGCTCCAATCCCGGAATCCCTTGAAATGCAAGGGCTGCAAGGCCACGACTTCAGCCTTTATCCAGCTTGTGGACGACACGCGCGGACGTCAGCGCAGTGAACCGCAGACGACATGTCACACCGCTGTGACAGGGCGGGGCACGGTATATGGCGGGCAGTTCTCCGGAGCCGACAAAACTCCCCCTGCTATCAGGCTCTTAGCGCGGTTCCCGAGGAAAACGCGGCCGGCAAGCGCTGTATCGCGCGTGAAACACGGCTGCCGGCTGGTGCTCTGGCCGCCGCTCGCCGCGGCCTCGCCTGTCGGGACGGGATGCCGCGTGCCATACGGGGAACGCGTCGCGCATGCATGGAGGAGGCGAACATTTGGCAGGACGATTGCGCTGCCCGCTGCATATGCGACGCGGGAATGCAACGGCCAAGGCTGGCGCGGCGGCCGAGTGAGCCACAAAGAACGACATGACTAGGCTCTATGTCTGATTTAAAGTACATTAAAGCTATTCAAGACTTGTTACCCAAACGCAAGGGAAACCATGAGTGAAGCCGTCGTTCCCCTGTATCACCAGATTTACGTGGTACTACGCCAACAGATCGTGGAGGGCCGGTTCGGCCAGGGCCCGCTGCCAGGCGAAATCGACCTCGCAAAGCAATTCCACGCGTCGCGCGTCACCATGCGGCGCGTCTTCGATCGCCTGGTCCAGGAAGGGCTGGTGCGCCGTCACCGCGGCCTGGGCACCTTTGTCAATCCACACCCGGTAAAACCGGTTTCGGTAGGCGACCGGCCTGGCAGCCTGCTCGACAACATCATCGACATGGGGCAGAAAACCTCGGTCAAGGTGATCTCGATCGACGACGTCCACGCCACGCCGGAAGTGGCCGAAGCGCTTGGGCTGCAACCGGGCGACCCGGTGGTCAAGGTGGTGCGGGTACGCCATTACGGCAGCCGCCCGCTGTCGCATATCACCGCCTACCTGCCGGCCGACCTCGGCCGCGGACTGAGCCGCAAGGATCTCGAGACCACGCCAATGCTGCGCCTGCTCCAGAACGCGGGCGTGCAGCTGGGGCGCGCCAGCCAGACGCTGTCGGCACGGCTGGCCGACGTGGTGGTGGCGCCTTTGCTCGACGTACCGGTGGGCGGGGCGCTGCTGGCGGTGCGCCGCGTGGTGCTGGACAAGGCCGGGCGTCCCGTGCAGTTCCTGCTGGGGCAGTACCGGCCCGACCGCTACGAGTACCGGATGGAGCTATCCCCGGCGGGTGGCGACAGCGCCAATGTCTGGGTGGAAAGCGAAGCACGGACCGGGCTGCGAGACTAGCAAAAGCGGGCGAAAGCGCGCCATACTGCACGCTCTCGATTTTTCCCGAAAGGAAACCGCGATGCCTGTACAAAGCACGGTCCGGCCCAGCGCCGGACCTTTCGCCCGGCCCGCGCGCCGCCGTGCCCTGCGGGGCCTGCTCGGCGCCGCCGCCGGCCTTGCGCTGCTAGGCCAGTCGCCCATGGCGCTGGCCCAGATCGCTGGCGGCAAACCCATCCGCATCGTGGTGGGCGCGCCGGCCGGCGGCACCACGGATACGCTGGCACGCACCATCGGCCAGGAAATGGCACGCCTGCTCGACCAGACCGTGGTAGTGGAGAACCGCCCGGGCGCCGGCGGCAATATTGCGGCCGACCTCGTCGCCAAGAGCGCGCCGGACGGCACCACGCTGCTGATGAGTTTCACCAGCCACACCATCAACGCCACGCTGTACAAGAAGCTGCCTTTCGACCCGATCCAGGATTTCACCCCGATCACGCTGGTGGCCACCGTCCCGAGCGTGCTGGTGGCCAACCCTGGCCTGCCGGCCAACAACATCCCGGAACTGATCCAGTTGGCCAGGAGCAAGCCCGGCAAGCTGAATTTCGCGGTCGGCTCGGTGGGTTCGTCAGTGCATCTCGCCGGCGACATGTTCAAGATGATGACCGGCACCTACATCGTCAACATTCCCTACAAGGGCACCGCGCCGGCCATCACCGACCTGCTCTCGGGCCACGTCGAGCTGATGTTCGCCAGCACCATCAACGTCCTGCCGCACGTCAAGGCCGGCAAGCTCAAGGTGCTGGGCGTCGCCAGCGCGGCACCGCTGCCACAGTTCCCCGGCGTCGCGCCGATCGGCGCTACCGTCAAGGGCTTCGAGTCCAGCGCATGGTTCGGGCTGTTCGGTCCGGCCGGGTTACCGCCGGAGACCGCGCAGGCGCTCTACCAGGCTGCGCGCGCCGGTCTTGACACGCCGGCGGTGCGCAAGCGCCTGGAGACGGACGGGGCCCAGCCGGTCGGCAATTCGCCGGAAGCCTTCGCCGCCTTTGTGCGCAACGACGTAAAGCGCTGGGCCAGGGTCGTCAAGTACTCGGGAGCCAGTCCCGAATGAAGCCGCTTGCCGGGCCTGCCCACACTCCCGCCACCCTCGCGCAAAAGCTGGTCGCCCGCGCCGCGGGGCTCGATGCGGTCAAGCCCGGCACGGTGGTGACATGCCGGGTCGACCTGGCCATGTCGCACGATTCCAGCGGACCGCGCCGCGTGGCGCCGCTGCTGCGCGAACTGGGCGCCAAGGTGTGGGATCCCGAACGCTATGTGGTGGTCACCGATCACTACCTGCCCGCGGCCGATCCCGAGGCCCAGGCCATCGTGCAGTTCACCCGCGACTGGGTGCGCGAGGCGCGCCTGCCCCATTTCATCGATGGCGAAGGCATCTGCCACGTGGTACTGCCCGAGCACGGCCATGTGCTGCCGGGGCGCTTTATCGTCGGCGGCGACAGCCACAGCCCCACCGGCGGCGCCTTCGGCGCTTATATGTTCGGCATCGGCGCCACCGAGATGGCAGGCGTGCTGGCCACCGGCGAGATCTGGCTGCGGGTGCCGCACACCATCCGCCTGCAGTGGGACGGCCGGCTTGCGGCCGGCGTCTGCGCCAAGGACATCATGCTGTTTCTTTGCGGGCGGCTGGGTCTCGACGGCGGCCGCTACGAAGCGGTCGAATACACCGGAACGGCCGTGGCGGCCCTGCCCATGCAGGAGCGCATGACGCTGGCCAATATGAGCGCGGAGCTGGGCGCGCAGACCGGCCTGATCGCCCCCGATGCCACCACGCTGGCCTGGCTTGCCGAAGCCGGCGTACCCGCCGCCACGCTCGAGGCCATCCCGCTCGCACACTGGCGTACCGAGTCCGGCGCGGCCGTGCTGGCCAGCCATCGCTTCGACGCGGCGGCGCTGGCACCGCAGGTGGCCGCGCCGCATTCGCCGGCCAACACCGGCCCGGTGGACCATGCCGCCGGCCAGCGCGTGGAGATCGCCTACCTGGGCGCCTGCACGGGCGCCAAGCTGGAAGACCTGCGCATGGCCGCCAGCGTGCTGCGCGGCAGGCGGGTGGCGCCAGGCGTGAGCCTGCAGGTGGCACCTGCCTCGCTGCGCGACCAGCGCCAGGCCGAACGCGAAGGGACGCTGGCCGTCCTGCTGGAGGCCGGCGCGCAGTTGCTGCCCAATGCCTGCAATGCCTGCGCGGGCTACGGCCCCTCGCGCTTCCCGGCGGGCAGCCACGCCATCGCCTCCACCGCCCGCAATTTTGCCGGCCGCATGGGCGAGGATGGCAGCGCCGTCTGGCTGGCTTCGCCGCTGACCGTGGCCGCATCCGCTGTCACCGGCAGCATCACCGATCCGCGTGGCCTGCTGCCATGAGTCCGATTGCTGCCCAGCCCCTTCCCGGTGGCCGCATCTGGCGCTTTGGCGACAACGTCGATACCGACCAGATGGCACCCGGCACCCATATGAAAGGCGGCGTCGCCGAAATTGCCCGGCACTGCCTGGCCGGACTGCGTCCCGAGTTTCCTGCCATGGTGCGCGCCGGCGACCTGCTGGTGGCGGGGCGCAACTTCGGCACCGGCTCGTCGCGCGAACAAGCGCCGCAGGCGCTGCGCCAGCTAGGCGTGGCGGCGGTAATCGCGTCCTCCTTCGCAGGCCTGTTCTATCGCAATGCCATCAACCTCGGCCTGCCGGTGCTGATCTGCCGGGATACCTCGCGCCTGCTGGACGGCGGCTGCGCGCGGCTGGCGCTCGAGCGCGCCGCGTTGCTGCTGCCCGACGGCAGTCACGTGGCATGCGAGCCCATCCCGGAATTCCTGTGCGCCCTGCTGCGGGCCGGCGGGCTGGTGCCGCACCTGAAGGCCCGGCTGTCCGCGCGGCGCTGAGCCGCCGGTGCGCCGCACGCCCGGATCACGCCGGGCGCCCGCAACCGCACTGGCGCAGCAAGGCCATGACCTCTTCCTCGGTAGTCTGGCGAAAATCCAGGTAGAACGTGCCCACCGCGCCAAAGCTGGCCGGCACGTTCAGGCAGACCACCTGGTCCGCGGCCGCCCGCAGACTGGACAGGCCCTCTTGCGAAGCAACCGGCACAGCCGCCACGACCTGCTTCGCGCCCGCGCGGCGTACGCCCTCGAGTGCGGCGCGCATGGTGGCGCCGGTCGCCACGCCATCGTCCACCACGATCACGGTACGCCCCGCCATGGCCGGTGCCGGCGTGCCGGCGCGGTAGCGCTGCTGCCGGCGCGAGATCTCGTCGAGCTGGCGCCCGCGTTCCGCATCGAAGGCGCCGCTGTCGAGCGCGCGGCGCGTCCAGGCATCGTCGTTGGCCACCGTATGCGGGGGGACGCCCGCGGCAGTTCCCTCCACCACGGCACCGAGCGCCAGCTCCGGATAGCCGGGCGCGCCGATCTTGCGTACCAGCAGGATATCGAGCCGCCCCTCGAGAATGCGGGCCACCTCGAACGCCACCGGTACGCCGCCGCGCGGCAGCGCCAGCACCAGCGGGGGCTCGCCGGCGGCAGCTGCGCCAAAACCGAGTCCGGCCAGGTGCCGGCCAAGATAGAGACCGGCTTCGCGGCGATCGGCAAAGCACGGCGGCAATGACGTGGCGCGAGACATGGCTGTCTCCTGCAGGGAGGGGGTCGATGGGCCCCGGTCGCGACGTGCCGTGAACGGGATGAGCGGTTGAAGGCATCCAGGCGGCGCGGCATCGGCGCACCCAAGCCAAATATAGACGCATCCGGCTGGCGAATCGAGGGGGCCCGGCAGGCGCGCGAGCGCCTCCGCGGTCGCTCGCCAAGGGATACGGAACGCCCAGGGACATGAGCCCCGGCGCCGGCACCGCCGCGCCGTGCAACGTGCGTGACGCTGGCGCCGCCACGGTGCCGTGGCGGCACCATTGAATGCGATTCCGCAACACTGTGTTTTGCCGGGGCAGGCTTTTCTCCGGCGGGCTTTTGGCTAAGATGGCGCTCACCGATGGCAGCCACCGATCGCCATTTCACCAGCGTCCCCCACCGGGCCCCAACCATGCCCCACCGACAAAGCCCCAACAAGGCTTGCCCGGGACGCGACCGACCGCATCAGCGAGAAAGCCAATGAGCACGCATCACGGAACCACGCAGGACACCCACCACGCAGGCCAGGCCGGAGCGGACGTCAACAGCCCGGGACTCGATATCCCCTTTGGCTCCCTCGATGCCGCTGCCCTGTCCGAACTTCCCTATACCTTCCGCCCTACCGGCACCTGCGCGCGCTACTACAACGAGTGCTTCAGCTGACAGCCAAAGCGCGCCGGGACCGGATCGCAAGGCCAGCCGCCGCAGGCAGCCCGCGCCTTGCCCCTGGCTTCCTCGATACGCCCTTCGGCGGCTTGCGCTGTCGGCTGTCCGGCGTTGGCTGCAAGTCCTGCAGGACGAACGAAACCGTGGAGTAGCGAACAAGCGAACGCGGGGAAAAAGCCGGAGGAAAAGAGCGCCTCGCGTAGAACCGCGAGGCGCTGGCCGGCAAGGGGATTCCGGCAGGGAGTCGTATAGCCCGACGGGGAAGCAAGGCTATTCGCGGATTCTATATCATTTTTATCATTTGTGAATATGGCATAGGTTTCATATTTTCGTGCCAATACGGTCCGCAATAACCGGCACGTTCACACCCGCTCCGCTACCATGAACGCATCGCCAGGCGCGCGGGCAACCAGCCGCGCAGCGCGGCGAGCGTCATCGGAGGCGCGAAGTGATAGCCCTGTCCGAGGCGCACGCCCTTGGCCGCCAGCAGCGCGCGCTGCCCCTCGCACTCGATCCCCTCGGCCACGACAGCGAGATCCAGCGCATGGGCGAAGTTGATGGTGGCATCGACGATCCGGCTGCTGACATTGTCTGCCGGATCCGCCTGCACGAAGATCCGGTCCAGCTTGAGGAAGTCGACCTCGAACTGCTTGAAGTAGGCCAGCCCGCAGTAGCCGGTGCCAAAGTCGTCCACCGCCAGCTTGATGCCGCGCGCCTTGGCACGCTGGATGGCGCTGCGCTGTGGCTCCACCAGCGATACCGCATCGCGCTCGGTGATTTCCAGCACCGGCGTCACGTTGGCCTGCAACAGCGCGAACAGAGGCGAGTCGCCGGCCCAGAAGCCGGCGTCGTCGAAATGCGCATTGGTGATATTGAAGGCGAGATGGAAAGCGGGCGGCAAGGCCAGCGGGCCGAGGTCGCGCAGGACGCGGGGAATCAGGTGCTGCGTCAGCGCTACCGCCAGGTGCTGCTGCTCCATGGCCGGAATGAATTGCTCCGGCCCGAGCAAGCCGCGCTGCGGATGCTCCCAGCGCGCCAGCACCTCCACCCCCGCGCACAGTCCGCTCTCGAGATCGACCAGCGGCTGGTAGTAGGGCACGAACTCCCCGTTGCGCAGACCGCGCTGCAACTCGGCGGCAAACGAGCGGCGCGCGGCGCGCCGCGAATGCAGGGCGAACATCGCCAGCGCGGCCAGCCCGGCCACGAGCGGCGGCAAGGCCAGGTATTTCAGGCTCTCCTGCAGCGCCAGCGTGCGCGGCGCGCTGGCGATCACCGTGATCGGGTGTCCGGCCAGCTGGCGGATATCGACGATGCCGCGCTGCCCGCCCGCGATCACACCTGCACCGGCCCCATCGCCGGCGGCGTCCAGTGCGTTCGGCATGAAGCGAGTGCCGCCCACGTCGATCTCGATATCCGGAAGCCCCAGCTTTCCGGCCGACTGCACCATGTCGACCAGGTAGCGCCCCTCCACCCACACCATCACACCGTTGCCGGGACTGGTGCCTAAGAACACCGCCAGCGCCGTGGCGCCGCCGTGATGGGGCTTGGCAAGCCGGTATTGCAGGCCCGGCTGCCAGTGCATCAGCTCGCCCAGCGGCAAGACGATATCGCCCTGCACCGCGGAGCAATAGCGCATGCCGCGCGCCACCAGCACCACATCGCGGACGTAGGCGGTGTAGGCCCCCTGCTCCTGCAGCTGGCGCGCCACGCTGCGGCAGGGCGCGCCCACCAGCGCGCGATCCTGGTACGCAATGCCCAGCGTGTCGGCAAGCGCCAGTTCGAGATTGTCCCGCACGGCCAGCGACATCCGCTCCACGCGAGCGCGGGCATCGTGCGCGGCCAGCAACGCAATCAGCCACAGCATCAGGCCGCCGGCAAAGAGCGCCGCCAGCACGGCGGCACGGCGCGCTCCCGGCTGGCCCCACAGACTGTCCTTCACGCTACCGCCGGCAGGCTAAGTGTCACGACCGTGCCCTTGCCGAGCTCGCTGGCCAGCGTGATCTGTCCCTGGTGCCCCGCCACGATTTCCCTCACGATCGACAGGCCCAGGCCGTTCCCCTTGGAATTGCCATGGCGGTTGGCCCGGTAGAAATTGTCGAACGCCATCCCCGCCTCTTCCTTCGTCATGCCGATCCCCCGATCCTCGACCCGGACCGACACCTTGTCCTGCCCTTGGGCCGGCGGCTCGACGGTAACGGTCACGGCCTCCTGGCCATCGGAGTACTTCAGTGCATTCTCGACCAGGTTGCGCAGGGCTTGCGCCAATTGGGAGCGGTCCGCCAGTACGTACAGCGGCTGGCCCGCGTCGACCACACGGACCCGGCCCTGGCCGGCAAACTCGGTGGCCACGGTCTCGCGCACCAGCGCGGCCACGTTCACGCGTTCGCGCTCCTGCATGCCGTTGCTGCGCGCTTCGATGCGTGCCAGGTCGAGCAGGTCCGACAGCAGCGCATTGAGCTGGCTGGCGCGGCTATGGATCGCATGGTAGATGCCGCTGCGGCGCTCCTGTGGCACCACATCCGCGCTCAGCAGCTCCGCATAGCCGGCGATGCCCGCCACCGGTGCCTTCAGCTCGTGCGCCGCCGCCGAGACGAAATGCGATTTCATGCGGTCGTGGCGCAATTGCGACGTGATTTCCCGCAGCACCAGCACCAGGCCGCCACCGCTCGCGGCGTGCACGATGCGCACCTCGTAGGCAGGCGATATCGCCATGTCGAACTCGACGATGCCGGCAAATTCGCCGCCCGGCTGGGCTCGGTCCAGCTCGGCCAGGAGCTGTTCCGCATGGCACGCCTGCCGCGCCGGCCGGCGGCCACGGTAGAGCCAGTGGACGAACTCGCGCTGGGTGGCGCCGCGCAATTGCGACAGCGTAATGCCGAGCAATTCGCATAACGCCGTGTTGGTCTCGTCGATCACGCGATCGCGGCCGAACACCGCCACCCCGTCGGGCATGGCAAGGAACAGGCCCCGCAGGTGCTGCTTCTTCTCGGACAGGATGTCGCGCACCACACTCTCGCGGTCGGCCAGCGCGGCAAGCTCGCGCAGCGCGATGAACTGCCGAAGCTGGAAGAACGCCACCAGCACCGTGGCCACGCCGGCGATCGCGATCACCACCCGCAGCCTGTCGCGATAGCCCGCCAGCGCCGCTTCGCCGCTCACGCCGGCCACCACCGCGAGATCGCGCCCTGCCAGGCGCCGGATGGCGTAGAAGCGGCCGTCGCCGTCCGGGACGATGCCATCGCGCGGCTCGGCGAGCGCGCGGCGCAACGGGGAGCCGGGCATCAGGATCTGGCCGGGCTGGCGGCTGCCATTGCTCCAGCGCGCGCGCACCACGAAGTCGTCGGTGCCCGCGAGCATCACGGTGCCGGATTCTCCCAATCCCGCACGCGCGTACACATCGGACAGGTAACCGGGATCGAGCGACACCACCACCGCACCAAGAAACCGGCCGGTGGCCGCTGCCACGATGCCCTTGGAAAGCGGCACCACCCAGCGCCCCGAGACGCGCCCGACCAGCGGCATGCCAACGTACAGGGACGGTCGCCCGCGGCCCTGGTGCACGCGGAAGTACTGGCGGTCGCTCAGATCCGTCGGCTCATCGCTCGCACAGGTGGAGGCCCGCAGCATGCCGGCGCGGTCGAGCACCGACACTCGCAGGAAGGGCTTGACCGCCAGGTAGCCGCTGCGCGCCCATTGCGCCAGCGGCAGCGCCGGGCCGCGCTCGACCACCGCACGCCCCACCAGCGACGCCGCCTGGTCGGCTTCGGCCAGCAAGCGTTCGGCATGTTCACCGAGCATCCCGGCGACGTGTGCGAGATTGGCATGCGCGCGCCGCAGCTCGGCCGCGCGATCCCACAGCGCCCAGCACGCCAGCGCGCTCCAGATACCGGCGACGATGACAATACCTGACCAGAACGGATGCCTCGCGGCGCGATGCGCGCCTGCCCAAGCCTGTCGGTAGATTTCCAGCCTCATGGGAAAGCTACCGGAAAACGAATATATTGTTCATCACAGCCGTGCATCGCAGCCTTCGATACCAGTCCGCGCGTGCGTGCGGCCCGCGCCCCCCCGGGTGCCGCTGCCGTGCGGCAGCCTCCTTGCAGCAAAGCTTCACAGTATGATCTATCCGGCTATGCCAGGGCCCTTGCGATGGTTCACCGCCCGGGACATCCGGTACTGCCGGCCAGGTGCATCGCGCAGCATGACTTTCGACATTTCAGCGATGCCTCATCATAATTGCGTGCTTCTCTGGCATAAAGTTGCGCTTCTGCAGCTTTCCGACGAATAATGAAAACAATACGATACGCAATGCCACAGCCCTGCCCGGCGCGCGTTGCGTCAGTTGAAGAGGCCATATGACCGATCTGCGCTTTTATTCCACCAGGACCGCAGCGCAGAGGCTTGGCGTTTCCTTGCGCACGGTCCAGCTCTGGGTCGAGAACGGCCGGCTGCCCGCGTGGAAGACCGACGGCGGCCATCGCAGGATCCCGGCCGATGCGGTGGACCGCATGGTGGCCGAGCAACGCAACCAGTCGGCCACCGCGGCGCCGGGTGCGGCAGCGGAAAAGGCGTCGGCGGGAAGGGCATTTCGCGTGCTGTTGGTGGAAGACGATGAGCACCTGCTGCAGATCTACCGCATGGCGCTGGAAGCCCTGGCCCCGCAAGTCGAAATACTTGAAGCCACGAACGGATACGATGGCCTGCTGCTCATCGGCAGCAGCAAACCCGACCTGGTAATCCTGGATCTGATCATGCCCGGCATCGACGGCTTCCGGCTATGCCGGACCATCGACGCGCAACTGGAGTTTGCCTCGACCAGGATCGTCGTGGTGACCTCGCTGGACAAGCATGCGATCAATGACCGTGGCGGCATACCCGCGCATATCCGCGTCTTCTCCAAGCCGATCCCGATGTCGGTATTGCAATCGCTCGTCGTTACACTGCAGGCCGCCCCCCCCGGTTCACCGGGCTAGGACGCACGCGCAGGCGCGATGGCGGAATCGGTTGCCGCCATTGTATATCATTTTTTTCATATAAACGCGGGCGGCAGGTTTCATATTTGCGCACAACCGATGCCTGCCAAGCGGCTGGCGAACGGTCCGAACGCCCCCTGTCCCAGCGTTCTCCGATGTCCATCCATGGACAATACCTGCGGGAAGCCGTACGCCTTGCCCAGGCCAACCGCGCGCGGCGGTCTGTCCTTGCAACCGCCGCCAGTGCCGCTCATGCGCCTGCCCGGAGGCATGACGGCAGCCGAACTGTATGGCGCTCGAGCGGGCCACGGATGCGCCCTGGGCAAGAGCGTACCCATTTCTGCGTGAGCCGTCCAAAGGGGCGGCGTACCCGTTTCTGCGCAGGTTTTCACGTCCGGGAATGGCCTGCGTACCCGTTTCTGCGTGCCTCCGGGGCGGCCGAAAAAGAGGGGCGTACCCGTTTCTGCGAAGAAACGATGCGCCCGTCGGCATGAGCGTACCCGTTTCTGCGTGACGTCGATCCGGGCGCCCTGACACGGAGGCAGGCCGTTTCGGTGTTTCAGTAGTTCTTGTAGGGCAGGAACTTGCCGGACATCTCGATGCGCACGCGGTCGCCGTTCGGATCTGTCTCCCGCCGCAGGTCCATGCGGAAATCGATCGCGCTCATGATCCCATCGCCGAACTCCTCATGGATCAGCGCCTTGAAGGTGCTGCCGTACACGCTGACCAGTTCGTAGAAGCGGTAGATCAGCGGATCGGTCGGCACCGCGGTCGGCAGGGAGCCTTTGTATGGCACCGTTCTCAGCCACGGCTCCGCTTCCGCCGGCAAGCCGAAGATGTCCACCACGGCGCGCGCGCCGGCCTCGTCGAAGGCCATCTGGCCAAGGCAGGCGGCGGTAGTCCACTCCTTGCTCCTGCCGACCTTGTCGGCCACGTCGGCCCAGCGTATACCTTTGGTAACCTTGGCTTCGATGATCAGGTCGGTGACGTCGCTGCGGTTCATGTCTTGTCCTCTCGGTTGGATGGCAGGGGATGGACAGGTCGGCGCAGGCAGCGCGGTGCGATCCCGCGGCCGCAGGAAGTGCCTGCGTCGGCCAGCGCCCGGGGAATCGATGTCATGGCTGCAACACGGCCTCGATGCCATCGGGAACGTCCGCGCCGGCGTATCGCACCATGGCGGCAAACGAGGTGGTGCCCGGCATCAGGGCCTGCAATGCCAGCACGACAAGCAGGATCGGCATTCAGACCTCCCGTTCTCCCTTGACACGGCGCATGGCGCAAGGTTCGTGCCACTTTGGCGGCCGCGGCGCCGCAGCCGCCCACGCGCCAGCAAATACCGGTGCGCACTGGCACGGACGCAGCACGCACTGCGAAGGGGAACACGCCCACCGGCTCTCCCCGGTAAGCCAGCCACCACGCCCTCAAGCGGTGCACCTTGGTACGGTTTGCTGCCCCTCGCACCGACGGCGCCGCCGCGCGGCGTACGTGGCACAGCCATTGCGTGCATACAAGATCGCATACAAGCAGGGGAGAACGTGCCGCACGCATGGATGCCTTTGTCCGGCTGGCAACGCGCCGGGCCAGCGCCTGCATCGCGACAGCGGCCCGAGCTTGACGAAACGAGGAAAAACCCATGACCGAGCCTTGCCACGATACGCTGGCGCGTTACGCTCGCAGCGCGCTCAAGCTACACGGGCTGAACCTGCCGGACGCCGAAGCGCGCGTGATCGAGCCATTCCTGCGCGTGGCTGCGTTGGCGGCGCCCATGCTGGCGCACCGGCCCGATGCGCATGACGGACCTGCCTCGGTGTTCCGGCCATGACCAGGCGCGGTACCCCGTTCGAATCCGTGCTGGCGGGAGCGGCGGCATGAGTGGTGCCGATGCCCGCGTGGTCTCGCGCGCCGAAGCCGTCTATGCACAATTGCGCGACGACATCTTCGAGTTCCGGCTGCTGCCCGGCGACCGCTTTACCGAAGGCGAGATCGCCTTGCGTCTCGGCGTATCGCGTACGCCGGTGCGCGAGGCGCTGCTGCGGCTGCAATCCGACGCGCTGGTGCAGGTGTACTTCCGCAGCGGCTGGGAAGTGGTGCCGCTGGACTTTACGCGTTTCGACGAACTCTACGCCTTGCGCATGCTCATCGAGACCCACGCCGTGCGCATGCTGTGCACGCCCACCGCGCCCTCCGTGGATCGCGGCGCGCCGGCACAACTCGCGCAGTTCTGGTGCGTGCCGGAAAGCGAGCGGCTGGAGGACGGCCGCGTGGTGGCGCAGCACGATGAAGCCTTTCACGCCGCGCTGGTGGCCGCGGCCGGTAACCGCGAGATCGCGGCCGTGCACCGTCAGGTGAGCGAGCGCATCCGCATCATCCGCCGGCTCGATTTCACCTACGCCGCGCGCGTGGCCGCCACCTATGACGAGCACGCCGCGATCCTGCGCGAGATCCAGCGCCAGCACGTGGACCAAGCCATGCTGCTGCTGTCCAGCCATATCGAGGCGAGCCGCGCCGAGGCGCGCAAGATCACGCTGCACCACCTGCAGACGATACGCACCGGCGCCGGGAATGCGCGCGGGTAGCCTGCACCGCGCGGGCGGGCGCAGGCGGCAGCGAAACCCCGCTTCATCGCCACCCGCCCCCATGCGCGGGCGGGATTGGCACGCCAGCAAGGATGCGCGCGCATCGCTACAACGGTAAAACTTTGCGGGAGTTATTTCCGATGTAACGCCACATTACGGGACCGGCGACGTCCCGTTTGCTTTTCGCGCCGCGGCCCGCCCCGCCGCAATATCGGCGCGCCCAATGCCGGCAAGGCCTGGCGGCCTCGGCCACGGAACCGCCAACGCCTGCCGCATGGAGCGCCGGGCCCTGCGCAAATGTGAAAGCGCCTTACAAGTCCAGGCACACCGGCGCGGGCCTCGTGGCTACAGTGAAGCCATGTTCAACACGAAGCCCGTCACGGAGTCCCCGACATGAAACGCGCCATTTCCCTGGTTGTCCTGCTGTCCACCGCAGCGGCCCTGCTTTCCGCCTGCATCGTGGTGCCCCCGCGCGGTGGCCCGCCGCCGTACCGCTACCACGACCGCTATTGATCGAACGGCCGTGCCCTGGCCGGACAGCTTGCGCCGGCCTGAAAGCCCCCGCGCAACGAACACAAGCACGCCACAAAGCACCACCCGCCTCTTTCGGATCCCTGGAGTTGAATCATGAAACGCCAATTGCTGCTCGCCCTCGCCACACTCGCCGCCGGCGCGGCGCTTGGCCTCATCTCACCCGCCCGGGCTCAATCGTATCCCCCGGGATACCACGGTGGCCCCCCGGTCATGCGCCCGGCTCCGCCGCCGCCGCGCTACGAACCGCGTCCGCAGGCGCGTCCCGGCCAGGTCTGGGTACCGGGACACTGGGTAGCCGGCGGCAGCCGCTATGACTGGCGCGGCGGCTACTGGCAGCGTGCACGGGCGGGCTATCGCTACGTGCCGGAGCGCTGGGTGCCGGGCCCGCGCGGCGGCTGGGTACTTCGCCCCGGCTACTGGGCACGCTAGAGTCCCGAGTCTGAAATTCGTTGCAGAAACAAGTCTGCCGGGCAGGCGTTGGAGCCTATCAGCGATAGCGCAGCAAGGGCTGAAGCCCTGCGAGCAGGCGTGACGGCGGATCGCGCGTCTTGCCGGCGGACTTATTCAACGACGTTGTGATTCAGGATTCCAGGTCCCGCCAGCGGATACTTTGCGGCACCGGCTTCGGCGCTCTGCGCCGCGGGTCGGTAGCAGGATGGCAGGGCCCACGCCGGCTCATCCAGAGGGCGGACCGGAACCTCATCCTTTCGCACTAGATCGTCCGCCGGCGGCCGGCCGGGACGAATGCGGGCCGGGAAAAACCCCTCCCGTGCGAGCCGTTTCAATTCTGGATCAGATACATCCCGCAAAATAATATCACTCCCCCGATCGGGTGAATTTGAGTTGAATGAATATCTCCGGGCCGGCATTTCCGTTACACCGATGAAACATTATTGAAGTGCGCTGTTTCAACCATGCAACGGCGCTTTATGCGCCCTGAATGCCGCGTCGATAACTTCGCCAAGCCAATCTCCATAAGGCTTTCTGGATTGCAAAAAATCCCTCATTCATCCTTTAATTTGCGCAAAAAGGAACGCTTGCATTCCCTTCTATCAGCCCATAAGATGATTTTAAGCCTATTTATGGGGCGAGATTTCTCGGGTTGGGTTCGGGTCACTCTTCCGGCCGCGCTGACAAGTTCCATGCAAAACGGAACGCTATGCTGCGGCATGGAAGCACGGGGGTACAGCACACACACTGCAAGTGCTTTTGGCACGCGCCGTGGAGTCCGGTATTCCGTCACGCAAAGCGTCCCTCTCCCTGACCCGAACAACGGGGAGTCACACGAACATGAACGCATTGCTGATCGAGGAGCATCCGCTGCTCAGTCTCGGGCTGCTTCAGATGCTCGAGAGCATCCATGGTACCGGGCAAGTCGTCACCCTATCGCCCTTCGATATTGCCCACCTGGATGGTAGCCATCGCAACGCGGACCTGATGGTATTCGGCATGCCTGCCGATACGGTCTCCGGGTGGCGGCAACTGGATCATGTCCGTGAACAACTCGCCCCCAGGCGCATCCTGGTTCTGGCGGACGCGCTGCCGCTGTGCGTGCCGTCTGCCGACAGCGCCCGCAATATCTGCGGCTGCCTGCCGAAGACGGCCGCGCTGCCGGTGCTCGAGGCCGCGATCCGGATGGCGATCTCCGGCGGCCAGGGCCTGATGCTTCCGACAGAAGCCGGCGCGATGCCGGCGGCATCGCGCTCGGCCCTGCCCGCCACGGCCTCGCTGGCTTCGGCGGCACCCTTGCCGCTGACCGTTACCGTGCAGGCCGATCCGCAGGCGCTGGCCGCCTGCGCCGCCGCGCCGCGCGCCACCGTGCGCAGCACGGTGGCAAGCACGCCATCGCAGGGGTCCCGCTCCGGCGATGCGGAACCCAGCTACGACGAAGCCGAGATGCTCAAGATCACGCCGCGCCAGTACGAAGTGCTGGTGCTGCTGGCGCGCGGACATCCCATCAAGACGGTCAGCCGCATGCTGAATATCTCGGTCGCCACCGTCAAGAGCCATGCCTGCACGCTCTACCAGCGGCTCAAGGTACGCAACAAGGGCGAGGCGGTCTATGCCGCGCTCCAGCGCGGCGCCACACTGGACTGGGTGAGCGGAGACGAGCCCGCCACCCGCGCCGCTTCCGTGGTGAAGCGGCGCAGCGAAGCCAGCTACGCCGGCAGCGGCATCGCAGCCTGACCCGTGGCAGGCGCCGGGCGCGCGATCCACCGGCCAGCTGCCGATGTGACCCGCCCGGCATCGTGCCTTCGTGGCCAGTACCGAACCTAACCGGCGCCGCTCGAGGGGGCTCCCCATGTCCACCGCATTCCTCCCGACCTTCTCCCTGTGCATCTGCACCCGCAACCGGCCTGCGGATTTGCGCCGTGCGCTGGCCTCTGCGCAGGCGTCGACCCTGGCCCTGCACCAGGTGATCGTGTCCGACGACAGCACCGACTACGCCACGCGGGAGATGATGCGCGCCGAATTCGCCTGGGTAACCTACCTGGAAGGCCCGCGCAGGGGCCTGTCGGCCAATCGCAACCGCGCACTGGCCGCCGCCACCGGCTCGCATATCCTGTTCATCGACGACGACGCCACGCTCGCGCCGACCTTCCTGCAACAGATGTCCGAACGGATTGCCGACGACTATGTCAACCACGTAGCAGCCGGCGGCACCCCCGGCGAGCTGATCGTGACCGGCACCGAACTGTGCCACGGCGAACGCGTGCGGCCGCACAAGGGCGCCTTCCTGGGCTATCAGGAACTCAACTACGGCTACGGCGAGCCCATGTATTCGATCGTGATCAACAGCACGGTGTTTCCCCGTGGGTTGTTCCGCCGGATCGCCTTCGACGAACAGCTTGTCTACGGCTACGACGAGATCGATCTCGCCAGCCGCGCGGTATTCGCCTGCGGCTGCCGCATCGCGTGGCTGCCGAGCGCGGCCAACCATCACTTCCCGTCGCTGGCCAACCGCGACTACTACCAGCCGTTCACCGAGGCCTCGCGCATCTACACCACCTTCAAGCGCTATTGCTGGAGCCAGCGCCGCCCCGGCAAGGCAGCCCTGTTCCTGCTGCTGGCGGTGCCGCACAACCTGCTGCACAACCTCAGGGCGAACGGGCTGCGCGGCGCCGGATCGTTCTGGCGAACGACCCGGCTGGCCTGGGGCTATATCCGCGGCTATCAGGCCTCGAGCGGTTTGCGCGCGATAAAGTGAAACCACTTGATCTCGCGCGTATCGTCGCCGCGCCGCACCGCCTGCCCGGTCTCGTTGCCTAGCACGCGCTCCGTGACCAGCCCGGCTTTGGCCAGTTCCCCCAGCTGATGCGCCAGCGTGGTGAACAGGATCACCAGGCCAAAGTTGTGTGCGCCGCAGACGTGCACCGCGTAGCCATCGAAGTCCTGGTTGAACCGCGCGTTGCGCAGGTAGTTCCAGCTGGCTCCGGGCAGCGCATACATCATCTTGAGAATGCGCCACCCGTAGCGTGCCGGATTCCAGCTCCATTTGGGCAGATGCTTCCAGACGCTTTCGCGATAGCCGGGGCCGAGCATGTTGTGGGTGGAAAAGAGCAAGCGTCCGCCCGGCCGCAAGATGCGCGCGCTCTCCCGCAGGATGGCCCGGCGCCCTTCCATGTCGACGGCATCGATGCCGTTGTAGCTGAACATCACCAGGTCGAAACTGCCGTCCGCGAAGGCTGACATATCGCGCGCATCCATCTGCCGGAATGACACGCCAGGGTGGCGGGCACGGCAGACCTCCAGCAGCTCCGGCGTGTAGTCGATGCCGATATAGTTGCTGCTGATCGCCCGCATGATGGAAACCGTGCGGCCACCCCCCACCCCGATGTCCAGGATTGGCGCGCCTCTTGCCTGATCGCTTACCCAGGCGACCGCCGCGGCTTCTCCCCTGTCCGTCCAGCCATCCAGTTGCCCGAACCAGCCCAGCCATTTCTGCGCGGACCAGATCGCCCGGTTGATCTGGTCCATCTTCATATCGATGTTCATCGTGAACCCTCTCTCTGCGTAACCACCCGACGGTAAGGCGCATGCCGTCACCGTTATCCTCGGCACGGGGGAGCGGTCAGGCAGCAGGCGAATCGCGGGCGAACCGATGCGACCGGATCACGCCGGCGATCACACGATCGATGGCGGCGAGAATGGCTTGCGGAGCAAAGCGCAGGATCGCCGCGTCCAGCGCGTTGCCGGACAGCAGGTCGCGCTGTTCGTCATCGCACAAGCGGGCCAGTGCGTCGGCCAGCGCGCCGGCGTCTCCCGGCTGCACCAGCCAGCCGGTGACGCCGTGCTCGATGATCTCGGGCACGCCCCCGGCCGCCGTGGCCACCACCGGCTTGCGGGCCAGCATGCCTTCCACCACCACACGCCCGAACGGCTCGGGCGAGACCGAGGCATGCACGACCACGTCCACGCAGTGCATCAGGTTCGCCACGTCCTCGCGGAAGCCAAGGAACTGCACGCGGCCGCACAGGTCTGGCTCGGCGGCGCGCTCGCGCAGCGCCTGCTCGTAAGCGCCTTCGCCGAACAGGGCCGCGCCCACCAGCACGGCGGTCATGCCGGCCACGCGCGATACCGCCTCGAGCAGCACATGCTGCCCCTTCCACGGGGCCAGCCGGCCGAAGAGGCCAACCAGCAGCGTATCCGCCGGCAGGCCGTTGGCCGCGCGCAGCGCCTGCCGGTCGAGCGAGCGCGCGGCTTCGAAGGGCGCGGCATCGATGCCGTTGTGGATCACCTCGACGGGTATGCGGCCGCCCGTCAGCGTATCGAACGCGGCGGCGCTCGCCTGCGAGTTGGCGATCACCTGGTCCAGGCCGCGCGACAGGCAGCGAATGGCGAAGCGCTGGGCGCGGCCGAAATGCCCGGCGTCGACGATATCGCGCAGGTGCCAGATCACCGGACGCCGGTGCAGCCATCGGCCCAGCACCGCCACGGCCATCGCTTTCTGGGTGTTGGCGTAGACCACGTCCGCCTGCCTGGCACGCCTGGCCACGCGCCGCACCAGTCCCGGCAATGCCATCAGCGCGCGCAGCACCCCCGCGCCCAGGCCACGGGTGCGGATGGCGCCGATCGCGCCGCCGTCCTCCACGGCCACCTTCACGCCTTCGGCTTCCAGGCGCCGGCGGAAGGGGCCGTCCGACAGCAGCAGCACTTCGCCGTCGCCCCGCCGATGCCGCGCGATATCGAGCAGGCTCAGCTCAGCGCCGCCGAGTTCGCCGCTCTGATCGACGAATAACAGGGGGCGGCGCATCGCGCCCAGGCCGGCGGCGTCGCGGCCGAGGTCGCCACCGTCCGGCAGGGACGCCTCGCCGCTCAAGCCGGATTCGCGCAGGGCTTTCATGTGAGCTTCCTACTTTGCGCCGACTTCCGCCCGGCGTGCCATGGCATCGTGCGTGGCGCCAGCCGACGGCTGCAGCAACTCGCGATAGACCTCCAGATAGTCCCGGTTCATGCGTGCCACTTCAAGCCAGCCGATGCCGGCACGGGCGCGCCTGCGCCAGTCGGCAAGCGCCGCCGGATTCTTCAACAGGCCTGTCATGGCCTGTGCCAGCAGTTCCGGCTGGCACACCGGCACCAACTGGCCGGCTGCGCCGAACTCGAGCACCTCGGGAATACCGCCGACGGCCGTACCGATCACCGCGCAGCCGGCTTCCCGCGCCTCGCTCAGCGCCAGGGGAAAGGCATCGCTGTGCGAGGCCAGCACAAACATATCGGCGGCGTGCAGATACGGGCGGGGATCCGCCACGAAGCCGGGAAAGTGCACCGCATCCGCTACCCCGAGCGTGGCGGCCAGCCCTGCGCATGCGAGCCGGTCCGGCCCGTCGCCCACGCAGTAGAGGTGTGCGCCGGGCACGGCGCGGCGAACGTCGGCAAATGCCACCACCAGGTCGAAGATGCCCTTGCGCCCATACATGCCCGACACCGTGACGATGCTGGGCGAGGCCAGCTCGATGGCGGGCGCCGGTGGCCGCTGCGCTTGCCGCGGCGAGCCAAGGGTGGCGTTGCGCACCACAGCAACCCGCTCGGCCGGCAAGCCACTGCGCCGCAGATTGCCCCCCACGGCGCCGCTCACCGCCACCACGCGGTCGCCCATGCGCATCAGTTGGTTGCTGCGCTGGAATTCGCCGTGCATCGTCGTCACCAGCGGGTAGCGCGCGGCACGCGCGCGCCCGAGCCGCGCCAGGCAGGCGACCAGCGTGCCGGCGGCCATATGCGTGTGCACGATGTCGGGAGCAAACTCGCGCACCAGCGCGCGCAGCCCACGTACCGCGCGCGGCAGCGCCCAGGGGCGCCGCTGCGGCAGCACCGCGAAGCGCACGCCGTACTTGCACAGCAAGGCCTCGAAACCGCACGCTTCCGCTGCGATCGTCACCTCGTGCCCGGACGCGGCCTGCGCGCAAGCGAGATCGACCATGAGATTGACCATGCCGTTGCCGGTATCGCGCGCGTGATTCGCCAGGTGCAGGATTCTCATGGCTTCCTCCTTGCCAATCTTGTGGTCGATCTATAGCCGCGCTAGCCGCGCCCGAGCCCGACGCGCTGCCACACTACCGCGGCCGCATCGCGAAAGCTCGCCGAACTGTGCAGCGACCAGGCCAGGTTCGCCGCAACCAGCCCCGCCCCGAGCGTCCACGCAATCAGCAACGGCGCCTGCGCGCTGGAAACCGCCAGTGCGACGATGATGAACATCAGGTGCGGCAGCATTTCCCGCAACGCGGCACGCACCGGCATGCGGGACAGGACGAGAGAAGCGGCATAATCGATCGTGCCGCGCGCCAGCACCGCCGTACCCGCCCCGAGAATGCCGAAGCGCGACACCAGCAGCCAGAGCAGCAGCGCGAACACGGGCAACTGCAGCATCGACACATGGGCAACCGCTGCCTGCCGGTTCTGCGCCAGCATCAGCACGCGCGCGACCGTGGTCTGGCCAGCCAGCCACACGGCGACGATCATGATCCGCCCGACTTCGGCCGCGGCGGGAGACAGCTCCTGCCGGATCCACACATGAAGAAAGGGACCGAGCGTGAACATCGCGCCGATCGCCACCGGCGTAAACAGGTTGTTCAGGAACATCAGCGAGTGGTACGCGGTTTCCCTGGCTTGCTCGGGGCGAGCCGCGGACAGCCGCGGAAACAGCGTGCGCGATAGCGCGCCCGCCAGCAGGTTGAGCCGGCTCACCAGGTTCTGCGGCACGGCGTAGTAGGTGACGAAGCGTGGCGTCTGCATCGCGCCCACCACCAGCCGGTCGAGCGAATCGCCGATCATATTGGCCACCACCGCGAGCTGGAGCCAGCGGCCGTAGGCAAACAGTTCGCGCATGCAGGCGCGCTCCGGCGGGGCCATGCGCGTCAGCCCCAATACGCGCCAGGTGGCCGCGCCGAGCATCAGCGACGCCACGATGCGCGCCGCCACCGACGCCATGATCGCCACCTGCAAAGTGGGGGCGAAAGTGAACGCCATCACCACCGGCAGCACCTGGAACAGCACGGTACCGATGGTCTGGTTGGTATTGAACACCGAGAAACGCTCGGCTGCGCTGATCGATCCGGCGAAGACCAGCGACAGGTTGCCAACCGGGATCGACAGCGCAACCCATGGCAGCGCGGCCGCCACTTCACCCAGCAGAGCCGGCGGAACCTGCGTGCCCCAGTTGAAATAGGCCCCGGCCGAAGCCCACAGCGCGGCGCCACCGGCACAGCCGGTGGCGAGATTGAACCAGCATGCGCTCCAGAACGTCCGGCTGACCTCGTCCGCGTCGCCCGCGGCGAGCGCGCGCGAGATGCGATTCTCGCTGGCCAGGCTGATGCCGAAGTCCATGACGGCGAAGTAGCCCACCAGCACCCACACCAGCGTGATCACGCCAAAACGGTCGAGGCCGAGCGCCTTGATGTACAGCGGCACGGTCACCAGCGACACGAAAGTCGGCAATATCAGTCCCGCGAAATTAATCAGCAGGTTGCGCCGCATTGAGGTATCGATCATCGCAAGCCCGCCACTTTCCGGCCCGCGCACGACGGATGTACCTGCGTCTGCGCCTGCTGCACCACACCCGACGGCGGCTGCAGCCGGTACATGAGATTCTTGCCGTGGGCATCTTCCTCGACGAAGACCAGGTACTCGCCGTCATCGCGCCTGAGCGCCGTGATCGGCATCGGCATATCCACCCAGCCGCTTTCGCAGCCCACCTCCGGCCCGGGCGTCATCACGCCAACCTGGCGCGAGGAACGGTTGTCGATCACCCGGACATGCGCGTTGCGCGCTTCCACCAGGAACAGATAATCGCCGGCGATGGCAAACCCTTCGGTCCCGTTCTCGCTGATGGCACCGGGCAGCCTGTCGACGTCGAGCACGTAGCGCGGCACCGGTGCGCCGGTGCTCCAGTGGTCGTAGCGCGCGATCACCCGCCCGGTCGAGTCCCAGTTGGCGGCCTCGTAAGGCTTTTGCGCGGTGGCGCCGGAAAGGTACATGGTGTCGGACTCGGGAAAATACTGCAGGCGCTGGATGCGGGTGAAGGGAGGCGGCATCCGGGTCCTTTCAACGTGCTCGAAGCTGTATTTCGGGTTGCCGTTGCGATCCAGCCCCTGCAGCCTGAAGCGGCGGATGCCCTGCGCAAAGGAGCCCAGCCACACATCCCCGCGGCTATCCACCCACCAGGCCTGCATGGGCGCGCCGTCGCCGCTGGGGCTGCGCTCGAACTCATCCGGCTGGAAGCGTCCGTCGCCGTTGCCATCGCGCCAGATCCATTCCCCTGCCGGCGGCTGGTGGGGCGGCCACGCCCCATCGATATGGCGAAGCGAGAAAAAGCCGGCCGGCACCGCGACTTCGCCATGGGACCGATCGAAGCGATAGACCTTGAGGTACTTGGCATGGCGGTCGGTGAAAAAGCCGAACAGCCGGCCCTGGATGCGCCGCATCAGCGGCACGCCACGCCCGTCGGCGGCATCGGAAAACGCCGCATCCTCCGGATAGCGAAACGGGTCCACGGTAATGGCGGCGTAGGACCACTCGCTGCCCGGCACCGTCTTGTCGAGATCGAGCCCGAAGCGCCGCGTACCCGCGTAGACTTCGTCCGGCCGCGCAGGGTCGGCGTGCACCGCGTCGAGGAAGAGCAGGCCCTGCAGGTTCCAGCGGCGTTGCCCGTCCGGGGCGTAGCTTTCGAGCACCACGCCAAAATTGGCGGCGCCCGCGTGCAAGGGACGAGGGCCTACGCCGTTCATGGCCACGTAGATATTGCCCTGGCCATCCACCGCGAGCGCGCTCAGGCCATGGAACCGATGCACCCCTGTGCTGCCCGGCGGGACCGCTCCCGCGCTGGCGCCGCCGGCAAAGGCGCCGCCACGCTCGCCCAGTTCGCCGGCCGGCCGCACGGTGTCGCCGCGCACCTCGAACAACATCAGGTTCTGCCGTGGCCCGTTATCGGCCACGATCAGCCGCTGGTCCGGCGTCAACGCCAGATCGACCGGCAGGCTGCCCTCCGGCAGGGGCGCCACCAGGCCGCGCTGCCCCTGCCGGTTGAAGCGCACCACGGTACGGCCCCTGGCCGCGCAGCAGTTCAGGATCGCCCACACGTTGCCGTCGCCGTCGACCGCGATCCGGCCGGGCTGCGGTGCGGGCCAGCGCGCGAGCCGCTGCATGCTCTGGCTGTCATAGAGTTCGATGGCATCGCGATAGGTGTTGGCGACATACAGCACGCCGTTGCGCACGGCCAGCCCGCGTGGACTGCCGTCGCGCCTTTGCTCCACGGCATTGAGCACCAGGAAGCTGTTCCGCGTTGGCCCGCCGACGTTGCCGACGCCGCCCGCGAACGGCGCACCCAGCTCCGGCCTGGCAAGATGCCGGCGGCTCACGCCGTACCAGGCGAGATCGCGGCCGGGGTAGCCCGGCTTGCCCGCCTGCGTATTGCCCACATTGGTGATACGCGCGGCGGCGAACAGGTATCCGTCGCCCACGGCAATGGCGTCGCCGCCATTGTTGCCCCAACCGTGCGTGCTCTCGGCCACGCCGGCGACGCCCCCGTTGCGGATCATCGTGATCTCGCCGCCGCCTTCGTCCCAGAGCGCGTTGGTAAACAGGATGCCGTCCGGCGTCACCGCCAGCGCCTCCACGGAGTTCGGCGTCCAGCGCCGATCGCCGAAGCCGTACGTATTGCCCAGCCACGAGGTGCGGTAGCTCAACCCGCCGCCCAACTCGCCGCCCAACTCGCCGCACAGGACGCCGCTCGCCAGCGCCATGGCCCCGAGCAGCAACGCGCCGGCCCGCAGCAGCCGCGTGACGCTGTCAGCCATCGCGCCCCCCCGCGAGGCGGTCGAGTTCGTCGTCGATGGCATCGCCAGGCATGGCAGCCGGGCGGCGCACGGGCGTCGCCGCAACGGTGCCGGACAGGCGCGCCGCATCGCGCTCGCGCGCACTGGCAACGAAGCCGCTCAGCGCTTCGCGGAAATGCTCGACCGAATACTGCTCGGCATTGAGGCGGCAGTATGCCGCCGTGAAATTCCCGGCATTGCGCTCGAAGCGCTCCACCGCCGCCACGATCGACGGGACCGACTGCTGGTAGAAGAACAAGCCGGTGGGCATCAGGCTCGTCTCGTCGCACACGGTCTCCAGCGCGCCACCGCGGCCAAAGGCAATGACCGGCGTGCCGCAGGCCTGCGCCTCCACCAGCGAAATGCCGAAGTCTTCTTCCGCGGCGAAGACAAAGGCCCGCGCGCGCTGCATATGCGCGACCACCGAGGCAAAGGGCTGATGGCCAAGGACCTGCACATTTGCCCCGGCAACGCCACGCACCCTCTCCATCTCGGGGCCATCCCCGATAATCACCAGCCTGCGCTGCGGCATGGCCGCGAAAGCCTCGGCAATCAACGGCACGCGCTTGTACGGCACCATGCGCGATACCGTCAGGTAGAAATCCTCCTTCTGCAACATCGGCCGGAACGACTCGATATCGACGGGCGGATGAATCACGCTCGCGCTGCGGCCATAGACCTTGCGGATGCGGCGCGCCACGAACCTGGAGTTGGCGATGTAGTAGTCCACGCCGTCCGCGGTGCGCGAATCCCAGGTGCGGATATAGTGCAACAGCACGCGCGCCAGCACCGAGCGTACCCCCGATTGCAGGTTGCTCTCGCGCAGGTACTGGTGCTGGAGATCCCACGCGTAGCGGATCGGCGTATGCACATAGCTGATGTGCAGCTGGTCGGGCCCGGTCAGGATCCCCTTGGCCACCGCATGGGAGCTGGAGATGACAATGTCATAGCTCGACACGTCGAGTTGCTCGATCGCCAGCGGCATCAGGGGCAGGTAGTTCCTGTAATGCGTGCGTGCCATCGGCAGCCGCTGGATAAAGCTCGTGGTGGCGGCATGGCCATGCAGGAAGTCGCGCTCCTCGGCGAAGTCGATCAGGCTGAACAGGTCGGCCTCCGGATAGCAGAGCAGAATCTGCTCCAGCACTCGCTCGGCGCCTGCGCATGTCACCAGCCAGTCATGCACGATTGCGACTTTCATGGTGGTCATCCTTTGCTGTATTTCCGCTGGAGATGGTGGATGTCTTTCGGGTAGGGAATGCAGCGACCGCTGCGCATGGTGGGCATGATCGGTGTCATCCTCAGAACATGCCGAGGGCTTCGCGGTAAACCGCGGCCACCATGCCGGCGATCACAGGGATATCGAAGCCGGTGCGCGCATAGACCCGGCACGCCAGCTCGGTGGGTACGGCTATCACGCCGGTCAGCGCGTCTGCAATCCCTTGCGCCAGGGCTTTGGGCCCGCAAGAGGACAAGACGAGTTCGGTCGACAGCCCGCCTACGGCCTCGGGTAGTCCACCCACCGGCGTGACCAGCACCGGCGTCCCCGCCGCGAGCGATTCGAGGGTCGTCAGCCCGAATCCTTCCAGTTCCAGCGAAGGCACCACGCTCAGGTCGGCCGCGCGGTAGGCCAGCGGAAGATGCGCGTCGGGCAGCGAGCCAAGCAGCCGTACGTGATCGCCAAGCCCGAGCTCGTCGACACGCCGGCGCAACTCCGCTTCCAGCGGGCCGCGGCCAACGATCAGCAGCATCACATCCGGAATGCGCTTGCGCAGCAGGACGCAGGCATCGATCAGGTCCTCCAGGCCCATGCGCCTGACCAGGCGCCGTATCGACGTCACCAGCGGACGGTCGGTCGGCAGGCCCAATGCCTGGCGCGCGGTGCGCCTGTCCATCTCGCTGCCGAAGCGGGCATAGTCGACGCAACCCGGGACAATGCGGATGCGCGAGGGATCCACGCGATAGCGCGTCTCCAGCACGCGCGCGAATGCGTTCGACAGCACGATATGCAAGTGGCACCGGCTATAGACGATTTGCTCCATCCGGTACTGGATATGGCTGGCGGCCCGCATCACGCCTTCGGCGTGGTTCTCGTCGGCCCATGGCCCATGGAAATGCATCACCGTGGGGTAGCCGCGGATCAGGTCGAGGCCCGGCAGGGTGTACAGCGCAAAATGGGAGGCGATCAGGTCGGGCTTCTCGCGTGCCAGCATCTCGCGCATGGTATTGCGCGCCCGTACCAGGCGCAGCGGCATGGTGGCGCCCGGCCGCGAGAACGAGGCGATGGCGCCGCCGGTATCGCTGGCAGCGGCACCGGAGCCCGCCACCATCCCGCGTACATTGACACCGGCCCCTGGCAGCGCTCCGGTGAGCGTATGGAACACGCGATCGAGCCCGCCGGCACGCTCGGGGAACCAGTGCATGCCGATCTCGAACACCCGCAACAATGAGGCTGTCATGAAGAGTATTTCCCTGTAGGGCGATTGACTACCTGGTGGCCTCCGCGGCCCCGCCGGACGCCATCCGATGGCGGGCGTCCGGTGGCCTGTTTTCCTGCTCGGTACTCGACAGGCGCCGGTATAGCGCCAGGTATTGCTCTCCCATCGCAGCCCAGCCCCGTGGCAGCATGGCGGCCCGAGCTGCGGCGCCCATGCACCGTGTACGCTGCGGCTCGGCGGTGCACGCGCGGATCGCCCCCGCCAGGGCCGCGGCGTCGTCGGGGTCCGCCAGCACCACGCCGGCGGCGTCCGGCACCAGGCCCGACGCGCCCGTGGTACGCGCGGTGATCACTGCCAGTCCGCTGGCCATGGCTTCCAGCACCACCAGCCCCATGGGCTCGTAGCGCGACGGAAAGACCAGCACGTCGCAGCAGCGCATCAGCGCCGGCATTGCCGACACGTGCCCGAGAAAATGCACGCGCCGCGCCAGGCCGAGTTCGGCGGCCATCCGTGGATAGGGGCTGCCTTGCGCCTGGCCTGCAACCGCCAGCGCCACGTTGTCCGGCCCCAGCGCCAGCGCCGCCAGTACGGTGTCCAGGTTCTTGCGCGGCGTGCGCAGGTCGCCGGCAAAGAGCAGCAGAGGCACACCGGGCGGCAGCCCGAAGCCGGCCCGGTCGCCGTTGCCCGGGCGGAACTCCGCCGTGTCCACGCCATTGGCGATCGTCTCGATACGCCCGGCGTCGACACCGATCTGCGCCAGCTCGCCGGCAATTCTCGGCGACACCGCGACCACCGCGCGCGCGCGGCGGAAGGCATGTCCCTCCAGCCAGGCGTTGATGCGGGTGTACAGCACCTGGTACCCGCTATACGGCCCCCCGCGCAGCGTGAAGGGATAGTGCGGCGAACGCAGCCATCCTCCGTGCACGAAGTGCGCGGTATTGACGTCGGCACGCGCCCACGTGATGAATCCGTTCACATGCAAGATGTCGAAGCAATGGCGCCGTCCCATCAGCCACCAGGCGCTCCTGGCCGCGAATACCTGGTAGCGCAGCAGGGCGGTCGGCCACCCGCCTGCACTCACGCGCACCCAGCGCACATGCGGATGCGCGCGCCACTGCGCGGCCACATGGCTGGCCAGCAGGGTCACCTCGCAGCCGGCGGCGAGCGCCGCCACCACGATCTCGTGATTGACGCGGCCCTGGCCATCGTTGCGGTCGACCACGTGCGTGACGATGGCGATGCGCAAGCCCGGCCCGATCGCGCCCGGTGGCATGGCGGACGTGCTCACGATGCCCCCCGCGTGGCGACCATGCGCCCATAGCGGTGCCCGATCACGGGCAGCATCACGCCGAGCTGGAACAGCAAGCCGCCGAAGCCGTTGAGCGAGTTGTCGAAGACCATCATGGCCAGCAGCGCGATCGCCACCCCGACCCCTGCCGAGATCACCCGGTTGGACTTCTGCGTCAGGCCTCGGCGCACGGCCCGCCCAAGCAGCCAGAGCAAGCCGGTGGCGTACATCAGCGTGCCCGGCCAGCCGAGCACGAAAGGCACTTCCATCAGTCCGCTGTCGAACACGCCGTAGCGGCCGAGCTGGCTGGTGGACGAGTCGAGCTTGGTGGCCAGGCCGACGGATCCAAACCCCTGTCCGGAGATATCGTTCAGGGCAACCGAGAGGAAGTTGCCGTAGAACTCGGCGCGCGTCTGGAAGCTGTGATCGTTCTGGAGATCGGCGACGCTCTGCATGGAAGTGAGCACGGTCCCGGAGAATTCCTGCAGCGCGAATACCGGGACCGCCAGCGCGGCCACCAGCAGCGCGCCCAGCAGGACCCGGATGCGCAGCTTGCGCTCGATACACGCCAGCGCATAGATAGCCCCGACCAACAGTCCGCCCCAGCAGGAACGCACCACCGTCAGCAGCAGCGCCACCAGGCCGATCAGCGCTGCCAGCCATACCAGCTTGCCGCGCCCGGCCAGCATGAACAGCAGCCCGCCCATCAGCATGACGGCAAACGGGCCCGCCGAGTTCATCGTACTGCTGACACGGATGGCATAGGGTATCGGCTCGCCGAGCGAGCCCATGCCGGCGTGCAGCATCCAGAAAACATCCCAGGGTGGCACCAGCGCGAACTGGATGAAGGCATAGACACCCGTGACGATGAGACCCCAGGTGAAGGTGACCACCAGCGAGCGGGCATAGCCCGGGTACGACCGCCAGGTGGCGAGGACATGGAAGCCGACCAGGATCGGCATCGTCCATCCGACGAAGCTGTAGAGCGCGGAGAGCGGCCCGTTGCGCATGATGCCGATCGCGAGTCCGTAGCACAGCGCCAGCAGGATCAGCACGGTAGGAAAGGCGCGGCGGGTGGCCAGCACGCGGACATGGGTGAGAAGGGTAAGTCCGCTCAGCATGGCGACGATCAGCGGTGCCGTTTGTATCGGGCTGAAGGGACTGTAGCTGCCGTTGATGAAGTCTGCGATGCGGCGCACCTCGGGTGTCAGGAAAAACAGCCACAGCAGGTAGGAGAGGTAATGCGCCGGATTGCGCCGATAGATGTGGATGCCGATCCCAACGGCGCCCAGCGGAAAGAGCACATCGATGGCGCGGCCCTGGCCCAGCAGCGCGAGCCCCAGCATCAGGGCCAGGAAGCACACCGGCAGCGCCGCCGGCTGCAACTGGCGGCCCGTGCCGGCATGCCCGGGTTCCGCGGTCACGGCGGCGTTCATGCTCCGGCCCTCCCGCGACGGGAACCGCCGGCCGGGCGGAGAGGCCGCGGCACCGCGGCGCGTGCAATGCTCACAGTGCGCCTCCCGCGGCGCGTGCCAATTGCTCGTCGATGCCACGGCGGTGCGGCCTGGCCTCGCGTTCATCCACCGTGTTGAGAATGCCGCCCGCCACATTGGCGCCCGCACGCTGGAGCTTCTTGACTGCTTCCAGGATCTGCTGCTCGGTATGGGCGCCGGCTCTCAGCACCACCACCGCGGCGCCGGCCAGCCCCGCCACCGGCAACGCGTCGTTGAAATCCAGCACGGGCGGCGTGTCGATGATGATCAGGTCGTAGGCACGCTCGTAGGACTCGATCGCCTGGCGCAGGCGCAGGTTCATCAGCAGCTCGGCGGGCGTGGCGTTGTAGTTGCCGGCGGGCACCAGCCACAGGTTCGGCACGCCGGTCGGCACCACCGCCTCCTTGACGTCGATACGGCCGGCCAGCAGCTCCGACAGCCCCATGCCGCTGGCGCGGTTGAAGTAGCCCGACAGGCGCTGGCGGCGCAGGTCGGCGTCGATCAGCAGTACGCGGCGATCGGACTTGGCCAGCAGCGTGCCGAGATTGGACGTGACGAAGCTCTTGCCCACGCCAGCAGTGGCCCCGACCATGGCGACCACCCGGTGCGGCATCTGCTCCACGGCGAACTGGAACTGCGTGCAGATCCCGCACAGCGCCTCGATGGCAGCGTCATGCGGCCGGTTCTCGGCGAGCACGGGCCGGGTGGCGGCGGGCAGCCATTCGTCGATCCGTACCGAAGGGCCGGGCGCCTCGCCTGCGGCCAGTTCCACCGGCGGCGGCAATTCGCCGATCTCATGCGGCATCACCCTGGAGTAATCCTCCAGCCGGCTTTGCGCCGGGCTGAACGGGATGCTCCCGAACATCGGCAGGGCGACGCGGCGCTCGATCTCCTCCAGCTCGCGCATGCGGCCGAAGATGGCGCGGCGGGCGAACACCGCCATGATGCTGATCAGGAAGCCGAGGATCGCGCCGGCCACGATGATCAGCCCGCGCTTGGGCTTGACCGGCGTCGACGGCAGCATGGCCTCGTCCAGCACATGCACGTTGCCCACCATCCCGGCGCGGTTGATCATCAGCTCCTGCGACTTGTTCTGCAGCGAGATGTAGATCTCCTGCGCGATCTTCACGTCGCGCTCCATGCGCAGGCCGGCCTTCTCCGACGCCGGCATATCGTGGAAGCGCCGCTCGAAGCTGTGCTTCTGTTCCTCCAGCAGGCCGAGCTGCTGGTCGATGTTCTGGATGCTGGCATTGCCCGGCAGGAAGTTCTGCAACAGCTGGGTCCGCCGCAACCGTAGCGCGGCAATCTGCCGCTCCAGGTCGAGGCCGCCCTGCAGGTAGGACTGCGCCTCGGTGGTGGGCCGCACCGCACCCTGGCGTTGCTGCAGGCTGGCCAGTTTATCCTCGGCCTTTTCCAGGTCGGCACGCACGCGCGGCACCTCGGTGTTGAGGAAGTCCAGCGTGCGCGCGGTTTCTTCCTGGCGGCGCTCGAGGTTCTGGCGCACATAGGACTGGACCACCGCGTTGGTGATGCTCATGGCCGTGACCGGATTGCTGCTCTCCATCGACAGTTGCACGATGCCGGTCTGCTTGCCCTGCTCGCCGACCATCAGCGCCTTGCCCAGGCCGCCGATGGCTGACAGCTGATTGCTGCGCACCACGGTGAACTCGGTACCGGGACGCGCCACCAGGCTGGCGATGCGGATCGACAGCCCGTTCTGCTCAAGCAGTTCTCCTGCCTTGCCCTCCACCAGCGGCGCGCCACCCGGACCGAACAGCGCATAGCGCCCGTCCTCCAGCGCACGCAGCAGCAGCGGCACGCCCTCCAGCCCGGCCGGCACGGTAAGCGACTCGACATCGACCTGCTCGCCACCCCAGGCGTAGCGCGGCAAGCCGAACCACGGCTCCGACGGCTCGCCCGGCGTAGCGAAGCGCCCCGTCAGCGCTCCCAGCAACGGCACCGCCACCGGCGTCACCGAGATATTGAGCCGGAACGCGTTGACCACGGGCTCGAGCACCGAGCGGCTGCGGATGATCTCGATCTCCGCCTCGGTCGGCACCATCGTGCCCGTGCCCGCGCCCATCATCTGGGTGGCGCGCGCCAGCGGCATGGTGTCGGGGTTCTTGGCCTGCACCTGCACCAGCGCGTCCGCGGAATAGATGGCGGGCAACGAGTAGGCGTACAGGGCCGCCACCGCGCCAACGGCAACCGTAATGCCTACCACCCAGCCCAGTTGCTCGCGCATCATGCGGACGAGATCGCGCAGGATGAACTCGTCATCGTCCAGTGGGAGCGGCGTGCCATAGGGCCGCTGGAATTGCGTATTCATGATGACTCCGTCTGCTCAGGAGGCGGCGCCCATGCCGCGGCGCCGCCCGTGGTCACCGGTATCAACGGCCCAGTTGCCTAGTGAAGAACGCGGTCTGGATGGTTGGCGTGATCTGCTCAAGCACGCGGTTGAACCGCACGGCATCGGAGGTGCCGATATACACTACGTCAAGCGGCTCCAGCCGGAACCGGGTCGATAGCAGCAAGGCATCCACCTGCGTCATGTCCAGGCGATAGACGGAAGGCTGCGTCGGGTTATCGCGCATGCCGCGGATCACGAAGACCTGGCGCGGATCGGCCGCGTGCACGTCGATGCTGTTGACACCGGCGAGCGCGTCGGCAAGCGAGAGGCGGCCCTTGTTCATCAGCAGGGAGGTCGGCTTGACCACTTCACCCAGCACGAAGATGCGGCTGGCGAGCCGGTCCGGCACGTTGACGACGTCGCCGCCCTGCAGGAGAAAATCGCTGGCGCCGTTGCTGCGGCTGATCAGCGTGTCGAGATCCAGTTCGTATACCTGGTTGCCGCGCGTCAGCCTGACCTTCTGCACATCGGCATCCGGCAAGGTGCCGCCCGTGCGGGCGATGGCATTGATCATGGAGAGCGGGACATCGGTGATCTGCAGCGATCCCGGATTCTTTACCAGCCCGGTCACATCGACCCTGCTGTTGCGGTATGAGACCACCCGCACATCGACCCGCGGATCCCGGATCTCTTTCGACAGCGCGGTGGCAATCATGCTGCGCACCTGCTCGGCCGTCTTGCCCGCCACCCGCAGCATGCCCACGGGCGGATAGTAGACCTCGCCATTGGGCGCCACGCGGAATCCGTTCTGCTCCAGCGGCAGTTGCTGCTGCGAGACGTCCGCGCCGGCCCCTACCGGCATCATCTGCATGTTCCCGTTGCTGGAGCTGAGTTGCGGGTTATACAGCACGGTGACCCCCAGCAGGTCCTGCGGGCCGATGCGGTACTCATACTTGGCAATGCTGGCGGCGAGGTCCGCTCCCATGGCGGGAGAATCCTGGCTGTTCGACACGGCGACCGCGTCGATCTGGTTCTTGACGACGTCGGCCGTGATCAGTTGCACCGGATAGACGTCCGTGCCGGTCTTGGCGCCGATGTCGTCGTGCAGCCGGCTGGCGTCCAGCGCAGGGCCCGGCGCCCAGGAGCAACCGCCCAGCGCGGCTACGATCCATAGCATAGGGAGCATTCTTCTGGTTACCATGGCAGCTTCTCCTTTTCGGCAACTTGTTGTGATGGTTGCTGCGTAGCGTCGTGATGCAATAAGAGCGGATTCGGTGCGCCGTGGCCGTCTGTTTCCGCACGTTCGGTATCCTCAAAGGCGTGGGCGCCGCACCGCACCATGCGAGCCGTGCGGGCGGCATGCCCCGCGCGCAGGCCAAGGCGGAGCTTCTGCCACGCGCGTGCCGAGCCGTCGGGCCCGAAGCCCAGCAGCAGCGCCCGCAGCGCGCCAGGGCAATTGCTCGATCCCGCCAGCAGCAGGTAGGCCTGCGCCAGTGCGCCGCGAACGCCGCGCAGGTGATCGCCGAGCGCCAGGTGCAGGTTGTAGCTGGCGTTATAGAAGGACTCGGGATTGAAGCTGGCGCGCTGGTCGGCGTCGGCGCGCAGGGCGGGATAGTGGTCCACGCAGAGGCCGGGGTCATACAGCAGGCGAGCGCCGCGCCGGCGCGCGGCAAGGCAGAAGGCAAGATCGTTATGCACCTGCGCGCCCGCGCCGCGCAGGCGGGAGTCGAAGCGCAACCCCGCGACCGCGCTCCGGCGCCATGCCATGTTGACGCCCTTGAGGATGTCCACCGTGCGCGGCTCGCCGCTGCCGATATGGTGATTCCCGACAATGCGGCCGTACCACCTCAGCAGCCCCACGTCGCGCTCGGCGCCTGCGATCACGCCGCCGTCGTCGTCGTGCACGATGTCGCGCCCGCCTACGCCGGCCAGCCCCGAATCGATGCGAAAATGCGCCACGATGCGCTCGATCCAGTCGGCGCGCGGCGCGGCGTCGTCGTCGGTGAGGCACAGGATGTCGCCGCGCGCGCTGTCGAGGCCACGGTTGTTGGCAGCCACCTGGCCGGGTACGGCAACGGTCGCCACCCGCAGGCCGTGCAAGGCCATCCGGTCCAGCCAGCCGGACAACAGGCGCAGCGTCGGGATGTCGTCGGCGCGTGCCACCACGATCACTTCGTCTGCGCGCCGCCGCTGGCGTGCCAGTGCCCGCAGGCAACGATCGAGATCCTCGCACCGGCGATAGCTCGGAACCACTACGGATACGTCCACCTGATGCCCCCCGTCGCAACGGCAAGCGCGGCCGGACTGCGCGGCCGCGTCATTGCCACTTACCCGATTCAAGCTGCCCGCGCCGCTCTGCTGGCGTTGCGCCGGCGCATTGCGCATGCCGGCATGCGCGGGAAAGACCTGCATATCGGCCCGGACAGGCCAGTCCCTCGCTAGCCCCGGACCGGACATCGCACTCGCATTCACTTTCTCCCGTAGTTGTCTTCAAAGCGCACGATGTCATCCTCGCCGAGATAGGCGCCGGACTGCACTTCGATGATCTCCAGCGGCGTCTTGCCGGGGTTTTCCAGCCGGTGCGGCGTACCGATGGGAATGTAGGTGGACTGGTTCTCGCTCAGGATGCTGACCGTGTCGCCACAGGTCACGCGCGCAGTGCCGCGCACCACCACCCAGTGCTCGGCGCGGTGGTAGTGCATCTGCAGCGAGAGACTGGCGCCCGGATCGACAACGATGCGCTTGACCTGGAAGCGGTCGCCGTGGTCGATGGCGTCGTAGCAGCCCCACGGGCGACGCACCTTGCGGTGGTTGATCACTTCGTTGCCATGCTCGGAGCGAATGCGCTGGACTACGTTCCTGACGTCCTGCACATGCGCCTTGTCGACCACCAGCACGGCATCCGCGGTCTCGACCACCACCACATCGCGTACGCCGACGCAGGCGATCAGGCGGCCTTCCGAATGCGCCAGGCACGAATTGGCGCCGTCGAACACCACGCGTCCGCGCGAAGCATTGCCCTGGGCGTCCTTGGATGCGATATCCCAGATCGCCGCCCACGACCCCACGTCGGACCAGCCGGCATCCAGCGGCACCACCCTGCCGGGTATGCCCGGCAGGGTCTCGAGCCTTTCCATCACCGCATAGTCGATGGAATCCGACTGGCAGGCGCTGAAGGATTCCTTGTGCATGCGCACGGTATCGCCAACGGTGTCGCTGCCCTCATAGGCGGCGCGGCATTGCACATACATGTCCGGCTGGAGCTCGCTCACCGCCCGCAGCCAGACCGCCGCCCGTACCACGAAGATGCCGCTGTTCCACCAGTATTCGCCCGAATCCACATAGTGCTGCGCGAGCTCGAGGTGCGGCTTCTCGACAAAGCGCTCCAGCAGGAAGGCGCCATCGTCTTCGTCGCGCGAGACCCGGATATAGCCGTAGCCGGTCTCCGCCGCCAGCGGCTGTACGCCCAGGGTCACGATGGCGCCGCGATCCGCGTGGCGCACCGCGGTGGCCAGCGCCAGGCGGAACGCGGGGACATCGGCCACGCTATGGTCCGCCGGCGTTACCACCAGCAAGGCGTCGCCGCTCTCGCCGGCGTTGGCCACGGCGTGCAGGGCGGCCACGGTGAGCGCCGGCGCGGTATTGCGGCCGCACGGCTCGGCAAGGATGCGGACATTGTTGCCGCTGCGCTTCATCATGTCGCCGATCATGAAGCGATGCTCCTCGCCGCAGACCACCAGTTGCGGCGCCTCCATGCCGGCCGGCCGCCCGGCCAGCAGGCCCAGGCCATCGAAGCGGCGGGCCGTGGCTTCGAGCAGGGTATCGTCGGACACCAGGTTGATCAGTTGCTTGGGAAACTGCTCGCGGGACAGCGGCCACAGACGGGTGCCAGAGCCGCCGGCCAGGATCACCGGCTGGATCGCCGGCAGCGGCACAGCGCGCGGCGCCAGCGCTGCGGCCATGTCGATACGGGCCGGCAGGCCCGCCACGTCGATCGGGTTGCTCATGATGCCTCCTTGCAAGCGGTGCACCCCGGGCCGGGGATCTGCCGGGTCAGCCTGAACGCCATCGAAGCCGGGCGGCGCGCCGTCCGGCGTCCGCTCCAGGTGGCACCGACCCCTTTCGACCCGTACGCAGAAACGGGTACGCTTCGCGGCTGCCCGGTTTGCCGGCGTCCTTTTCCATGAAGTTCATGCCGGCATCGTGCAGGCATCCGCGCGCCATGCGCGCCACCGGCGCGGGCAGCCACCGTATGGATTGCGATCGAGTCTAGGAGCGTGGCAGCGCCCCATCTGTGCGCTTGCGCACGCTCTCGCGAGCGCCGGCGCCGCGCAGCCGCGAGCCGGTGCGGCCGTGCCTTGTGTTGGACAGCGTACGAATCTTTGGTACGGATACGGTTGTAATGGAGGCCGCTGTGCCGCTGAACGGCGTGGCCCGCTCGGAACCGCCACCGGAGGAACGGAACATGAAGCCCCCGCCGAGACATGTCCCTGCCTTGCTGCGTTGCCATAGGCATGCCGATGTCTGACCGGGCCGGGACACAGGGCCTCGCGACCGCCGGGCAAGCCCCCCCCAACCACATGCTGCCGCTGCTGTTCGGCGGCTGCTACGGATGGCTGCACCTGCCGGGCCCCGCCGTGCAGCTGGCCCGCGAGTCCGGCGGCCGCTATGGCGTGGTGCTGTGCAACCCGTTCGGGCAGGAGGCCGTGATGACGCATCGCGGCTGGCGCTACCTGGCCGAACTGCTGGCGGCCAACGGCATGCCGGCGCTGCGCTTCGACTACCATGGCACCGGCGACTCCGACGGCGCCGAGAGCGATCCGCAGCGCGTGCCAGCCTGGATCGACAGCATCGCCGCCGCCGTGGCCACGCTGCGCGCGCGCACCGGCGTGCAGCGCGTAGCGCTATGCGGCCTGCGCCTCGGCGCGCTGCTCGCGACGCTGGCGGCGCAGGAAATCGGCAACGTCGATGCCCTGGCGCTGCTGGCGCCGGTGGTGCGGGGCCGCGACCACCTGCGCGAACTTCGCGCACTGCAGAGCACGTCCCGCGTGACCCCCGCCGACCAGCTCGATCCTGCCGAGACGGAGCGCTTCATGACGGTAGTCGGCAACCGGCTATATCGCGACGCGGTCGAGCGCATCCAGGCTTGCGATCTCGGCAAGCCGGACCAGTTGCAGCGCTGCCCGGCCGCACGGATGCTGATCCTGTCGGCGTCACCGCTCGACGGCGCCCGCCGCCTGGCCGATGCCGCCGGCGCGCTGGGCTGCGCGGTAGAGCGCGCCCCGTTCCCCGAATACGAGGCCTATGCCAGCTATCCCGAACTCAATGACCTGCCCTGGTCCGCCTTCCGGCATGTGACCGGCTGGCTCGCCGGCGCCAGCCCGGACGCGCTCGCCTTGCCCGGCATCGCCGTCGCCGCGCGCGTGGTGCCGGCGGCATCCCCGCTGCTGCATGGCGATGGCTTTATCGAGCGGCGCATGCATTTCGGCGCGGCCGGCCTGTTCGGCATCCTGTGCGAGGCGCCGGCGCCCGCCGCGGGCGCCCCGGCCGTGCTGCTGGTCAACACCGGGGCCGGCCACCATATCGGCGACGCGCGCATGGGCGTGCTGTGCGCCCGCCACCTGGCCCGGCAGGGCATCCCCTCGCTACGCATGGATCTCGGCGGTATCGGCGACAGCGCCAGCCTGACACTGGCGCGCTACGGCTTCCAGCCCTATGACAGCGCCTTGCGCCACGACGTGATCGCGGCCGCTGGCTGGCTGCGCAGCCAGGGCTACCAGCGCGTGGCGCTGTTCGGCATCTGCTCCGGGGCGTATGCGGGCCTGCATGCGGCCTGCGAGAGCGAGCACATCGCCGGCGCGGTCCTGGTCAACCTGCAGAGCTTCATCTGGCCCGAGGGGCTGGAGATCCAGGAAGTCGTGCAGCAGCGTCCGCGGCAGCGCGATGCCGCCACGCGGACCTACCTGGCCTCCTGCCTGCGCCCGCAGAAATGGGTACGCGTGCTGCGCGGCGATACCGAGATCGGCAGCATCGTCCGCGAACTGGCCAGGCGCGGCATGCTTCGCCTGCGCACTCGCGCCAGCCACACGGCTGGCTGGATCACCGGCGCCGACACGCCGGTCCGGCGGGTGCGCAACCTGCTGCGCCGGCTCGACGGGCGCGGCGTGCCGGTCTGGCTGGTATACGGCGGCTATGATCCCGGGCTCGGCGAGCTGGCCACTTACTTCGGCAGCGGCGGCCGCGTCATGCGGCGCTATCGCAATGTACGGCTATGTATCTCGGATCGGATCGACCATGCACTGCGGGCGTATACCGCGCGCGATGCAGTGCTGGCGCTGCTGGACAGCTACCTGCGTACCCATTTCTGCGTGACCCGGGATGCGGAGGCGGCGCGTGAAAAAGCGCTGCCCGCGGCTGGGATGGAGACGTCGAAGCCCTGAGCCGCCGCCGGCGCCTGGCGGACGAGACAGGGACGCCAGCCCTCAGATCAATCGCTGAACGATCCGGTGACGCCACACGAGTTGGTAGTAGGTCGTTTGCAGCACGAGCATCGCAATGAAGGTAAGTGCATAAGACCACCAGATGCCGGAAATCCCGACCCTGGCATTCAGCCAATAGGCTGCAGGTACTTCAATGCAAAGGATCGCGAACACGCCCAGGCCCGTGGGGCCGAACACGGTCCCGCTGGCGCGCATGACACCGGCCAGGACGTTGGCCAAGCCCATCACGATGACACTCCAGGCAACGATGTGCAGCAGTTCCAGGGCGAGCTCGACGACCGAACCATCCTTCAGGAAAAGCCCTATCACCACAGGTGCCAAACCATAGGCGACAGCAACAAAGCCGCCGGTGACCGCGACGTTCAGCCACAGGCCGGTCCGGACGATGGCGCCGAGCCTGCCGCCACGACCAGCCCCGATGGCATGCGATGCGAGGATGGTCGTGGTGATGCCCAGGGACATGGCAGGTAGCTGCATCCAGCTCATCACCTGGGTGACTGCGCCGTAGGCCGCGGTGGCATTCGAGCCGTGGCGGTTCACCAGCCCGAGCAGCACGATCTCGGCCACGGCCATGGTGAGCATCTGCAGCGACGATGGAATGCCGATCCGCAGGATCTTTCGTGTGATGACTGGATCAAAGCGCACATGGCGAAGCAGTTCGATACTTGGGGCCAACGGATGTGCCTTGCGTCGCCAGTACACCAGCATCCACGTCAGCGCCAGCGCGAAGGCCAGCATGGTCGAGACCGCCGCGCTGGCCACACCCAGTCGGGGCAGCCCGCCCCACCCGCCAAGAAGCGCTGGTGTGCAGACGAGCGAGATCAGGGTGGCCAGCGCCAGTGCCCACAACGGCGTCACTGCGTCGCCAACGCCCCGACTCATGGAGGTGGTCAGCCACAACATGAAAATGAGAGGCGCGCCCATCATCATCAGCCGCGCATAGCTCGTTGCGTCGGCCAGGATATTGGCTGGCGTCCCCAGCCACCGCAGGATCTGAGGCGCGAGGAAACCACCGCAGACACTGACCAGAAGGCCGGCGCAAGCAGTCAGGGCCAAGGCCGACCCTGCTACCGCTCTCGCCTTTGCGTGGTTTCCGCCGCCCCAGGCCTGCCCGACCAGCACCGTGGCGCCGGAGCTCAGGCCAATGACGATGGCCAGGAGAAAAAAGAAGATCGGAAAGAATGCCGAAACCGCCCCGATGGCTTCGACGCCGATCATCTGCCCGAGGTAGATGCCGTCGATAGTCCCTGCGGCGGCTTGCAAGGTATTCGTCAGCATCATGGGGACGAGAATGACCAGGTAGGTCTTCCACAAGGGTGGAGGTTGAGTGGGTAGGGATGGAGATGTCGGACTCATAGGGGATTCCCTGGCCAAAGCGATGGCCACCCGGCGCGGCGAACCGCCCGGAGAAAATACTGACTCGCAGGTTTTGAAAGGAAGCCGGTGTGCCTACGCTGTAGCTGCCCCGACTTCCGAAAGCGGCAGCAGGCGAGAATCTTCAACGGCCGCCATGCGGTGCCCCATTCCAGCCAGGTAGGCTTGATGGGAGGCGAATGCCAGGAACGAATCGGCGCTGTGTTGCCGGACCAGCATTGCCATGTCCCACCGTTCAGCTTGTGGCCCGATCAGGAAAAGGCCACCGGCTCCGAGAAACAGCAGGTCGCCTCCTGCGTCGCGCAGGTAGGGCAGGGTGTGTTCGATGTACCGCTGAAAGGCGGCTGCACCGCTGATGGCTATCTCCGGAGCCAGCTCAGGCGTGGCCGAGTAGTCCGCGGTTTCACGAAAACGCAGCAGGTTCAGCATCACAACGCTGCCTTGCATTTTCCGCATTGCGAACGCACGTCCCGCTTCCTGTGTGGGTTCGAGGTAGCAAGTGGTCTGGTCCGGATTTGCCATTGGGTGGTCCATCTTTCTTTAGTCCTTTAGTTGCCAGGAGCGGATGCCGGTACGCCATCGCCGAAAGCGAGCCGGGTTGCGTGATCGCGCACATCGCCCGGCCACTTGGCGATGAGCGCGCTGAACTTGGGCCGGTCATGCGCGAACAGTGCCCGGGTCGCTTCTTCAAAACCGGGCAGATCCCCCGCTATTGCCGCCATGAAGTGGTAGGCACGCTCGTGCGCCTTGCGCGTCTTGTCTTTATCGCCGTTGGCCCTGCGCGCTTCCTCAACCAGTTTTCGCAGGGCTACCGACGCGCCGCCGGGCTGTGTCGCCAGCCATTCCCAATGCCGCGGCAGCAGCGTCACTTCGCGGGCGACTACACCCAGCTTCGGGCGCCCGCGGCCTCGGGATTCTTCTGCGGCGCCATCCGGGCCGGCGGGTTGAGAGGATGGCTCCAACCTTGCCGATCCGGCGCGCGTGTCCGGCGCGGCAGGCGCAGCCAGCCGGGCCGCCACTTCCTCGTCCGAGCCCCTCGTATCGACATCGATGGAGCGGCCGGTGCCGTCGTCAAAGATCAGCACGGGGCCAACCGCGCCGCTTTCAAGTACTTTTTTGACCACCAGGGCATTCGTTTGCAGGGCCCCGGAGGCGATGCGTCGATAGCCATCGAAGCTTGTGTAGGAATTGAAAAGTGGCTCAGTCATCGCGATGTGCATTCAAGGTGGTGTATTGCCTGAATAATACCCGGATAAAAATCGATGTCAATAATATCCGGGTAAAATTGCATGAGAACATGAGGGCCGGGCTTTCAGGCTTTGTTTGCCCCCCGTTGCCATCCGGGCGCCCAGGCGCTCACGCGGCGCGTTCGCCTTGCTGTGGTCGAAGCGCGGGGCGGGCCCGGAATCCACGCCGCCGATGGTGTGCAGCGAGTGGCAATGGGCAAGGAAATGGCAGGACGCCACGCCGCATTCGGCCGATCGACCTCGAATGTCCGAACGCGTGCGCTGATGCGCCGCCCGGTTCGCCAGCGGCAGCCGCTCCCCCCAAGCAGTCAGAGCCCGGCTCAAATCACAAACTGCCTGCTGACGTGATCGATCACGGTAATGTTCCCCGTCGTAGTCAAATGATGCGACCCCAGCAGCCGTTTGCGGAACGTCGGATCGATCCGTGACACCTGCCGCTCCTCGTATGCCAGCTCCGATATCGTCAGGATCTCGTTAACGATCAACCCTTCGCCATAGCGGTCGAAACCCTGCCGCTGCGCCAGCCGGAACAGCCGGTCGCCTTCGGCGATCAGGCCGGCGTTGCGGCCTCCGGCGGAATCGATCAGCACCGGGTTGCCGCCGCCGAACGGCTTCCAGCCCTGCCGCAGCGGCGAATCGTTGGAGAACAGGTAGAGTTCGCTGCAGTGATCCTTGACGCCGGACTTGTCGATGCTGGTCAGCATCCACCAGCGCCCGCCGCGCTCGAACACGATGGTATCGGCGGCCGAGACCCCGTCCATCGCCACCGCGGCAAGCTCCCATTGCCGCGGGAATCCGGTGCACCGGTAAATGCGGATCTGTTCCGAATCCGAGCATTCCGGGCACATGTAGAGGTCGCCCTGATAGGCAAAGAGATAGGGAAAGGAGAGATGGAACGGCTCCGCTATCACAGCACCGAGATCCATCACCTTGGTCCCGATCACCTCGAGCACCGAGATATGGGCGCGCCGGCGCGCGTATACATAGTCTTCGACAAAACAGAACAGCCGCCCGTCCGGCGCCTTCCAGAGGAAGGGATCAGCCCAGAAGCGGCCCTTCGGCGAGGCGACCTCCACAGCCTGGCGCAGGTCGGCATGGCGCCAATCGCTCTGCACGATCGAAATCCCGAACTTGCGGCGCAAGCTGAGCGCGCGCTGCGCGCCTTTCACCGCCGCGCGGCCCAGGGTGCGCATCGCATAGCGCAGGATATGCACGGTGCCGGGCGGCCCGCCCAAGGGCAGATGCTGCCGTCCGGGCGGCGGGCCCGCCAGCCGGCGCGGCTGGGATGCGGGCATGCGGCGCTGCGCCGCGATGCTCTGCAGCAGGCCTTGCAAATGCACGTTGGCCTTGCGGTAGAGATGCGCCTGGTTTTGCAGGAAGCTGATGCGGGTGGCGAAGCGACCCCGCACCAGCACTTCGTCGCTGCGTGCACCGCTCAGGCGCTGGATGGCGAAAGCGGTCGACGGCAGGCGGTGGAAGCATTCCCAGAAACCGGCCGGCCCCGCCTGTTCCGACGCGCTATCGCCAAAATGCATGCGCAGCACGCCCAGGCGAGCCGCGTCCAGCATGCCGCCGGTGGGCAGGCCGGGGCCGCAGCACAGCAGCACATCGAGTTGCTGCTCCCGCACCCGGGCCACAGCGGCCGCATCGAAGGCATGGCCGCCATCGGCCTGCACGCGGGGCGCCTCCAGGTCGATGCGGCCGGGCACGGCGGCGCTGAGATCGTGATGGGACAAATGCGCGCGGTAGGTGCCGCTCTGGCGCAGCAGGATGTTCTCGACCCTCATCAGCGTACGCATGCAGCGGGTGGACAACGCGTGCGCCAGGCGCGCGAACGCTGGCGCGTGCCCGCCTGGCGCAGCACGCGGCGTGCCGTAGACGAGCAGGTGGGATATGTCGATATCGGGCTGCGCTTGCGCCCATAGCACCAGTTCGCGCACATGCTGTAGCGCGCAAGCATCGTCAACCAGCAAACCCACGGCCAGCGGCTTTCCCTGACGGGCCTGCTGTTCAGCTTCCGTCATATCGCGTGCTCCGCGCTGCGATGCAGATAAGCGCTGGTGTCGGCATGGCTGCCGCGGCGGGGCCGGATGCCGTTGAGTACGCCGCCGATCAGCCTGGCCTGTGCGCGCTCGAGACGCTTCAGGGCCTCGGCCACTTTTTCCTCGGGCGTGTCGTCCGCGCGCACGACCAGTATGGTGGCGCCCGCCAGCCGGCTGACCAGCGTGGCATCGGCGACCGCCAGTACCGGCGGCGTGTCCACGATCACCAGGTCGTAGCTTTCATCGCAGCGCTGCAGCGTGTCGCGCAAGGCGGGCAGCATCAGCAGCTCCGAAGGATTGCCCGGCGGCGTGCCTGCCGCCAGCAGCGACAGGCCGCTGACGGCCGTGGGCCGGATCGTCTGCTGCAGGCTCACGCGTCCGCCCAGCAGGTCAGCCAGGCCCGGCGAAGCCGGCTGGCCGAAGCGCGCGGCCACGTCGCCGCGCCGCAGGTCGGCATCCACGATCAGTACCCGCCAGCCGGCCTCGGCGGCGAGCACCGCCAGGTTGATGGCGTTGAATGTCTTGCCTGCGCCAGCGGTGGCGCTGGTCATCGCCACGATGACATTTTCCGCCGTGTCCATGCTGAAATGCAGCGCCGCCCGCAGGCCGCGCAGCCCCTCCACCGCCAGCGCATGCGGATGCTGGCGCGCAAGCAGATGGCGATCGTGCAGGGGCGTGGCGGGTGCGGCCGGCACGCAGGCAGCGGCGGCGGCAGTGGCCACCAGCGGCGACAGCACCGGCAGCCCGTGCATGGTGCGAGCCACCAGTTGCGGCAGCGCCGGTGTGGCATTGCCGAGCAGCAACGGCACCGGCGCGGCGGCTGGCGCGGCGCCGGCGGCAAGGCAAGCCTGCGCAGGCGGCTGGCGCTCCAGCCGCGCCTGTTCCGGACTGAAGCAGATTTCACCGACGATGGGCAGCGCGCAGTTCCGCTCCAGCGTGACGGCGTCGGCCATATGGAAGCGTGCGCGCGCCGCCAGCCATGCGCCGCCGCCCCCAAGCAGCAGCCCCAGCAACGCGCCCGCGCCGCTGATCAACAGACGGTCGGGACCGGCCGGTATCAGGGGCACCGCAGCTGCGTCCAGCAACTGCACGTCGCTGCGGCTGTCTGACTTCGTGAGCGAGAGCATCTGGGCGCGATTGCGCAGTGACATATACGTGTCCTCCGCCACCTTCACGTCGCGCGTGAGCGAGACCGACTCGCGCTCGGCCTCCGACAGGCCCTGAAGCCTGCTGTCGAGCATGCGACGATCCCCCTTGAGTTGCGCGATCTGCTGATCGATCGCCCGTACCTCCTGGCTCTCCGGCATGTACTGGCGCAACAGGCGCGCGCGTTCCAGGCCCAGCGCGGAAATCTGCCGCTGGTATTCGATGCTGCCGCTCAGGTAGGACTGCGCGTCCTGTGTCGGCTGCATCGAGCCGGCATGGGCGCGGTAGCGGGCCAGCGCGCCTTCCGCCATTTCCAGCTCCGCGCGTACCCGCGGCAGCTCGGCGTTGACAAAGGCGAGCGTGCGCGCGGCCTCGTCACTGCGATGCCGGACCTGGCTTTCCACATAGGAGCGCGCAATGTCGCCGACCACGGCCACTGCCAGCCTGCGATCGGGATCGCGCCAGGCGATGCGCACGCCCTCGCCGGCCGATGCGGCGGCGGGTGCGCCGGCAACGCCTGCCAGCCCGCTGCCAGGGTCGCGCTCGCGCGTGCGGTCGTCCACCACCAGGGTGCGGGCAAGCGCGTCGACGGCGCTGACTTCGTCGCGGCGCATCAACACGAACCCGGTGCCCGGACGCGCGCTCAGCCTGGTCACCCGCAGCACGATGCCGCCCGCCTGCGCCAGCTGCCCGACTTCGCCCGCCAGCAGCACATGCCCGTCGGGCCCCACCAGCCGATAGTGCGTGCCGTCGAGCGCGGTGAGGGCCAGGCGCTGGTTGAGCATGGCCTCGGGCAGTTCGAATTCGCCCACCGAGATCTGCTCGCCGCCCCAGGCATATTGCGCCAGCGCACCCAGCGGTGGCGCGACCGGCGAGCCGGATACGGCCCCCTTCAGGCGCGCCCAGAGCGGGCCGGCCACCGGCAACTGGTGTCCCGCGGCAACGATGTCCAGCCGGTTGTCCCGTACCACCGCCGTCAGCACGGCGCGGCTGGTGAGCGCAGCCAGGTCGAGATCGGCGGCCTGGGAGCCATTGCCAGGCTTGCGGCCGGAGAACCCGCGCACCTCGTCGGTCTCGGGCCGCAGCACGACGTCCGCCTGGTACAGCGAGGGGAGCGACCATGCATAGAGCGCGGCCAGCAGCGCGGCGACGGCGGCCGAAGCCAGCACCCAGCCGGCATGGTCAAGCGTCGCCCGCCACAGCCCGGGCCGGGAAAAAACAGGCACGCCCGGCGCGGCGGGGGGCACGCCGGATTGCGCGAAGGAACTCACGTGCGGCTCTCCGATGGAATTGGACATGCAGGTACGCCGGAGCGCAGCCTCGAAACATCGCCGACGCCCGGCTCAGACGTTCGCGAGCGCGGGCAGCAGCCGATCGAACTCGCGCTTGACGAGCTTGTAGCACTCACAGGAATGCGCCTCCAGTCCACGCCGGTCCAGCACCGTGATGTGGCCGCGGCTATGCTGGATCAGGCCCAGGTCCTCCAGCTTGCCGGCCGCTTCCGTGACGCCTTCGCGGCGCACGCCGAGCATGTTGGCGATCACCTGTTGCGTAATCACCAGTTCGTTTGAAGCCATGCGATCCAGCGCCAGCAGCAGCCAGCGGCACAGTTGCTTGTTGAGCGAATGATGCCGGTTGCACACCGCGGTCTGCGCGATCTGGGTGAGCACGGCCTGCACATAGAGCAACGTGACGCGCTGGATCGCCGGCGAGTGCATGAACTCCTGCCTGAGCGTGGCGGCCGAGAGACGATAGGCGAAGCCGGGCGCGCGTACCTCGACGCGGCACGGCATGGTGTCGCCACCGGTCAGCACCGGAATGCCTACCAGCCCTTCATTGCCGATGGCGGCGATTTCCACGGTGGCGCCATCCTCCAGCAAGGAGAGCATCGAGACAATGGCGGTGGTCGGGAAGTAGACATGATGAATGCGCTGCCCGGAATCCGTGAGCAGCTGGCCGGCACGCATGCGCACCAGTTCAAGGTGCATGGACAATGACTCCCAATCCTTGCGCGGCAAGGCCCCAAGCACGTGATTGACGTGCAGATCCGAACGCTGACTGATCATTTCCCTCTCCCCATGACCAGCCGCACGCAACCTTCGACCGGGGCCGGCCCGCCGTATTCCTTTCCGGGGGACCCGCGCCGACCACCTATTCTCTGACCCTGGTTCGCACGGCATTTGTGTCTGTATTAAGTGCCATATGTGGCCCGTCCAACAGTAGCCGCACGGTTGAAACCAGATCATCCTTCGGTCGGTTTGAGATGCGCGCGGCCGCAGCGCCAGCGCGCGAGGATGACGGTCGGGAGACGCCTGGCAGCCCCCGGCACCCACCTTCAGGGCTCGCCTCAGGCGCATGGTCCGCAGTAGGCGATCGCTCGGCGTGCGTTGAGCGCATGCACCTCCCCCATCGGGATAGGGTCCGGCATCGCCGCGCCTGCGCCCCGGCCTCCACCTTTCGCACCCTCATCGGGAAGAAGTTTCACGCGCCGCCGGCTCCCCGGCGCGAGATGGAACCAATCGTACTCGGCATGAAAGGCCACATCGTCGATATGGACCCAGCGCGCGAAGCGCCGCGTCGATACCGTGAGCCACCAGTCTCCGTCTTCGCGCGCCAGTTCGGCCGCCAGCTCGGGCGGCTCGAGCGCGTCGGCGCCGCGGTCGGGCAGGTAGCAGGCCTGGCTCAGCAGGGCGCCGGTGCCGGGGTCGGTCAGGGCCGCGCACACGACGTCATGCAGGCGCGGCCCAAACCGATAGGCATAGGTGAAATCGAAGAACGCACCGGCCAGCTCCGCGCCGCCGATACGGCACACGGAACGTGGCGCCAGGCACAGCTCCCGCGCCACGTCGAGCAGCACGGTCTCGCCGTCGCGCCAGCATTGCAGCCGCAGGCGTACCGCGCGCGGCGCGGCGCTCTCGTTGATCAGATGCAGATGAATGCCATTGAGCCCTTCGTCGGTGATCAGCACCTGCAGCGGCTGCCACACCTGGCGCAAGGCGTGCCAGGCCGACTTGGGCCGCGCCAGCGCATCGACAATGCCCCAGCCTGCCCCGGGCAGCAGGTCCTGCAATTGCCACACGAGGCCGCCCGAGCAGGTGGAGCCGGCGCGCCGCCATTCGCTGAAAACGTCGGTCATCAGTTCGGACACCACGGCGCGGGACAATTCCAGGTAGCGCGCGCTGTCCTCGTAGCGCACGCGCGCCGGGTCCACCCTGAACAACGCGCGCAGATAGAAATCCCGCACGTCCTCGAAATCCCACCCGCTGCCGGCGTCGCGCGGCACGCGCGCCTTCCAGCGCGGATCGTGCACCGGCGGCACCGGCAGGGCGTCGGCCATGGTGCGCGCGCACGGCACATTCGAGAACGCAAGGCATTCGGAGCTGAAGCGCACGTTGGCGCGGCGCGCGTCATCGAGCGAGCGCTGGTAGGCGCCCACGCCGTAGTAATGCGTCACGCCGCTGTCGGCCTGGAAGGGCCAGGCGCCGCCGGACGGCGAGTTGCGCACATAGACCGCATCGGGATGCCAGGCCGCCACGCAGGCCGGGATGATTTCGTCGAACAGGGGCTGGCGCCAGCTTTGCGCGGGCGTACCCATCATGGCGGCCTGCTGCTCGGCCTCGCTGCCGCCGCACAGCACCGCCACGCTGGGGTGATGGCGATGTGCCGCGAGCCATTCGCTGACCTCGCGCGCGGCCTGCGCCGCCAGCGGCCGCGCGGCGGCATCGGTAGCGCCCGCGTAATCGAAATTGGCGAACATGAAGTCCTGCCAGACCAGCAGGCCGAGCGCGTCGCAGGCTTCGAAGAAGGCCTCGCCCTGGTAGCAGGTGACGCCGCTCACGCGCACCATGTTCATACCCGCGCGATGTGCCAGCGCCAGCCATTTTTCCACTTCGGCGGGCGTATCGGCATGGCCGGCGAGATCGTGGCTGGTCCAGCAGGCGCCCCGGCAGAAGATGCGTTCGCCATTGATGCGAAGCGCGAAACCGTCGCCATCCTCCGCCTCGCCGGTGCTGCTTTCCCCACCCACGCCACGGTCGACCTCGATGCGGCGGAAGCCAACCTGCCCGCAGTCGATACGTTCTTCGCCTAGCCGCAAATGCACGGGATAGCGTTCGGGCGACCCGTGCGTGTGCGGCCACCACAAGCGCGGCCGGGAAATACGCAGTTCGCCCTCGTAGACAATGCCGGCGGCGCCGGCCTCCATCGCCACCAGCGGCACCTCACGGCCATCGGCGCACAGCATGAGCGGCATCGCGGGCGGCAGCATGGCGACATCGCGCAGGCGCAGCCGGATCGCGCCGTCCCCGCCGGCATCCCGCTGCGCACGCGCTTGCCCGCCTTCCAGCGTGTCGAGCCGCGCCTGCAGGTCGAAGCGCGCGCTCAGCAAGGGACTGGCATCCGCCGACAGCGGCAGCAGGTCGACCCCGCGCCATGGCCCGATGGTATGGACGGAGGGGCACCAGCCGGGCATGTGGCCCAGCAGCGTGGTGCGCACCAGGCGCAGCGAGGACGGTGTGATCATGCGCGGCTTCCAGCGCACCGGGCCACGCTGGCCGCGCAGCCAGCGATGCAGCGAACGGAAGCAGATGCACAGCACGTGCGCGCCATCGAGATGGAGTTCGGCTTCGTGCGCAGCGAACATGTTCTGCGCGTCGAGCACGCGCGCTTGATCCAGCCAGACTTCCGCCACCGTGGCCAGCCCGTGCAGGCGTAGCCGGTAAGCGCCAGCGCCGGACAGCGCGACCCGGTACCAGTAGTCGTGATCGTGCAAGGGCCGCGGGGCCGCGGGCTGCCATTGTCCCGCCGCTTGCAAGGCCTGGGCAACGGTGCCCGGCACCTGTGCCTGCAGCCACGGGCCGCGCCCCGCCAGCGCCGCCGGCGAGGCCACGGCGCCGGCGGGCGTCTCGAGCAGGGCCCAGTCGCCGGCGAGCGGCCGGCGGTGGGCAGGCCGTCCCGGAGCAGGCGTCAGCACGAGCGGCGCATGCATGGCGGGCAAGCCTCAGTACTCGGCTTCACCCACATAGCTCGCCAGCGCCGGCACCGCTGCCTCATAGGATGTCTCGAGCTGGTCCAGGCAATCCTGGCAGCGGTCCAGACGGCGGCCGATGATGGAGCGCACCAGCCGGAACTGCATCACCATGGCCTCGGAGGCCACTTTCTGGCAAGCCACGGCGATGCTGTCCGGCATCGGCTGGCCGTGTTGCACCAGCCAGCGCAGATACTGGGCTAGCAACTCGAAGTTGGCGCCCAGCTGGCGCAGCACGCTGAAGGCGTAGGGATGGAAGCTCTCCTCGCCACCCGCCATCAAGGCTTCCTGGTGCGCCGGGAAGGCCGTGCGGAAGGCCGTGATGGGATTCTGCCGCGGACGGCGCGCCAGATGCTTGCGCAGCAGCGCAAGCGAGGCGCGCACCAGCATGGGCCCCTCCAGCGCAGGAAAGCGGCGGCGCACCACCTCGGCATAGGGGAACAGCAGGTTCACATCGTCGGCCAGCACGGGCAGGCACCGGAACAGGCCGGCATAGTCGTCGCCGCTGGCCACGTGGTATCCCTCGTTATGGTAGTAGCCCACCGACTGCGCATCGGGCATCATCACATCGATGCCGATGGTGGTCTTGGCATGCTCGCGGCGGTACGAGGTGGCACGGTTGTCCGGCAGATAGAAGCCATCCACCTCCAGCAGCACCACATGCCCCCGGCAGGTCTGCGCCGCCACCCGCGCTTCCAGCGATTCATAGAGCGATAGTTCCTGCACCACCACGCCGTACAGACGCTCGAGATCGTCGGGCGGATACTTGAAGAAGGTGAACTGGTCGCCCTCGAAATCCTGCGCCACCGTGAACCCGAGGGCCGCCACCGGGTCGAGCGCCCAGCCGTGCAGCAACTCGATCCACAGATCCACATAGCAATTGGTCTGCGGCCAGACCGGGTTGCCATTGTGCAGGGCGTGCGACACATGGGTGCCGCGCTCCAGGGAACGCGGGTCGACGAACATCACAGCCCTCCCAGGGTAGTGCGCACGTCCTTGGGCCAGCGTGCCACATCGAAGCCGTGATGGCGCAGCAGCGCCAGCGTCAGGCGCTCGATGCCAAAGCCCACGCAACCGGTGTGGGCCAGCGCGCCATCGGCGGTGCGCAGATCCCAGACATGGCCGAAATGGTCCATGTGGTAGTTAAAGCTCATGCAAGCGGTGGGCGGCGCGCCGTCGTTGATCGGGATCAGCAGCTCGAACTTGAGCTTGAGCTCGCGCTGGCTGTCGGCCACGATCTTGCCGCCGCGCCCGAAGAACGGATCGTTGGCCACCTCCACCTCGTGCGGGAGCGCGAGCGCCGTCGCGAGCTGCTGGCCACGCTCCATCCAGAGCTGGCGGAAGGCGATGATCTGCCCGGCATTGCCCAGGCGCACATATTCGCGCTGGCGAAACATCTGCATGCGGGCAGGGTCGATCGACGGTTCGTGGCGGAAGCAGTAGGACAACGCATCCACCACGCGGCCCCCGGCCGGCAAGGGCCCGCGCCGGGCCAGCGCCGGATAGATCGGATAGCACGCCGCCGGGGTCATCACCACACGGGTGGGCCGCTGCTCGTCGGCCCATTCCTCGCCGGCTTCCAGCCGTGCCAGCAGGCGGTGCTGGTCACGATCGTTGCCGCAGAAGCTGTGCACGGTGCCGGCAAGCTGCGGGAAGCTCTTGAGATATTCGCTGGCTTCGAAATCCTTGCGCGACATGGCCGGTGGAAAGCGCATCACCTCGGCATGCTGGTCCGCGCCCAGCGCGGTGACGGCAAAGTTCAGGCCGTCGGCGATGGCCTCGAACACCGCGCTGCGGCCATACACGCCGTCGACCCCGCCCGGTATCAGCAGGCCGGCCTCGATCAGCGCCTGCTGGTAGCGGCGCTGGCCCGCCTGCGGATCGCTGTAGGAAGGCGCAGCGGCATTGGCAGCGGTGTCGGCCGCCGGCGCGGAGCCGGTCCGATCATCCGCGCTAACATTGGCATCCATGTCGTGCTCCTCAGCTGGAACGCTCGGCCAGCAGCAGACTGGCGGTATTGGTCAGGATCCGGTCGTTGTTGATCATCAGCGGCGCCGACCAGAGATCGCGCAGGTGGCGTCCCAGGCTGTAGGGCGTGCCTTGCTTGTAGCCCGCCATGCCGCAGATCATCATCGCCTGCTGCACCACCTCGAGCGCCATCGTCGAGACGCTGGTCTTGAGGCCGTTCATTTCCGCCGCCAGCGAGAACAGCGCCGACACCGACAGGCCGGCATGCCGCTGGCGCTGGTGCGCCAGCGCCAGCTCCAGGCGGCCCTCCATCATCTGCACCATCGCCACCGCCTCGGCCACCCGCATCGCGGAGGGCGGCAGCGAGCCCGGGCGCGCACGCGCCTGGCCCTGGAAGAAGGCCTTGGCCCTTTGCACGGCGTCGCTGGCGATGCCGGTCCACAGGGCGGACCAGAGGATGTGCGAGACCGGGGTCATGGTGCCGTCCGCGATCTCGCCGAACGCTACCGGCAGGATCTGTTCGCACGCACCGCGCGCCTCCAGGCGAAAGCCATTGCTGCAGGTGCCGCGCATGCCGATGGTGTCCCACGTGCTGAGGCTCTGCAGCGTGAAATCGGGCTTCAGCAGGCACACCATGACCTGGTCCGAGGGCGAGGCATCGGCATGACGGCGCGCGGTCGCCAGGATGGCGTCGGATTGCGCGCCATAGGAAATCGTGGGCGCCATCTTGAGCAAATGGAAGCGATCGCTGTCAACGCTGACCGCGCAGCCGCTATTGCGCAGCGCTCCGCCTATCGCCTCCTCCGAAGTGGCCGAGGCAAGCAGCAGCTGCTCGGCGGCAATGCGCGCGAGCAATTGCTCGTGCCAGGGGCTGCCCGTGCCATGCTCGACGATGCAGGCCACCTGGATCTGGTGCATGGCATAGACCATCCCGGTCGACGAGCAGGCCGCCCCGAGCACGCGGCAGATGGCCGCGACCGTATCGAGCGAGGCACCGGCGCCGCCGTGCGCTGCTGGCACCATGGCGCCAAGCAGCCGGTGCTGCCGGATGGCGGCAAACGCCTCATGCGGGAATGCGGCATCGCGGTCGACCCGGTCGGCGTGCGGCGCCGCTTCGGCTGCGGCCAGCTGCGCCGCCGCAATCAGCGCGGCGGCATCGGTATGGGCCGCCATCGGACGCGCCAGTTCCACGCTGGCAAGTGGGCGGATCATGCTGCCTCCTGTTGCTGTCTGAGCTGCTCGGCCGCCGCCGCCAGCGAGTTGACGCTGCGAAAGAGCTGCCGGGTCAGCATGGCGTCCGGGATTTCGATATTGAATGCGTTCTCGATGGCCAGCATCACATGCACGGTGGCGAGCGATGACAAGCCCGCTTCATAGAGATCAGCCTGATCGTCGAGAGCGTCGACCGACACATCGAGCCGTGCCACCTCGGCAAGAATTTGTCGAATGGTTGCCTTCATCTCAGTTTCTCCTCCGTGAGGATGGTCGTGTTTGACGATTGAGCCGCAGTTGCCGCGCGGTTTCGGTGCGCTGGCCCACCAACGCCGTATGGCTCTTGTCAACGCGGGAGCCAGCTTCCTCCGCGGCTCAATAGGCTTCGCGTCCCGTCCATCCGTGCACTGCGGTGCGCAGGATGATGCGCAGGTCCAGGGCGAACGACCAGTTGCGGATATAGAAGATGTCGAACTCGATGCGCTTGCGCATCTTTTCCACGGTGTCGGTCTGGCCGCGCAAGCCGTTGATCTGGGCCCAGCCGGTAATGCCCGGCTTGACACGGTGGCGCAGCATGTAGCGATCGATGACCTCCTTGTAGATCTCGTTGTGTTCGATCGCATGCGGGCGCGGACCCACCACCGACATCTCGCCGCGCAGCACGTTCAGGAACTGCGGCAGCTCGTCGAGGCTGGTGCGGCGCAGGATGGCACCCAGCCGCGTCACCCGCGCATCGCCGCGCACGGCCTGCGTCAGGCCGCCCGCCTCCTGATGCTGCACCATGGTACGAAACTTGTAGACATGGAAGGGCCGACCGTCCATGCCCAGGCGAGCCTGATGGAACAGGACCGGGCCCGGGGAAGAGTGCTTGACCAGCACGGCAATCACCAGCAGCAAGGGCGACAGCCCCACCAGCGCCACCAGCGCGAAGACGCGGTCGAAACTGGCCTTGAGCAAACCCGTGATACCCGACTGCGGCGGGCTGTTCAGGTCGATGACCGGCAAGCCGAGGAAGTCGCTGAACCGGTGGCCCAACAGCTCGACCGACATGACGTCGGGCACCCAGCGAATGTCGATCAGGTCGTTGCGGAAGTGGGAAACCACATCATAGAGATCACGGCAGGCAGCCATCGGCAGGGTCAGCCAGATTTCCCGCACATTGTTGCTGCGCACGAACGCGCAGACCTGTTGCAGCGAATCCAGCCGCGTCACGCCGGCGGGCAGCGGCTGCTCGATGCCTTCGTCGTAGATGCCGGCAATGCGATAGCCGGCGCCCCGGTTATTCCGCACTCGCTGGTACATTTCATGCCCAAGCGAGCCGTAGCCCAGGATCACGACACGCTTGGCATTGATACCCAGCTCGCGCACGCTGCCCAGCATGCCGTAGAGCAGCACCCGCGAGGCTAGCAGCGCCACCACCACGCTCAGCAGCCAGCTCATCGACCATAGCCGCGACAAGGCGGCCGACTGGTGCATCAGGAACACGGTGACCAGGCCCAGCATGCAGACCGCCCCCCAGGCGGCAAGCGTACGTGCGGCCAGCACAGTACGGCTGCGGCCGCGCCAGGAGTTGTACAGCCCGCAGGCGGGAAACACCAGCAAGGTGCTCACCGAACACAGGGCAGTGATAAAGCCATGAACCGGGGGGGCGCCGCGCAGGCCTTGCGGGAAGATCAGCTCGCCGATCGCCACGCCGCACACGGCGACGATGCCCGCATCGGCGAAGCGATACATGATTTGCAGCGCAGCTTGCCTCTCGGCGAAGAATGCACGGATCTTCGACATGGTCTGCCTCCGTCCGGCAAGCCGGATATGCAATGCAGAACATGGTTGCGCCGCGCCACGGCGCCGGTCTGTTGGCTGGCGCACATATGGGCTTGCGGCGAGTGCCGGCGATGCAGGTTGCTCAGCGCTCCCGCCGCGCTTCGGGCAGGCAGGCCAGCAAGCCGGCGCCGTCGCGCTGCCAGGCCCATTCGCGCCACTGCCCGCGCTGGTACGGCTTGTCGCGCCCCGCCAGCCGAGCGGCAAACATCTCGATCCACTGATGCGTGGGCGCGGCCACGCCGGCCGCCGGCACGGCCAGCATCAGCACCAGCACCAGCGCGCCCGCCAGGGCCGGCGCGGAGCGTGCCGGCCTTGCGCTCCACAGCATGAAGGTCAGGCTTGCGCCAAAGCCAAGCGCCAGCCCGCTCAGGACTTCGGAACCGGAATGCGCCTGCAGCTTCAGCCGCGACACGCCGACCAGCAGCGCAAACAGCAAGCCAAGACAGCCCGCGCCGACGGCGAGGCGCGGGTGCCGTGCGGGCACGACCAGGTAAAACAGCACCGGCAGTACCGATGCGGACATCATGCTGTGGCCGGAAAAGCCCGTGAAGTTGATGGCCGCGCAGCCAATGCCCCAGCCCAGGAAGGCGAGCTTGGAGACCAGCACCACCGCGGCCGTCGCGCCGAATGCGATCAACCAGCGGCGTGCGCTGTCAGCGGCGCCGGCATGGAACAGCCACGCGGCGATCAGCACGGCGCATGGCAGCAGCAGGGAGGTCTCGCCGAATCGGGTAATGAAATTCCAGGGCATCTTGAGGGCCGTCTTGGTCGGGCAGGCAAAAAAAATAATACAGTTGCGCGGCAGGCAGGCCTGGCCACACTGGCCGGCATGCCTGCCTAAACCCAGCCAGAAGCATGAAGCAGCCAGGATACCGGCTCGTGTCCCGCGGCACCGCACGAAGCGCACATTGGGCTGGCGGGCTTCGTGCAAGGGCGGCGCACCCGGGCCTGGGTCATGCGGCGAATGGTGCTTCTGGTCGATACAGTTGCTGCCGGTGTTTGGCTATCGTCGAACAAGTGGCCGGTCGAGCGGAATCGCGCCGGCCACTTTGGAGTCCGCATGGTCCCCCGGTCGGCGGGCTCTTTTTTTTGGGGCCGGCCAGGCCGGGGAGGCGCAAGCGCAAAGCTGCCTGCGGCAATGGCGCCGCGGGGCGGACGTGCCGTGAGAAGCCGCGATCGCCGTGCGCCCCATCCACACGCGCAAAAAAACAAAGCCACGGCTTGCCGCCTGTGCCGGCCGGCTCGACCGTGGCCCTCAAGATCCGGCGCAGCATGCGCTGCGACCGCATCACGCGTGCGCGCATCCTGACTGGCATGCGCACCGGATTGCTCCGGTCCCCCGAACACGCGCGCTTCGTCGCTCCCCTCTTTGTGCCTTGCGGCGCCGCCAATGCTGCTGACCGGCGCTTGTGCCTGATTTGCTTGACTTGCCTATCCCGACGACGTCGACGACCTAGCCTGCCGCCGGCTCGGGCTGGGACTCGCGCACCGGCTCGCCGGCGACCATCACGCAATACTCATGGCGTGCAAGCATGCCTTCCCTCACTGTCGCCAAATGCCTTCGTGCTTCCTGCTCGCCGGCAAAGGTGGCAGCGGCGATCGCGGCTGCCTCGCAGGCATAGCGCATGCCATGCAACTCGCCGCGATACAGCAGCGGCTCGTCGCGTCCGGTGGTCAGCCTGATTTCGTAGCAGCATGCCCACTTGCCCCGGCCCTCCGGCACGGCGAAGCCGCGCACGACCAGGATGTCCAGCCCGTTGTCCATATGACCCCCTGTTACAGCGCGCGGCGGCCACATCGGTATTGATATCCCCGGCTTCGTTCTCCGCGCGACTCAAGCATAGGAGCCTGCGTCGTCCGGCGCATCATCCCCTTGCCGTAGACCCACCTGAACCGATGGGGGATGGGGCTGGCATGGCAAAGGCCTGGCGCGGGAAACACTGGCCGCCGGCGCGCACCAGCACCACGGCCGCGCGCGTCTGCTCCGGCGTGCAGGGCACGGTCATGCAGCCGCTGGCCCCGAGCCGGGCTGCATGACTGGTGAACAGCAGGTCAGGGGATTCGCACAGGACCAGCCAGCGCCGCGGCGCGAGCCGCTGGCACAGTGTATCGAGCAACAGAAACGGATCGGCCTGCGCCCCGCTGCAGTCGAGCAGCGCGAAATCGACTGGCCGCGGCGGCACGTCGGCCGGCGCGGCTTCCAGCAGCCATTCGGGCGTCTGCGATATCACGGGGGCTAGCGCGGAAAGCTCGCGCAGGTGGCGCAGCACGCCCCGGCGCAGCATCATGTTGTGGGCAAGCAGGAGCGTTGTCATCGGCTGGGGGTGACAGCGGGTTGGCAGGAGGCATCGCGATGCGCCACGGTCCGGCGTTCCGCGTTAAGCACTTCTCGATTAGCGTAGCAAGAACGATGGTGCGCTGCCTCGTGCATTCGGATGAGGCCGCGTATCGCCAAGGATGAAGCCGAGGGTGCGTCGAACCGCCCCGCGCCATCGCGGGCAACAGGGCGGAACGGATGATCAGGCAGCCTGGCAGACGCTGACCAGTTCGACAGGCGACGACGCACCGCCACGTGCGGGCGCGGTGGCCGGTGCTGGCCCGGGCCAGCTCAGCTTGGCACCGCGCTGCAGCGCCACGTAAACCGCCTCGCCCTTGTTGCGCACGTGCAGGCGCTGGTACAGCGTGCAAGCGTGGGTCTTGGCCGTGGCCACCGAGATATTCAGCAGGCGGCTGACGGTCTTGATCGGATAGCCTCGCGCCAGCAATGCCAGCACCTCGTACTGACGCTCGGTAATATTCAGCAGGTGCGAACCGGCGGAAGGCGTCTCCAGTTCGGGGGCGCCAGCGAGCGCGCTCTGCAGCGCCGCCTGGCCGCCGGGCTCATGGGCGTCGACCGGCTGGATCCTGCCCGCCTGCCTATGCAGGGAGGAGGGAGCAGGCCTTGCCTGAACTGCCGGCCATGGCGCGGCGCCCTGGTCGCCGCAAGCCGCCTGGGCGCGAGCGGGAAAACACTCCCCATCGGCAAGCACCAGGCGAATCGCCGCGTCCAGCATCTCGGCGCTGCAGGCCTTGGACAGCAGGCCGCGGACATTGCCTGGCATCGCGCCATCGAAGTCGGGTGAGGGAATCTGATCGGACAACACCAATACCCGCTTGGGCATCAGTGTCTGGCATGCCTGATCCAGTTCCTGCCAGCCGGCAGCCGGTTCCGGCGACAATCCGTAGATCATCAGGTCCGCATGGCAAAGCCACTCAGCAGGGTAAGGCAGGGAGCCGGGGTCGATATCAACCAGGTCGCCGTGGAGACCCGCCTGTGTCAACAAATGGCGCAGACCCAGGCGCAGCAGGGGGTGAGGCTCGATCAAGAGGATTGTGGCCATGGCCGCTCTCTTTTTTTGTTACGGCATGGCGAGCCCCGCGACAACCCGCACATGCTATAGAAAATGCCCGCTATGCTGCAGTTGCATTTCCATACGATCCGTCTCGACTCCAGACCGTGGCAGCGTACCCGTCCAGGTTGCACTGCTGGGTGACCGTCCCTTGGAGTCCTTTCGAATCGCCCCGTTTGCGTTCTTATTACGCTGTAGATGCTTCTTAATTCAGAGTTAAAAGAATCTAACTCTGGGTCTCAGGATAGGCACAGCATGGGGGGAATGCAAGCGAGGTTACACCCGGGAAAGTATGTACCGGAACACTGCCGATACGCTGTGCGTCAGCGCACGGAAGTACATTTTGGCGCTCTGGCGGCGGCGTATACCAGACTTCCACGCTATAATTATCGGCATTGTACTTCACTATGCATTTATACCCGGATGCATTCAGCAGCTGCCTAAGTGCCTTATGAATCAATATGTTAGCCTTCAATCCAGGCATCGCCATGCAGCCTGGTAAAGCCCCGAATCTCAGCCTCACGCGCAGCGAATTTGCCGCCGTACGGGCCTATGTACAAGGCATGCCGGCGGCGATGGTGGCCGACCGCTACCTGTCCGACGACAGCGACGATGACGCCGGTGGCGAATCCGCGCTGCGTCTGCTGCTAGCCTTGCGAGACCGCATGGTCCAGCTGGCTCACCTCCACAACCGCCAGGATCTGGCCGAATTGCTCGAGATGGGTCCGGGCCGCTCCAACCGCGGCATGGACCGCCGCGTGGAAGCGCTGGCCGAGCTGGAACGGCTCGGCACGGCACAGCCGCGCGCCGATCATGGTATCGAACTGTGGTTCTCGCCGGCTCTGGCCCGGCGCTTGCGCGCCCAGAAGATATCCAATCTGCATATTCTGGTGGAGCTTGCCAACCGGCACGGTAACGCATGGTGGCGTTCGGTGCCACGCATCGGCTCGCTGGCTGGCGCCGTCATCAACCGCTGGCTTGCCGATCATAGGGGCGTGGTCAAGGACGAGCAGGGCCGGCCACTGCTGCGCGATCATGTTGGTGCCCGGGGGCGCCTGGCCGAAACGGCGCTGGGCCCGCAGCTTCGGCAGTTGGTGCCTTTTGAGCTGATGCGGGATGAAGAAACAGGTACGGGGTGCGATCACCCACCTATTAGTGATTCAAGAGTCACCTATAGGAGCGATCTCGCTGCCGTCCGCGCCTGGCTGTCGGCAAATTCGGCACAACGGAGCACATGGCTCGCTTATCGCAAGGAAGCCGAACGGCTGCTGCTATGGGCTGCTGTACAGCGAAAGAAACCACTGGGTATGCTGGATCGGCAGGACCGGCAGGATTTTTTTGTGTTCTTGCGTAATCCGGGGCCGGTGCATCTCTGGGTCGGGCCCCGCGCATCCAGGGAGTCGGCTGCCTGGCGTCCATTCACGGGACCGCTGTCGGAAAGCAGCGTACTCCATGCTTCGCGCATCCTCGGTGCCTTGTACGAATGGCTGCAAACGCAGGGCCATGTCTCGGCGCACGCCTGGCAGCCCGAGGCGCGGTCCAGGTTGCCGCAACGCGCGGCTGCCCCGGCGGCCGTCGGTAGCATGCTCGACGAGGCAGCCCTGGCGCGGTTTCTGGACTGGCTGGCGAAGCAGGGGCGGGACCCGGATGGCGTGCGGTATCGTGCCGCCGAGGCTGCTGTCCGATTGCTGCAGGAACAGCACATCGGCTTTGCCAGCCTGACGAATTTCACGCACGACCAGCTTCGGGGTTCGGACGCAGAATCGCCTGCCGGTGTAGATGGCCTGGGCGAGGCAACGCGCATGGCTATGGCGCGTCACTGGCGCGATCGTGGACTTGACTGGGACAACCGGGCAGCAGAGCCTATCGTGATGGTCGGCCCTCCCCGCCTCCCACCCACGGGCCGCGCGATGCGCAAGGCGGATCGCGCCCCTGGCGCGGGCTATTCGGTGCGGGGGCTGCACGCCCTCCTGAGCCAGGCCATCGAACGCTACCGGGAAGACGTGGAGGAAGAATTTGCGGCGCGTTCGCCGCGCGACCTCGCGGGCCGGAGAACCCGCGCGAAACCGTTGGGGAACCACGGGGAGATAGCCGCGGTGCCGGTCGTTGTCCCCACCGGCGCTGAGGACCGGGACGGCGCCGCGACGGCTGGCTGAGCGGCTGAAGACCGGCCGGAGACGGCCATCCCTGCGCTCGGGTACGGCTTTCAGCCGGCGGTCTTCTCCAGGCCGAAGCGCGCCTTGAGGGCTTCGACCAGCGCTTCGCGCGCGCCTCGGTCGCCTACCTGCACGTCCAGCATCACGCGCCCTGAATCCCATTCCTTGATCGTTCCCAGCAGTTGGCCGCCATCGCTGCGGATCTTGTACTGACGGCTGATCTCCTTGATCTTGCGGGCCTTCCCTTCTTGCGCATGCTTGCGAATGGCCTCGACTTCACGGCTCGACAGGCCTTCGGCCATGATCCGGGTGGCCAGGTCGCGAGTCCGGTCTTCGCCGACGATCTTGCAATAGAGCGTGAGTTCGTATCCGGTGGCGATACCGATGGCGCTGGGGCGCTCCCGCATGACGCCCAGGACGGACTCAGGCAGTCTTAACAGGGCCAGGGTCTTGTTTACCGTCCCGGCGGACATCCCGGTCAGTTCGCAGATGTCTTCCTCTTTCTGGACCTTGCCCTCATCCAGCAGTTGCCGCCAGGCGATCGCGTTGTCCAGCGCCGACTGGTCAGAGCGTTGCTCATTGAGCAGGAAGGACAAGCGATAGAAATCGAGTTCGCTCAGGTCGCTCTCGATGAAGCATTCCATCTCGAGCTTGCCAGCGGAGGCTAGCGCGCGCTTGCGGTAATGCCCGTCGATCAGGATGTAGTGCCCCGGCCGAGCAGGATCCGGCGTGGCCAGCCCTGGCGTCTTCTGGCCGTGAGTCGCAATCGAAGCCGCACGTTCCTGGACAACGGCCGAGTCGTAGATGCGACGGGCATTGAACGGATTGTCGTGGAGTTGCGCCAGCGGGACCTGCATCAGGATCCGCCCCCCCTCCTCCGGCAAGTCACTTTCAGCGCTGAAAATGGGGCTCGGCTCGCGGGTGCGAGCCTGCAGCAGACCATTGGGATGCTGCGAAATTGCCGCTTCGGCGCGTGCAAAGCGGTCGAGCGAGTCGCCCCGCGTTTTTTCGGCTGCCATTCCCGCCAGCATGCCTGCCTTGAGGCTTTTCAATTTTGTGGCCATTCCTATTGCTCAATCAAAGACAATATCTCGTCGACCATCATGTCGACTTCCTGCACTGACTCGCGTGCCCCTGCCACGCCGTGAACAGTACAACCGATCGCCTGGCATTCGCGGAAGGCGGAGCGCGATCCGATCATGGCATTCATCAAGGGCACCTCGGCATCGTCACCGAGAATCTCGATCGCCTGGCGTGCAATGGAAACACGACGCTGCACCATATTGGCCATCACCCGGATACGGAGCGTCTCGTTCTGGACCTGGGCATGCTGGGCCAGCGTTTTGGCAGCCACGGCGGCCCACAGGTCCGGAGGCGACGGAACCACGGGAATAATGGCGAGATCGGAAATCAACAGCGCGCTGGATGGCGCAGCCGAGTGAACTGCCGGAGGACAGTCCACTACGATGTAGTCGTAGTCCTGGACAAATTTCCTCACTTCGCGGTGCATCGCCCCGCCCGACGGCGCCAAGCCAATCACTGATGCGGGAAAGGGCCGCTCGTCGCTGGCCTGGGCCGCCCAGCGCGTGGCGGTACCCTGTTCGTCCATGTCCACCAGCATGGAACGCGCGCCTCTCAGGCCAAGCGTGCCGGCAAGATGCATGCTGACTGTTGTCTTGCCGCATCCGCCTTTCTGGTTAAAGACCGTGATGATTTTAGCTGGCACTACGACCTCTCTTTCAGCGCTGAAAGCGCGATTAACTCTAGCCGCAACTTTAGTCAATGTGACGTGCTGGCTCAACTGTTTTTTGAGTTTATATTTTTAATATAAAATTAGGAAAAGCATTCCGCGTTATGGAAATAACAGAATAGCGCTTGAAATGCGGCATGGAATGCGCCTACATTAAATGTAGTGCGTCTTACGCCGCACATGACACAACAAGACAAACTGGTTATGATGCCCGCTACAGTCGAGTCAAGTCGTGTCACCTCGTCGGCATCCGTTCGGTAACTACGAGAACTTAACGTGCTTGAACGGTTGTTAGCGTTGTTTGCGTTGTGTACAAGAACTTGCTTCGAAAGGAAATTCACATGGCAACCGGTACGGTCAAATGGTTCAATGAGACCAAGGGCTTTGGCTTCATTACCCCGGACGACGGCGGTGCGGATCTGTTCGCGCACTTCTCCGAAATCCAGGGTTCGGGCTTCAAGACGCTCAAGGATGGTCAGCGCGTCACGTTTGAAGTAAAGCAGGGCCCGAAGGGCTTGCAGGCATCCGCCATCAAGCCGGCCTGATCTCACGAATCACGCCGAAGTCGCAGACCGCGCGGGGCTCCCGGGCCAGGCAAGGTCAGCAAAGCAAAAGGCAAGCGTTCCACGCTTGCCTTTTGTGTTTCTGGCAGTCTGAAAACCATCCTCCCGCCTCATCCTCCGGACTCCCCTTCAGGAGCCCGTATACGCCGTATACGCCGGCGCCAAGCCTCTCACACCCAATCGTCCCATAGCGGCAGTCAGACCGCTGGCATTGCGCCTGGTTCGCCCCGAATTCCTGCGGGGGAACGAAAAACCCGCGGGCCAAGTCAGCGCGCGGGTTCGGCAATGCAATCGACATACCCTACGCCAGCTTGCGAACGCTGGTTCTGGAGGGTTGCAGGATCAGGGCCTTGGAAGAGTCGGCGTCTACCTTGGCACCCGGGTAGACAACCAGCACATCTTTGAGCGCCTTGCGGAACAGAGCACGGAACTTCCGCTCGCTCTCGGTCTCGGTGCCGAACTGCATTTGCAGTGCTTCCCACGGAATCTCGGTACGGCGCTGAATCGTAAAGAAGCGATAGGTCAGCCAGGAGTATACGTCGAGCGCGAAAGGTGATTGCTTGAGGGCCTTTAGCGCCCGCATATCGACCGGTACCGGCCGGTTAACCAGCTCGTTGAAAAACGGTTCGGACAATACCACAAAACTCTCGAACATCGAGCCCTGGCCCGGCTGCATCGGGTCCCACCAGGTCGACAACTGGTCAGCCAGCAGATAACCGACGCGATCGATGGATAACGGCTCGTGATTCGGGTTCTGGTTCTGGCTCGGCGTGGACTTGTTCTGCACGATCGCGATGGTCGCCGAGAACAAGCGAATCATCTGTTGCCGAACCAGCGTCATGGTGCCGCGCTTGCCGCCGGTAGCCATCGGTATACCGAGGTTGTACATGAACTCCGACAAAGAATTGCCAAGCGAGATACGGCGGTCTTCCACGGTACCGGTAAACTCGCCGCGCTTTTTCTTGGCCATGATCTCCTTGCCGATCCAGGCAAGCATCAGGCGCGGATAGGAACCATAGGGATAGCCCAGCGACACGGTTTCGGACACCAGTTTCTGGCGTCCGTTGCTGGCTTTCTCGGAGCGCTGTTGCGTGAAATAGCCAGGCTGGATCATCAGCGAAATATTGCCGCTTGTGCGGGTCCACACCGGCGGTGCCCCCTTCGGGGCCCGGTAAGGCAGGGTGACCTGCACGCTGGCGCGGCTTAAAAAGCCGACTTCGCCACTTTGCCAGGCATCTTCCCGTTCCATTGCCTGTGCTTCGTCGAACAGACGCTGGAATTTCTCGGACGGAACCAGACTGTTCTCGTCGCCGGGAACGATGATGCGGGAGGGCTCGCTGTCCATATCGGCTGGACCGCGAGACCCCAGGATGGTCTGGGTGCGTTTGATGGGCATATTGGCGTGCTTCGGAATACCCGACTTTTTACGCGAAGCAATCAGCCTTGTCACGCAGAAACAGGTTCGGTAAGCGAATTTCCTGCAATGCCGCGTGTTTTAGGGTTGGCGGGTCTCATGGCTGGTCGCATGGTGGACTGCGGTGGGCAACCCGGGAGGGTTGTCCACGGTGGGCCAGCCATCAGCTACCAGTAAACGATAAGGGTATGGGTTAACTACTCGTAAACCGTATACGAGGGGTCCATGCCCTTGATTCGTATACGTAAACGGAGACCTTCCGAACCAGATTCTGCGTGAAACCGTACTCGATTCTGCGAAGTGCTGTACCAGATTCTGCGGTATACCGAACCCGTTTCAGCGCAAAGCCCGAACCGGTTTCTGCGGGGATAAGTCCGCTTCAGCACAGGCTTTTCCACAGATCCAGAGGCGAAAAGCGTACCTGTTTCTGCGTGCGCTGCCCGTTTACCGGCACTTTTGGTACAGGAATCGGGTTGACGGGGAAGTTATCCCCGCAGAAACGGGTACGCACCCCAGTCCGTCAGGGTCTTGATACTCGCCTTCCGTACCCATTTCTGCGCAGCGTAGCCCTCTGGCGCCCCATTTGCGTACCCAATTCTGCGTAGAACCTTTTCGCGGCGCCGCTTCCGTACCTTGCCAGGCTGGAGCGTACCCGTTTCTGCGGCGTACCCAATTCTGCGTATTGCCCTTCCCGACTTGAGCGCGCCGAAGCGTACCCAATTCTGCGTGCCCATTCCCGGTGCATTCTTGGCGGAAACGTACCCGTTTCTGCGTGCACCCGGTGAGGTGTTTTCCGGAAAGCGTTCCCTTCTTTCTATTATACACAACCTTTTCCTTGAAAGCGAGTGCTTGCACTCAGAAAAACCAAATAGCCAGAACGAATTTGATGCGCGTACCTGTTTCTGCGTGTGTTGGCGACCGCCGCAGTGTCATTTGCGTCCGGTCGTGGGCGACGCGGGATCCTGGCGTACCCGTTTCTGCGGATCGGAGGCCGTCAAGCCGGCGGTTGGCGGCGTACCCATTTCTGCGGCCTCGGGGACATTTACTTGGTGTGGCAAGGAATTGGCCTGACGAGACATCGAGGACGCGGTCCCAGAAAGCGAAAAATGGCCTGCCAGAGCGAAGCTCAGCGGTTTTTAGCGCCCGTGCGTACCCGTTTCTGCGTAGATGCGCGCCGCAGCGCCCGTAGGCGAACCGGGAAGAAAATCTCGGGCGTACCCATTTCTGCGTTGCGGCAATACGTCACTGCTCCCCTTGCGCTGGCTGGCAGGTGCGGAGGTGTAGCCAGTTCTGGCGTGTGCGCGGGTCGATTTCGGTGTCAGGCGTACCCGTTTCTGCGTGGTTTTTCTTGCCCTTGCCGTGTTGCAGATGCGCATCGACGAAAAAATAGGGCAAGGAAGGCGCCTGTGCGTACCCGTTTCTGCGGGCGTCGGCGGGGCTCAATTGGAGCAAGTGCGGCAGATCCGGGCTGCCAGATCACTGCTTGCGTACCCGTTTCTGCGTGGCAAGCCCGGTCACTCCAAGGCAGCCGCGGGCCACCGGGCTGTCCAGGTTTGGGCGCAGGCGTACCCGTTTCTGCGTCAACGGCCTGCGCAACGTTCGCGCTTCGGATAGGGGATGCCCAGCCAGGAGAGGCGGCAAGACTAAGCGTGCAGGCCAGGGCTCGGGCGCCGCCGCGCTAGCCGGGTACCAACGCAAGTGCGTCTATGGCAGGCGGCGAAAAGGGCCCCCGCTGGCGATTGCCGCGTTGTGCATGGGCGAAAAAAAACCCCGCCTCGAGAGGCGGGGTTTTCCTGACTGGGTGCGCCCCGAGCGGGGCGCCAGTCTACTGCTTACAGCGGCGTGATGTTCGCAGCCTGCAGGCCCTTCGGGCCGTTCTTGACTTCGAACGACACGCGTTGGTTTTCCTGCAGCGACTTGAAACCGTCGGCGCGGATTTCAGAGAAGTGCGCGAAGAGATCGTCACCGCCTGCGTCCGGCTTGATGAAACCGAAGCCCTTGGCGTCGTTGAACCATTTAACGATACCGGTTTGCATGGTATTGCTTTTCCTGGGAAAAATTTAAAAGAAACGGATAGCTCACGCGTATCCGAGCAAAGCAACTCAAGGAAAGGACACCATGGACAACGGAAGTACCATGACGGTGGCTAACGAATGTGCTGTTGCCTCGTCGCTTGAATCTAGCGGGGTTTATACGGCGGATTAGCGCTAGCGTCAAGGTAGGGTCATTCTGGATGTCTGCCTGGATTCACCGCCTGCGGTGGGGCATTACCACGCCTTTTGCATGGTGCTTATTCGGTAAAAGTGCCGTTATGGGCACAAAACTGGACGAAAGTACGCTCGATCCGACGTCCGGGCATCCCACGACAGTAGTGTAAAAAAAGTGCTGATCAGAGCATAGATTCAGGCAATTTTTACATGCTGCCCCCGGAGTCCCTCTTCAAGCCCGGTGCATTCGCCTCACCCTCCCGCGCCTCTCGGGCCTCCTGTTCCTGCTAGTGACCCAGTGCCGTGCGCGTGAGAGGATCGTCAACGCCATCCCGCATGCGATCCGCGTGGCCATTACCGCGGGGATGGGGCTGTCTCGCCATTGTCGCGCCCAAGGATGGCGGCATCGTTGCGGCCGGTCTGGCTACCCTGGTGACGCTCGGGGACCTGCTCCAGGTACCGGCCCTCCTGGCCGTCGTCAGCTTTTCGTCATCGTCGTGCTTTCGTGCCCGCAGTACTGACGCGCCGGGCATGTCTTTTGCCAATTCCGTGTCCCACTGCAAAGCGTACCCGTTTCTGCGTTATTCCCGGGACGCCTTCCCGGCCCGGAAAGCCTGCAGGGCGTACCCGTTTCTGCGTTGCATCCCGCCTGATTTCTCACCGCGCCAGCCGGCCCGGTGCGTACCTGTTTCTGCGTTAAATGTGAGTGATCATTTACGTCGAAAGGCATATGGAATGCCGCACGCTGCTCATACTAAAGGATGATATTAGGCTGAATACCGATACGGAGGGCTGGACAAACAGGTGCAAATGCACTGAACTAGAGTCGTGGCAGATTGTGGGGCGCTTCAGGGCGCCCCTTCTTGACTCCGGCAGTCCGGAGATGCGCCGGCTGGCGCAGGGTAGTCAAGCCAGGATAACGACAGTAACAAGTCCGCCGCGGGCAGAACGGCAAGGACTGACCGAGCAGACCATCGTTCAGATGGCTTCGCCACCACGAAAAGAGCGCGCGGATACACGCCCGCCTGATCAATGCAAACAATAAGACTAAACATAAGTGGTAATCGCGAACGTGTAGTGCCGGGGGTGTTGTTCAACGGGGATCAATCATGACTGCAGGAGAAATCCGGCGACCCGCCATAGGGCCCATCAGCGAGTCAGCCAGTCTTTCCATACACCGTGCCTGGGCAGCTTTGGGAGAAGCCGCCGCCGAGGCACCGCACCGACAACGCATCAACGAGCGGGACGACCCTGCTGTCGGCACTGTCGAAACGTTCCTGAGCCAGGACCAGATGCTGCCGCCCTACGCGCGTGCCGCCATCGAACAACTGCTGCAGCGACAACGTGCCCTGGAAGCCGAGTCATTCCGGCAGCGCGCGCTGCTGCAGGAATGGATCCTCAGCCAACTCACCTACAAAGCGCTCTATTACCGTTACTCCGGCCAGTCGCCGGAAGCGCCGCGCAGCGAATTGATGCACGAAAAAGACCAGGTGCGGCGACGTATTCGCGACCAGCTTCAGGCCGGTGGCGACCATGAGGCCATTCTTGGCGAGCAGTCCCGCAGTTTGTCCAGACCGTAATGCCGGCGTTGCGCGCGGGGGCAGATCCCCGACCGACTCGGCTTGACCGCGAACGCAGCCTGCTTCAGGGCGGGATCGCGGTGGAAGCCGGAATAGTCAATATGCTCAACGTCCGGGAGACCGCTATGGACCGACTGTGCAAGGTGGCGACACGCACCGCGCAAGTGCTGGTCGTGTCGCGCCACGAACCCTATGGATTCGATCCGGCCCAGTTCGGGTCTGGCTGGGAAATTCGCCATATCCAGCAGATCCGCGATCTGAGCCGGGTGGTACGAGGCAGCGCGCCGATGGCCGGCGTCATCGACCTTGAAAGCGAATACAGCGACGCCGAACTGACGCAGCTCGAACAGAGCCTGCAATACCTGCATGTGATGTGGGTGGCGATCACGTCGTCGCGCATGCTGGAAGACGAGCGCGTGCGAAGGCTGATACGCGACTACTGCGTGGACTACGTGCGCACGCCGTTCTCGTTCAGCGAGCTGCTTTACACGCTCAAGCATGCGCACGGCATGGCCTGCCTGCACGGTGCGCGCAGCCACGAACTGATTGGCCATGGCCCCATGATCGGCGAGTGCGCGGCGATGCGGAGCATGTTTCGCTCCCTCGCCAAGGTGGCCCACAACGAAGCGCCTGTCTTTATTTCCGGCGAGTCCGGCACCGGCAAGGAACTGGCGGCGCAGGCCGTTCATGAAGCCTCGAGCCGGCGCAAGGGGCCGTTCGTTGCAATCAACTGCGGCGCCATCCCGCCGCACCTGGTGCAGTCGGAGTTGTTCGGCTACGAGAAAGGCGCGTTCACGGGCGCCAACCAGCGCAAGATCGGCTGGATCGAGCAAGCCCAGGGCGGCACGCTGTTCCTCGACGAAATCGGCGACCTGCCACTGGAGAGCCAGGTCGCCCTGCTGCGCTTCCTGCAGCAAGGCACCATTACCCGGCTTGGCGGGCACCAGTCGATCCCGCTGGATCTGCGCATCATCTCGGCGACGCACGTCGACCTGGTGGCGGCGCAGTCCGACGGCCGCTTCCGTGCCGACCTGTTCCACCGGCTATGCGTGCTGACCCTGTCGATTCCGCCATTGCGCGAACGCGGCGAGGACATCCTGCTGCTGGCCAACTCGGTGCTGGCGGAACACGGTCACGAGGCGCATCGGCGCATACGCGGTTTTTCTCCGTGCTCGACGCAGGCCATGATGCAGTACGAGTGGCCGGGCAATGTGCGCGAACTGATCAATCGGGTACGGCGCGCCATTGTCATGACCGACAATCGCAAGATCACCGCGGAGGACCTGCAATTGCACGGCGGCACCGACACGCCGCGCAAGACCCTCGACGCGATTCGGGAGGAAGCCGAGCGCGAGGCGATTCGCACCGTGATGGCGAGCCACGGCTTCCACGTAGTGCCGGCCGCGCGCGAGCTCAATGTGTCCCGGGTCACGTTGTACCGGCTGATGCACAAGCACAATATCCGCATTGAAGCGCGGCCGGGCGCCGGCGAATAGTCGGCAAGCCGAGGATACAGGCGGGCTTCGGCCCGCCTTGTTCCCTGGCGCCATCCACCGCGCACCGTGGCGTGCGCAGGCGCAGGCCCGGCATCCCGCTACGGACGCGCTGTTTCCCCCAGAACCCGGTTCCCCCTGAATCCGAGCTGCGTTGTTGCGGTGCTCAATGGGTCGTGCTGAAGCTCGCTGGCCCGTCGCCCTGCACGTCGTCGTCTCCGGCGGCGACATTCACGCCGGCACCGCCCCGGGCCTTGAACAGCGCGCTGCCGCCGCCGAATGCGTGCTTTGCGGACGTGCCGATGGGGGAGGGATGGTCGCGCGCGCCGAGTTGGCTGTTGCGCCCGGCGCCCGGTTCCGCCTTGAAGCGGATATCTCCCCAGGCAAAGCCAAAACCGCGGACGTAGATGTCATTGCTGACGGTTGTCTGGTTAAAGGCATCGGCGTCATCCGGGCGATCGAAATAGCTGAAACCGACTGCCGACGCACTGGTGGAAAGCAATACCAATGCCGCGATCGCGAGCATCTTCGTTTTCATGGCTATCTCCCTCCCCTCTTAGAAAAAAGTGCCCGCCGGGGGACGGAGCACAAAAGCATTGAACGAGGCATTCGCCGCGCCTGCCTTCTGGTTTTGCTGTACCAGGCCCGTGGCATTGCCGCCGGACGGGCCGCGCGCTACGGCGGCGGCGGATTGCTGGAAACGTGCGGACGGAAACAGCCCGACAGCGGCAGCTATCGGCATGTCCCCCTGCGGAATGCCGCGATCGGCAGTATTCGGCTCGACGCCGCGCAGAACGACGAAATCGCCTGGATCTGCAAGCGCGGAGAAGGAAGCAACGGCGGCGACAAAAGCTGCAAGACCGAGGGCGCAGGGCGCGCCAGTCGATACGAGCGCCTTCGTGCCGTCATTCGCGCTGGCGGCTGACGCATGGCAGAACTCACTCCCGAGTGATTGGGCTCGTCGCGTCATCTTTTTGTGTCTCCCCGCTCGGAACAGAGCGACAAGCGTGCCAATGCCGCGAAAACCAGGGCTGGTAAGGGTTTGCGGGTGGCTCTCGAGGGTGGGGAGAAGTTCCCCACAAGAGGGGGGACATTTTCGTTGCAACGCTGAAACACGCGGATACCGCCGCCGCAGGGGCGCGGCCCCGGCCGAATCGCCGCGCGGGCCTTACGTTTCGGGCGCATGGACGCGCCTTGTCCGCCCGGCAGGCCTGTCCGGCGCAGGTTGCATCGTTGAAACAGGCGCCAAGGCCGCTTGCATGCGAGGCCTACCGCTCTGCGACGCCTGTTTGTGCTCCGCTGCGCAACCCTGGCGGCGCGCAGGTAGTCACGCAGAAACGGGTACGCTCCAGTCTTGCCGAGGTGTGACCGTGGCTCCGGAACGCGGCTCGTCGGGGCGGTTGCGAAGCTGTCAAGCCGCCAGGGTGGCCAGCCTCTCGGCGCTGTGGCCTGCGGCCGCTATCGCTGCGGGCCAGCGACGGAGGAAAGGGGGGCGCTGCCGCCGGCCTGCCCGCCAAATTCACTGGAAATCGGCTTGGGCCCCGGCTGGCTGCGTTCGCAGCCAGCGGTGGCGAGCAGGCCAAGCGCCAAACAGATGGCCATGCCAAGACGGCGGTTGTGCTTCGGGTTCATGGTGCCCCCTTCCGACGGTGAATGGATTGCGCACGATGGGTGCCCGTGGGGCTCGCGCGTCCGGCGTGGCGTGGGGCCTGCCTGCCGGCTGGTTCCCGCCCGCCGTGCCGCAGAACGGCAATATTCCCGCTTCCAGTTTAGGCGCTCGCTGTTCCTGCCGAGCCCGGCATGCTCCCGGGGCGTGCTTGGGCAAAGCGCACAGCGGGCTGTATCATGAACTTGGAAATGGGCAACAACGAACGGACAACAAACGGACAACAAACGCGGGAGATGGTATCTCTGGAGTCTCATCATGTTGCGTTACGCCGTAATCTTCTTCGTCATCGCCGTGATTGCCGCCCTGTTTGGCTTCGGCGGCGTTTCCGCGGCGGCGGCCGGGGTGGGCAAGCTCCTTTTCATCGTCTTCCTCGTGCTGTTCATGGTGTCGCTGATCTGGGGCCTGAAGAAAGACAGGTCGTAGGACGGCGCACCTGCCGGCCCGGCAGGCCGCCTCCCTTCCAGACCAACGGGCTGCCAGGCTGGTAGTCCCAACAGTGGATCAACGCGTGAATCCAACAGATTCCCCCGACCGGTCCGTGGACCGCGAACCTCAGGAACACCGCCCAGGCGGGGGTTGGCTGCCCAACCGGCATACCGCCGCCCACACGGTCAGCGTGGTGCTGGCCTCGGTCCGCTCGTGGCTTGCGCACCGCGCGGCCAGCAAAGGCGCGGCATTGTCTTTCTACATGCTCTTTTCGCTGGCGCCGATCCTGGTGCTGGTGATCTCCATCGCCGGCCTCTTCTTCGGCGCAGAAGCGGCGCGCGGCGAGATATTTGCCCAGATCGACGGCCTGGTCGGGTCCCAGGGCGCTGCCGCCATCCAGGAAATCCTTGCCGCCACGCATCGCGCGGGCGGCGGCGGGCTGGCCGCCGCCATCGCCACCGGGATCCTCTTCGTTGGCGCCACCAGCGCCTTTGCCGAACTCAAGGGCAGCCTCGACGAGATCTGGGCGGCGCCGGCGCCGACAGGTGCGGGCTGGCAGCAATTGCTGCGGGCGCGGCTGCTATCTTTCAGCCTGGTGCTGGTGCTGGCTTTCATGCTGCTTGTATCCCTGATCGTCAACGCTGCGCTGGCGGTGATCGATCGCTTCTGGGGACAGCTATGGACCGAGTCATGGTTCGCCCCCGTCGCCGATGGGCTGTCCACCGCCTTTTCCTTCGGCGTGGTGACCCTGTTGTTCGCCGTCATCTTCAAGATGCTGCCCAACGCGCGCATTGCCTGGCGCGACGTGATCATGGGCGCGGTCATTACCGCCTTGCTGTTCGCGGCGGGCAAGCGGCTGATCGGCCTCTACCTGGGCAATAGCGCGGTGGCCACCTCCTACGGTGCGGCCGGCTCGGTGGTGGCGCTGATGTTGTGGGTGTATTATTCGGCACAAATATTCTTCTTCGGGGCCGAACTGACCCGCCAGTACGCGCTGCAGTTCGGCAGCCTGAAGGGGCAAAACGGCAGCCCTCCTCCCGATCCCCGCGCCGCTGGTCCCGCGAACCGGTAAAATACGGCCCGATTCCCTTCGTGCATGCCCGCAGTGCCCGGCCCCCGACCGCAAGCTGATGGTCGCGCCGGCTCCTGGCGCCGGTCCGCTGCGCCCCGGGCCCTTATTTCATCCTCTGTTTGCCGAATCCACTGCCGTGAGCTCGCTCGTATCCGAAATTGCGCGTCGTCGCACCTTTGCCATCATTTCGCACCCTGACGCGGGTAAGACGACCCTGACCGAAAAATTGCTGTGGTTCGGCGGCGCCATCCAGGTCGCGGGCGAAGTGCGCGCGCGCAAGGCGGATCGCCATGCCACCTCGGACTGGATGGAGCTGGAAAAGCAGCGCGGCATCTCGGTGACCTCGTCGGTGATGCAGTTCCCGTACCGCGAGAACATCGTCAACCTGCTCGACACCCCGGGCCACGAGGACTTTTCCGAAGACACCTACCGTACGCTGACCGCGGTGGACTCCGCGGTGATGGTGATCGATTCGGTCAACGGGGTGGAAGCGCAGACCATCAAGCTGCTCAACGTCTGCCGCCTGCGCGACACGCCCATCCTGACCTTCATCAACAAGCTCGACCGCGAAGGCCGCTCGCCCATCGAACTGCTCGATGAGATCGAGGACGTGCTGAAGATGCAGTGCGCGCCGATGACCTGGCCGATCGGCATGGGCAAGTCGTTCCGCGGCGTATACCACCTGATAGACGACCGCGTGCAGCTGTTCGATCCGCACGGCGACAAGGGCACCTCGGCCATCGTCGACGGCCTGGACAACCCGGAGCTCGACCGCGTGCTGGGCAGCCAGGCGGAAGAACTGCGCATCGAGATCGAGCTGGTGCGCGGTGCTTCGCATGCCTTCGACAAGGACGCCTTCCTGAGCGGCAAGCAGACGCCGGTGTACTTCGGCTCGGCCGTCAACAACTTTGGCGTGCAATCGCTGCTCGACGCGCTGTGCGCGCTGGCGCCGCCGCCGCAGGCCCGCAATGCCGAGTCGCGCGTGGTGGAGCCGCAGGAGCCCAGGTTCACCGGCTTCGTGTTCAAGATCCAGGCCAATATGGACCCGCGCCACCGTGACCGCATCGCGTTCGTGCGGGTCTGCTCGGGCCGCTTCGAGCGCGGCATGAAGGTGCTGCATGTGTCCACCGGCAAGACCATCGCCATCAATAACGCCATCACCTTCATGTCGCAGGACCGCAATACGACGGAAGAGGCGTATGCCGGCGATATCATCGGCGTGCCCAATCACGGCACCATCCGCCTGGGCGATGCGTTCAGCGAGGGCGAGGCGCTCAAGTTCACGGGCATCCCCTCGTTCGCGCCGGAATTCTTCCGTCGCGCGCGCCTGAACAACCCGCTCAAGGTGAAGCAACTGCAGAAGGGCCTGCAACAGCTGGCCGAGGAAGGCGCAACGCAGATGTTCCGCCCGATCGCCTCCAACGACCTGGTGCTGGGCGCCGTGGGTATCCTGCAGTTCGACGTGGTCGCGCACCGGCTGGAACATGAGTACGGCGTCGACGCCATTTTCGAGTCGCACGAGTGCGCCACCGCGCGCTGGCTCAAGGGCGATGCCGCCGAGATCGAGAAGCTGATCGAGAAGGCCGGCCACAACGTCGCGCTCGATGGTGCCGGCGATCACGTGTACCTGGCGCCCAGCATGGTGAACCTGCGCCTGACGCAGGAGCGTTTCCCCAACCTGCAGTTCATGGAGACGCGCGAGATCGTCTGATCCCGCGCATCCTGCTCGCGCCGCCCCGGCGGGCGGCGCGCGTCAATCCACCCGCAGCAGGTAGTGCAGGATCAGCGCGCCGCCGGAGCACAGCACCACCGCGTTGACCATGCGCAGGAACTGCTCGCGCGACAGCCGCAGCGTGATACTGCGCCCGGCCCATAGCCCCAGCGCCATGGCCGGCGCCAGCAGCAGAGCCAGCTTCAGGATGGCCGCACCCGCATACACTCCCGCCAGCGCAAACAGCACCAGCCGTGTCAGCGTACTCAGGCCGATCAGGGTGGACTGTGTCATGCGCATCGCATCCTTGCCGAGCCGGCCCGACAGGTAGATCGCATACAGGAAGCCGCCGCTGCCGAACATGGCGGAGCAGACCCCGCCGCCCAGTCCGAAGGGCAGCGCCGCGCGCGGCGTGAAGCCGGCCGGCCGCTTGCCCGCGAGCGACCACGTCGCATAGGCCATCGCGAATATGCCCAACAGCAGCGGCAGCAGGTCCGATTGCAGCTTGAGCAGCAGCGCGGCGCCTGCCAGGCTGCCGGCCAGCATGCAGGGCAGCAGCCGGCCCAGCTCGGCACGGTCGGCGGCGCGGCCGTCGCGCGCCAGGGCAAAGGCGGCGGCGCTGCAGTCCATCAGGGCCAGCAGTGGCACGATCTGGCTGACCGGCATCAGGTAGGCCAGCAGCGGCCCGGCCACCAGGGCGGTGCCGAAGCCGGCCATGCCGAAGATCACGTAGGCGCCGGCAATCGCCGCGCACATGGCGAGGTAAGCCGGCAGGGAGAGGCCGGGCAGCAGGTAGCTCAGGTCCATCGGGCAGGGTTCGGAGTCGGGGTTGCGTGTCCCACAGCTTAAGGACGCGCCCGCCCGGACACCAATATCAAAGCAGGCCGCGATCCATCGCAAAGCGGCATGGCAGCGCGCTGGGCGCGGCGCCCGCACCGTGGCACACTGCGCGCGTGGCCTCGCGCGCAGCGCGCGCCAGGCCACGCCGATGCGTCGTCGCGTGGCGCGATTGCGCTGGTTTCTTGGCGGCCGGCTTGCGGCCCGCTATCCGCGTACCGTCCAGGCCGACATGAGCCCGTCCCTCAATGAGCCCGTCCCTCAAGCAGTTGCGTTACTTCGTTGAAATCGTCGATGCAGGCAGCTTCAGCCTGGCCGCCGAGCGGCTCTTCATTGCCCAGCCGGCGCTGAGCCGGCAGATCAAGGAGCTGGAGGGCATGCTGCAGGTGGTGCTGCTGGTGCGTAAGGCGCGCCACGTGGAAACCACGCTGGCCGGCCGTGCTTTCCATGAAGCCGCGCGCCGCATCCTGGCCGAACTGACCGAGGCCTCGGCGCAGGCGCGCCAGGTCGAGCGCGGTGAACAAGGCACGCTGCGCCTGCTGCATTCGAGTTCGGTGCCGCTGACGCCGGCGTGCACGGCGGTGCTGCGCGAGTACCAGTCAGCGCATCCGGGGATAGGTTTCGAGGTTTCGCAGGCGTCCAGCGAGCAGCAGGCGCTGGAGATCGCCGAGGGCCGGGCCGATCTGGGGCTGGCGCGCGAGCCGCTGCTGCGCCGGCTGCCAGGCGTCGACGTCGATCCGCTCTACAGTGAACGCCTCGAACTGGCGGTAAGCAGCGCGCACCCGTTGGCACAAGCCGGGGCCGTGGCGCTGGCCGCCTTGCGGGAGGCACCCTTCGTGTCGCTGCCGCATCCGGATCGTGGTGGCCTGAGCCAGCGGGTGGCGCAATGCTGCCAGGAGAGCGGCTTCTACCCCCGCGCGGCAGCGGCAATCTCGCGCAAGCTATCGCAGCTGGCGCTGGTCGAGGCGGGGTTTGGCGTGGCCCTGGTGCCGGCCTCGCTCAAGCGCATGGCGCCGCCGGACGTGCGTTTCGTGCCGCTGGCCGATGCCGGCTGCGATACGCGCGTGGTGTTGCTGTCGCGGCGCGACGCCGCGCCGGCCGCGGCCGCGCTGGCAGACAGCCTGCGCGCGGCGCGGCTGGCTCAATAGGCCAGCGAGGCCTGGATGTAGACGGTGCGCGAGGCTTGTTCCCCGCTGGCTTGGCGCAGGAAGCGATAGCCCACGCTCACTTCATGGCTCATGTTTTCGCCGCGCAACCGTTGCCAGTAGCGCGGCTCGAAGTGTCCGGGTGTTCCAGCACCTTGGTCTCGTTGGGGTTCCACAGCCCGTTGCCGACCACGGTGACGGCGTTGAGCGTGGTTTCGGCGCTGAAAGCGCTGGCGGCTTGCGGCGTGGCGCCGGGCTGCGCGTCGGCCGTGGTCAAACAAGGCAAGGCAGCGCCAAGCGCGGCACCGGTGAGCTTGATGGTGGGATGCAAGATGGAATTCCTGGGAAGCGCGGACGCCATTGGGTGACGGTTTCGCAATATCCAGGCAATGCATCATTCTTGATACATGAAAGGCCATGGCATGCACCTGCATACAGGCCGGGGCTCGGATAGAATCCGAAACTTGCGGGAGCAAGGGCAAAGAAAGGTAAGAACCGTGACCGGCGCGTGGTGCCATTCACCGGACGAGCCGCTTCGGGCGCTTTTGGGTTTTCCCGCTGCGTGGGGCAAGCCCTGTCCCGCCGCCCGTTTCGTCATCGCCACCACCCATGCCGACCCCTGCCACTGTTCCGTCCCCCGAGCCGGATTCCGTTTTTCGCGACCCTTCATTTCGGCTGTTCTGGTTTGCCCGCCTGTGCACCACCATCGGCTACCAGATTTTCACGGTGGCGGTAGGCTGGCAGATGTACGACCTCACCCGCGACCCCTTCATGCTCGGCATGGTGGGCCTGGTGCAGTTCCTGCCGTCGGTGATCCTGCTGTTGATGTCCGGCCACGTGGCCGACCGCTTCGACCGGCGCCTGATCGTACGCACCTGCCAGACGCTGGAGGCACTGATCGCGGTGTCGATGGCGGTGGCGAGCTGGTCCGGCTGGATCACGCGCGAGCACATCTTTGTCTTCGTGGCCATGATCGGCGCGACCCGCGCCTTCGAGACGCCCACGCTGCAGGCCTTGTTGCCGAGCGTGGTCACGCCGCGCCTGTTGCCGCGCGCGGTGGCCCTGTCCAGTTCCGCGACCCAGACGGCCATCATCATCGGCCCGGCGCTGGGCGGCTTTGCCTACGTGGCCGGCCCCGGCGTGGTCTACGGCATCAGCGCCACGCTGTTCGCGGTGGCCGCCTGCCTGATCAGCGCGCTCAAGCTGCGCCAGGCGGCGCAGCGCGTGAGCACGCCGGTCAGCATCGCCACGCTGTTCGCGGGCATTGCCTATATCCGTAGCCGGCCGGTGTTGCTCGGGGCGATTTCGCTGGATCTGTTCGCCGTGCTGCTGGGCGGCGCCACCGCCCTGCTGCCGATCTATGCGCGCGATATCCTGCACACCGGGCCCTGGGGCCTCGGCCTGCTGCGTTCCTCGCCCGCCATCGGCGCGCTGGCGACCGCGCTGTGGCTGGCGCACCACCCGATGAACCGCCGCGTGGGACGCATCATGTTCAGCGCGGTGGCGGTGTTTGGCGTGGCCACGATGGTGTTCGGCATCTCGCACTGGCTGCCGTTGTCGATGGCGGCGCTGGTGATGCTGGGCGCCTCCGACATGATCAGCGTGGTGGTGCGCTCCACCCTGGTCCAGCTGGATACGCCGGACGATATGCGGGGGCGCGTGGGAGCGGTCAATTCCGTCTTTATCGGCGCGTCCAATCAGCTCGGCGAGTTCGAGTCGGGGGTGACGGCGGCACTGCTGGGCCCGGTCGGCGCCGTGCTGATGGGGGGCATCGGCACGCTGCTGGTGGTGGCGGTGTGGATGCGGCTGTTCCCGTCCCTGGCCTCGCGCGACCGCTTGCACGATCATCCCCTGGCGACCAGGCCGGCCTGAGCGCCGCCCGGTTTGCCGCCGGGTCACCAGCCGCGCCGATGCAAACGCAGCGCCAGCCTGTCCGCCCAACCGCAAAAGCGTACCCAATTCTGCGTGCCCCGACGCTGCTTGTCCGGTGCCGGCCCCCGGGCCGGCAAGGGTTGCGCGGCGCTTCCCGCCGGGTTCCCCGGCGCCGGCTTCCATTTCCCTTGCCTTCATCGCCTTCATGCTCATTCTGGCAGTGCGCATGGCCTGGGTCCCGCCGCGCAGCAGATGTTATATGTGCTCCATGCGCCATTTTATGTATTGGATCCGCGTCCACTCAGAGTACGTTAAAAGGCACTCCGGCGAAAATTTCTGAATCGGCGCCAGCCCTTGCCGCACAAGGGCTGGCGCCGATTCCCCTGGCGCGCCCCGAATAATCCGGGGAACCCAATCCTCCCGTCATCTGTCCTGAAAGTATCCCCAATTTCAATCAACTGCAGGTGATCGTCTGACATTCAGTCAGGCCGCAGCGGGCAGCCCCGGCCCCCGCGCCATGCGAAAAAAGCCATGGCGCGGGGGGCCGGGGTTTGGCATTCCCGCCACCGGCAGTGGACAGGAGAGCGGCTGAATATGTGTGGTATCGCTGGAGAATTGCGTTTTGACCAGGCCATGGCCGACCTGCACGCCGTCGCCGGCATGACCCGCGCGCAGGCGCGGCGCGGCCCCGACGGAGAGGGCCTGTTCGGCCTGGGCAACCGTGCGTTCGGCCATCGCCGGCTGCGCATCATGGATCTGTCGCAGCGCGCGCACCAGCCCTTGATCGACAACGCGCTGGGCCTGGGCATTGTCTTCAACGGGGCGATCTACAACCATCGTGAGCTGCGCGAGGAACTGGCCGCCAAGGGCTATCGCTTCGCTTCGAGCGGCGATACCGAAGTCATCGTCAAGGCCTGGCACGCCTGGGGGCCGGCCGCGCTCGACCGCTTCGCCGGCATGTTCGCCTTCGCGTTGTGGGAGCGCGATTCCGGCGTGACCCACCTGGTACGCGACCGCCTCGGCATCAAGCCGCTTTACTACGCGCACACGCCGCAGCGCCTGCGCTTCGCCTCCACCCTGCCCGCCCTGCTGGCCGGCGGCGATATCGACCCCACGCTCGACCCCGTGGCGCTGCATCACTACCTGAGCCTGCACGCCGTCGTGCCGGCGCCGCACACCATCCTGCAAGGCGTGCGCAAGTTGCCGCCGGCCACCCATATGGTGGTGCAGCCGGACGGCCGCACCGAGAGCCGCACCTGGTGGCGGCTGGATTTCAGCCGGGACGCCGCCGATCTGGCGCGCCCGTTCGAAGACTGGCGCGAACTCACGCTGTCCACGCTGCGCGATGCCGTGCGCCGCCGCACGGTCGCCGACGTGCCGGTGGGTGTGCTGTTGTCGGGCGGCGTGGACTCCAGCCTGATCACCGGACTGCTCGCAGAAACGGGTACGCCCGGCCTGCGCACCTATGCCATCGGCTTCGAAACGGTGGGCGGCGAGGCGGGCGACGAGTTCCAGTATTCGGACCTGGTGGCCAGCCACTTCGGCACCCGCCACGAGAGGATGCGGGTTCCCGCAGCCGATCTGCTGGCTGCCCTGCCAGACGCCATCGGCGCCATGAGCGAACCGATGGTCAGCCACGACTGCGTGGCCTTCCACCTGTTGTCGGCCGCAGTGGCGCGCCACAGCCGCGTGGTGCAGAGCGGGCAAGGCGCGGACGAGGTCTTCGGGGGCTACCACTGGTACCCGCCGCTGGCCGGGAACACCGACGCGGATGGCGGCGTGGCGGCCTACCGGCGCGGCTTCTTCGACCGCACCCACGGCGAGATGGGCGAACTGCTGGCGCCGGAGTGGCTGGCCGACGATCCCAGCGGGCGCTTTCTTGCCGGACACTTCGCGCAGGGCGGCGCCGCCAGCGCCATCGACCGCGCGCTGCGCCTGGACACCACCGTGATGCTGGTGGAGGACCCGGTCAAGCGTGTCGACAACATGACCATGGCGCACGGGCTGGAGGCGCGCGTGCCTTTCCTCGATCACGAACTGGTGGCGCTGGCGGCGCGCATGCCGCCGCATCACAAGATCGCCGCCGGCGGCAAGCATGTGCTGAAGGAAGCCGCGCGCCAGGTGATCCCGGCCGCGGTGATCGATCGCCCCAAGGGCTACTTTCCGGTGCCGGCGCTGAAATACCTGCGCGGTCCGTTTCTCGAATACGTGCGCGGCTGCATCGGCAGCGAACGCGCGCGCAGCCGCGGCCTCTATCGCGCCGGCGTGGTAGAGGCCATGCTCGACGCGCCCGACCGCCATATCACCCCGCTCAAGGGTTCCAAGGTCTGGCAGATCGCACTGCTCGAAGCGTGGTTGCAGACCCGAGGGCTTTGATCGCGGCCGCGAGCGGGCCCGCGATTCAGCGGCGAAGCGATAAAGCGATAAAGCGACAGAGTACCCGCCCGCCTGCGGGCAAGCGGGACACCAACAGGAGGAAAAGCAGGATGCCACCCACCCATGCCGCCAGTCTTGCCAAACGCAGCCGGAGCCGCGGCCGGAGCGCTCTCCCACCGCACGCCGGCAGCGCAATGCACGATCCGGCCGGCGATGCCGCGTCGCTCGGCACCGGCGTGCCGCACGCACCCGCGCCGGTATCGGCCCGCCCCAATGCCATGATCGATTGCGGCTGGGGCCGGCTGATGTTCGCCCCGGCCTTCGCTTCGCCGGCACTGCTGGCGGCCGAGCTGCAGCAGGAAGCGGCCGGCCGGCGCGACATCGCGCTTTATGTGGATGCGCCCCAGCTGGTCCTGGCGCAGGCGCCGCAAACGCTGTTCCTGGATCCCTCGCTGCTGTTCCGCCGCCGCCTCGACGCGCCGCTGGCCGACAGCGCCGCCGCGCCGGGCATCACCATCCGGCGCCTGGCCACGCGTGCCGATATCGCCGCCATCAACCGCCTCTACGCCATGCGCAAGATGGTGCCGCTCGATGCCACCGCGGTCTGGCAGCAGCGCGGGCAGGACGCCGTGGCCTACCTGATCGCCGAGGACGAGCAGAGCGGCGAGATCGTCGGCTCGGCCATGGGCGTGGACCATGTGCTCGCCTTTGGCGACGAGCAGGGCGGCAGCAGCCTGTGGTGCCTGGTGGTGGATCCGCAGACGCATCTTGCCGGCGTGGGGCGCTCGCTGGTCACGCACCTGCTGGCGCTGTTCGCGCAGCGCGGCCGCCAGTCGCTCGACCTTTCCGTGCTGCACGACAACGAGCACGCCATCGGCCTGTATCACAAGCTCGGCTTCACCCAGTTCGATGGCTTCATCATCAAGCACAAGAACGCCATCAACGAGCCGCTGTTCGCCGGCAGCAGCGGGTGCGACCAGCTCAATCCGTACGCCGCGCTGATCGTCAAGGAAGCCCGCCGGCGCGGCATCGGGGTGGAGATCGTCGACGCCGCTGGTGGCATTTTCAGCCTGCGCTACGGCGGGCGCGAGGTGCTGTGCCGCGAATCGCTCTCCGAGCTGACCGGCGCGGTGGCCATGACGTGGTGCCAGGACAAGGCGCTCACGCGCGCACGGCTGGCAGCGGTGGGCCTCGCGGTGCCGCGGCAGCGGCCGGCGGGCAGCGCTGAAGACAACGCCGCCTTCCTTGCCGCGTGCGGCTCGGTGGTGGTGAAGCCTGCCTGCGGCGAACAGGGGCGCGGCATCAGCGTGGACGTGCGCGATACCGCTCACCTCGCCGGCGCCATCGAGGCCGCGCAGCGCGAAGGCGGCAACGTGCTGCTGGAATCCTTCTGCCCGGGCCAGGACCTGCGTATCGTGGTGATCGGCTACGAGGTGGTGGCCGCCGCCATCCGCAAACCGGCCGAAGTGGTGGGCGACGGCGCCACCGACCTGAAGACGCTGATCGAGCGCCACAGCGCGCGCCGCGCCGCCGCCACCGGCGGCGAGAGCCGCATTCCGATCGACGCGGAGACCGGGCGCTGCATCGCCGCGCAAGGCCTCGGGATGACCTCCGTACCCAAGGCCGGCCAGCGCGTGCCGGTGCGCAAGACCGCCAACCTGCACACCGGCGGGACGCTGCACGACGTCACCGCGCAATTGCACCCGGTGCTGCGCGAGGCCGCCGTCACCGCCGCGCGCGCCCTGCGCATCCCGGTGGTGGGGCTCGACTTCCTGGTGCCCGCGCACGACCGGCCCGAGTATGTGGTCATCGAAGCCAACGAGCGTCCCGGCCTGGCCAATCACGAACCGCAGCCGACGGCGGAACGCTTTGTCGACCTGCTGTTCCCGTTCACGGCCTGACCCGGGCCGGCCCCCGTACCAACCTCTTCCCGCATCGAATCATGAACCCGCCCGCATGCAGACACTGAAGATCGACCCGCATTACCTCAAGACCACGCTGCTGGAACTGCTTGCCATTCCCAGCCCCGCCGGGCTCACCGACGAGATCGTGCACTACACCGCGCGCGTGCTCGACAGCCTGGATATCCCGTACCAGCTCACCCGGCGCGGCACCATCCGCGCCACGCTGCGCGGCAATCGCGCGCAAGCCGGGCTTGGCCCCGACTGCGCCATCGTGGCGCATCTCGACACGCTCGGCGCCATGGTGCGCGAGCTGAAGCCCAACGGCCGTCTCGCGCTCGCGCCTATCGGCACATGGTCCAGCCGCTGGGCCGAGGGCGGGCGCGTCACCCTGTTTACCGAGAGCGGCCGCCATCGCGGTTCGGTGCTGCCCTTGCTGGCTTCGGGTCACGTATACAACGAGGCGGTCGATAGCCAGCCCGTTAACTGGGACCAGCTCGAGCTGCGGCTCGACGAAGATGCCGCCACGCCGCAGGCGCTGCGCGACCTCGGTATACAGGTGGGCGATTTCGTTGCCTTCGACGCCAACCCCGAGATCCTCGACAACGGCTTTATCGTCTCGCGCCATCTCGACAACAAGGCCGGCGTGGCGGCGGTACTGGCCGCGTTGAAGGCCGTGCGGGAAAGCGGCGCGGCGGTGCCGATGGACTGCCACGCCGTGTTTACGCTAACCGAAGAAGTTGGTTCGGGCGCCACCGCGGTGATCGAAGACGACGTCAGCGAAGTGATCGGCATCGACATCGGTCCGGCGGCGCCCGGGCAGGGCGCGCGCGAAGACGGCGTGACCATTCCGCTGATGGATTCGGCCGGCCCGCACGACTATCACCTCACGCGCCGGCTGCTGCGCCTGTGCGACGAGCACGGCATCCCCAGCCATCGCGACGTGTTCCGCTTCTACCACTCGGACGCGGGCGCGGCGGTCAGCGCCGGACACGATGTGCGTACCGCGCTGCTTTGCTTCGGCGCGGACGCCTCGCATGGCTACGAGCGCACCCGGCTGCCCGTGCTGGTGCATCTTGCCGAACTGCTCACCGTCTATATTCAGAGCGGGCCCACCTTGCCGGAAGACCGCCAGCGCCGCACGGGCTCGGTGGCTGGCTTCTCGCACCAGCTCGATCCGGGCCAGCTGGCACGCAGCGAAACACCGCTGCCCGACGCCGGCGAACTGGTGCATCGCCGCCGCGACGACGCCGCATCGTGAGTGAGTCGCGCATGACCAGTCTGTCCCAATTGATCGCCGGAGCCGAATCCATGAATCTCAATTTCATCGAACCACACAAGCTGGAGGCCGCCTGGGCCTACCTGCTGCAACTGGTATTGCAGCAGGGCCTGAACTGCATCGCCGCCATCCTGATCCTGATCCTGGGCTGGTGGATGTCGGGACGCACCCGCGCGGCCGTGCTGCGCGCCTTCGACCGGCCCAGCGTGGACGCCACCTTGCGCCCGATGCTGGGCAGCGTCACACAATGGATGGTACGCGTGATCACGATCGTGCTGGTGCTGTCACAGTTCGGCGTACAGACCGCCAGCATCATCGCCATGCTCGGCGCCGCGGGCCTGGCCATCGGCCTTGCGTTGCAAGGCACGCTGCAGAATATTGCGGCGGGCATCATGCTGGTGCTGCTGCGGCCGTTTCGCGTGGGCCAGTACATCGATGCCCAAGGCGTGGCCGGCACGGTGCGCGAAACCGGCCTGTTCATGACCGAGCTGACCACCTTCGACGGGGTTTGCCTGCGCGTGCCCAACGGCAAGCTCTGGGGCAGCGCCATCACCAACTACAGCGAGAACCCTACCCGCCGGCTCGATATCGAGGTCACGGTCACTTTCGGCGCCGATATCCAGGTCGCGTTCGATGCGCTGCGCGCCATGCTCGCGGCCGAGGCACGCGTACTGGCGGACCCGGCGTCCGAGGTCATGGTGTTCAACTACGCCGCGCAAGGCGTGACGCTCAACGTGCGATGCTGGGTAGCGGCGGGGGATTACTGGAGCGTGCGCTTCGCGTTCTACCATCGCATCAAGCAGGTGCTCGAAGCCGCCGGCTGCGCCATCGCCGTGCCGGTGCATGAACTGCGCGTGCCCGACGACGCGCAGGCCGCGGTGTCCGGCGCGGCCAGTCCTGCGCGCCGGCTGAGCTGACACGTCCCGCCTGGCGGCTTCCACCGCCGCGGCGCGCAAGCGCCCTGCCGGTGAGCCGTTTTTTTTTCGTGTGGCGCGCGCGATCTGCGCCACAGCATCTTCGCCCCTCCCTTTGGGTCTCTCACGCATGCCGATGGCCCGCTGCAGGCGCAGCGGGCCATCGGCATGCTCTTCATCTCTGGAATTGGCATTGACGTTTGACATCACGCCTGCACTGAACACCGCACTGAACACCGCACTGAACGCCGCACTGAACACCGCACTGAACGCCGTCCCCGGCGCCACCCGGAAGTCCGCATCGCGGTCCTTTGGCGCTCGCGCCGCAAGACAGGCTTGCGAAGGCGCGTCCCGCTGCCTGCCAGCACTCGCATGCGCCGCCGTACTCGCCCCGACCGCGCCACCGGCGCATGCGCAGGGCAGCCTGACGCTCTATGGTCTTGCCGACGTCGGCATCTTCCGGCCCGCGCCCGGACAACCGGTCCAGATCGGCACCATGCAGCGCAGCCTGATCGGCCTGCGCGGCAGCGAGCCGCTGGGCGCTGGCTGGGCTGCCACCATGCATCTGCAAACGCGCTTCGACATGGGCGATGGCCGCCTCGAAGGCAGCGGCGCCTCGCCGTATTTCCAGGGCGAGTCCACGGTCGGCATCAAGTCGCCATATGGCGACCTGCGTTTTGGCCGCGCGCTCACGCCCATGTGGCAATACGACTGGCAGTACGACAGCTGGGACAATTTCAATCGTCTCAGCTCGGTGGCGTGGTACGTGTACCACCCGTCCTATCGCACCGATCCGCACCACAACGGTCCGGCGGGCGAATACTCGCGGCTGAACAATGGCGTGTTCTACGATTCGCCGAAGTGGGGCGGCGTGCATGTGCATGTCTCCGCCGGCGTGGAAAAGAACGAAACGCCGGACGCCGCCGGCAACCGGGACCGCGCGCGGCCGCTCGCCGCCTCGCTCAACTACGATGCCGGGCCGTGGTCCGCCATGCTCACGGCGGAACGCAACGCTGCCTACGACAACACCTGGTTCGCCGGGCTGGCCTATGCGTTCAGCAAGGTGCGGCTGATGGCCTCGTACAGCCAGACGCATCTCAGCGTCGCCAGCCAGGCCTTCCTCGGCGATGCCAGCGCCAGGCGCAGCGCCGCCACGCTGGGCGTGAACTGGCGCGTGGGCGCCGCCACGCTGAAGCTCTCCGGCGCGCGCGATTTCCAGGGCTATGGCCAGGCGGGCGTCACCGGCTACGTCACCAGCGGGCTGGACTACGCGCTCTCGAAACGCACCACGCTGTATGGCGCGATGTCGTACCGGCACAGCCGGCACGCCGGTGGCGGCACCGGGTTTGGCGCGGGCATCAGCCATCGTTTCTGAGTCGCGCGGCTGGTGTCTAGCCCTCCTCCGCGAACAGCGAACACGCACCGGCCTCGGCCGTGCCGACATGGCGCCGGAAATTGGCGAACAGGTCGCGCCCCACGCCGTGCCGGTTGGCGGAGAGGTCGGGAGGCGTCACGTCGCGCGCGGCCCACTCCGCTTGCGGCACCAGCACCGTCAGCACGCCGGCGTTCGCGTCCACGCGCATCGGATCGCCGTCGCGCACGCGGGCGATGCCGCCTCCGCTCAACGCCTCGGGGCACACGTGGATGGCGGCCGGCACCTTTCCCGATGCGCCGGACATGCGTCCGTCCGTCACCAGCGCCACGCGGAAGCCGCGGTCCTGCAGCACGGTCAGCGTAGGGGTCAGCTTGTGCAGCTCGGGCATGCCGCAGGCGGCCGGCCCCTGCCATGGCAGCACGGCGATAAAGTCCCGCTCCAGCTCGCCGCGCTTGAAGGCGTCGATCAGTGCGTCCTGCGTGTGGAACACAAGCGCAGGGGCTTCCACGAGATGGTGCTCGGGCTTGACCGCCGAGATCTTGATCACTGCGCGGCCGAGATTGCCGTCGAGCAGCTTGATGCCGCCCTCGGGTGCGAACGGCTGGCTGGCGGGCCGCACGATGCTGTCGTCCAGCGGCGCCTCGGGTCCGTCGATCCAGGTGAGTTTGCCGTCGCGCAGCACCGGCTCGCGGGTGTAGTCCGCGAGCCCTTTGCCCACCACGGTGGTGACGTCGTCGTGCAGCAGCCCGAGTTGCAGCAGGCCGCGAATCACCACCGGCAGGCCGCCGGCCGCCTGGAACTGGTTCACGTCCGCGCTGCCGTTGGGGTACACACGCGCCAGCAGCGGCACCACTTCCGATAGTTCAGCGAAATCGTCCCAGCCCAGCACGATGCCGGCCGTGCGCGCCATCGCCACCAGGTGCAGGGTGTGGTTGGTGGAGCCGCCCGTGGCCAGCAGGCCCACGATGCCGTTGACGAAGGCGCGCTCGTCGAGCACGTCGGCCACCGGCGTATAGCGCCCACCGCCGTGCACCAGGCGCAGCGCCTGGCGCGCGGATTCGCGCGTGAGCGCCTCGCGCAGGGGCGTGTTGGGATTGACGAAGGCGGTGCCGGGCAGGTGCAGGCCCATCATCTCCATCAGCATCTGGTTGGAGTTGGCGGTGCCGTAGAAGGTACAGGTCCCGGGGCCGTGATAGGACTTGCTTTCCGCCTCCAGCAATTCCGCGCGGCTGAGCTTGCCCTCGGCATAGCGCTGGCGCACACGGGCCTTCTCCTCGTTGCCCATGCCCGTGGTCATGGGCCCGCCGGGCACGAAGATGGCCGGCAGGTGGCCGAAGGACAGCGCGCCCATCACCAGTCCGGGCACGATCTTGTCGCACACGCCGAGATAGAGCGCGCCGTCGAACATCTGGTGCGACAGCGCCACCGCCGTGGACAGCGCGATCACGTCGCGCGAGAACAGCGAGAGATCCATGCCGTCCTGGCCTTGCGTCACGCCGTCGCACATGGCGGGCGTGCCGCCGGCGAATTGCGCGGTGCCGCCCGCTTCCAGCGCGGCCTCCTTGAGCCATTGCGGATACTCCGCCAATGGCTGGTGGGCCGACAGCATATCGTTGTAGGAGGAAACGATGGCGAGGTTGGGGCGCTCCTGCGCCTTCAGGCGGATCTTGGCCTGCTCGGGCATGGCGGCAACGGCGTGGGCCAGGTTGGTACACGAGAGCTGGGCGCGCTCCACCTTCTGCCCCGCCATGGCGCGGGTGCGCTCCATGTAGGACCGGCGGGTGCCGGCACTGCGCGCCACGATGCGGGCGGTGACCCGTTCCAGGACTGGATGACTTGGCATGGGGAGCTCCTGCGTGGGGATGTTTTTTTCAGCCTAGCGCACTTTGGGGCGGGGTGCACGTATGGTGCGCTGCACGTTTCTCCAACAAGTGCTAGACTCCGCTCCATTCTCTGGAGTGCAGACGACATGAAGCAAGCAGCGCAACGCATCGCCATCGCAGCATATGCCGCGGCACCTTACGGTGAGCGCGTGCTGCTGGCTATTCACGTCTAGTCTTCCGAGCGTCCCGCCCGGAAGGCTGCAAGGCCGGTTCCGGAAACGACGAAGAAGATCATCGCCAACCCCGGACGGCCCCCAGGCCTCCGGGGTTTTGTTTTTCCGATTCGCCACCATCTGACACGCCATGCGTACCTACGACAAGCTGATCGCCACGATTCAAACCGGCCAAGGGAACGGGAGCTTGCGCTCGTCCCTTGGTGCGGTAACGGCGTCGGCTGGCGTAGCCACCACGATGGTTGCGTGCCGCATGCGGCATGCCGGCGCCGCCCCGCAAGCGATCCCATAGCTTCCCGGCTGCACATGCAGTCCGGGAGGCCTCGCAGATCGCCTCCCAGGGACCACGGACACCCTGGCAGGCACGCACCCGCCAGGGTGTTTGCATTGTAGGCAGCCCATCATGGAAAGCAGAAAAGAGCGCAGGAAACTCAGGAATATCGGCATCATCGCCCACGTCGACGCGGGCAAGACCACCACCTCGGAACGCATCCTGTTCTACACCGGCGCCAGCCACCGGCTGGGCGAGGTGCATGACGGCGCCGCCGCCATGGATTTCGATCCGCAGGAGCAGGCGCGCGGCATCACCATCAACAGCGCCGCCACCACCGTGTTCTGGCGCGGCCACCAGATCAACCTGATCGATACACCCGGGCACATCGATTTCAATATCGAGGTGAACCGTTCGCTGCGCGTGCTCGACGGCGCCGTGGTGGTGTTCGACGGCGTGGCCGGCGTGGAGCCGCAGACCGAGACCAACTGGCGCCTGGCCGACCGCTATCGGGTGCCGCGCCTTGCCTTCGTCAACAAGCTGGATCGCACCGGCGCGGATTTCCTGCGCGTGGTGGGCATGATCGAGGATCGGCTTGGCGTGGTGCCGCTGGTGCTGCAATTGCCCATCGGCAGTGAAGGCGATTTCACCGGCGTGGTCGATCTCGTCACCATGCAGGCCTTGCTATGGCACGACAGCACGGGCGGGGCCGGCTACGCGACGCAGGCCGTGCCCCAGGCGCAGGCCGAACGGGCCGCGGCATGGCGCGAGCGGCTGCTGGAAACCCTGGCCGAGCATGACGACGCCCTGCTGGAGGCTTATCTTGCTGGCCGCGCGCCAACCGAAGACGCTGTGCGCGCAGCCATCCGGCGCGCAACGGTCTCTGGCGCCGTGGTGCCCGTGCTCGCGGGCTCGGCCTTCAAGAACAAGGGCGTGGAGCCGCTGCTCGATGCGGTGACCGCTTATCTGCCGGCTCCGGGCGAAGTGGAGCGGCATGAAGTCAGCGCGGCGCCGGACGAGCCGCTGGTGGCGCTTGCCTTCAAGGTGGTGCACGACGCGCATGGCACGCTGACCTTTGTCCGCCTGTATCGCGGCAGGCTCGCCGCGGGAGACACCGTGCTCAATGCCGGCAGCGGCAAGCGCGAACGCGTGGCCAGGCTGTACGAGATGCACGCCGACAGGAAGCAGGAGCGCGACGTTGCCGTGGCAGGCGACATCGTGGCGATTGCCGGCCTCAAGGCCACCATGACCGGCGACACGCTGACCGATCCTGCGCATCCCGTCGTGCTGGAAAAGATCGATGCGCCCGAGCCGGTGATCGATGTCGCCATCGAGCCGAAAGGGCACGCGGACCAGGCCGGCCTGTCGCGCGGCTTGCAGGTGCTGGTGCAGGAAGACCCGAGCCTGCGGCTGCGGCAAGACCCGGAGAGCGGGCAGATGCTGCTGTCCGGCATGGGCGAACTGCAGCTGGAGGTAACGCTGGAGAAGCTGCGCACGCGGTTCAACGTCGAGGTGACGGTAGGCCGCCCGCAAGTGGCCTATCGCGAAACGCTGAGCCGTGCCGCGGATGCTCGCTATCTGCATCGCAAGCAAAGCGGCGGCCCGGGCCAGTACGCGGAAGTGCTGTTGCACTTCGAGCCGCTGGCGCGCGGTGAAGGGCTGCAGTTCGAGAGCCGCATCAGCGGGGGCGCCGTGCCGCGCGAGTTCGTGCCGGCGGTGGAAGCCGGCATCCGCCGCGCCGCGGCGCAAGGCGTGCTCGCGGGCTATCCGGTGGTCGACTTCAAGGCTACCTTGCTGGACGGCGGCTACCACGAGCGCGACTCCTCGGCGCTGGCTTTCGAGACCGCTGCGGCGGCCGCGTTCCGCGAAGGCGCGCGTGATGCGGCGCCGTTGGTGCTGGAGCCGGTGATGGCCGTGGAGGTGGTGACGCCCGCCGATCACGTGGGTGACGTCATCGGCGATATCCACCGGCGCCGGGGCCTCGTGCGGGGGCAGTCGCAGCGGGGTGGCAGTGGCAACACCGTCGTGGTCGAGGCGCATGTGCCGTTGGCCGGCATGTTTGGCTATATCGGCAGCTTGCGCGCGCTGAGCTCGGGGCGGGCAGGCTTTGCGATGCAGTTCGATCACTATGCGGTGGCACCGGCCAGGGCAGTGGCGGAGTCGGCCGGCTGAGGCGGTTCGTTGACCGGCTGCCGGCAATGCCGGATCTGCGCAGGCGGTCTCCCCTCTCCCGCAGGTGGGAGAGGGGAGACCGCCTTGTTCGTAGGATCCGCCGGATCGTCTACCGTGGATCGGAGCTTCCAGCCTCGCTGTCCCTGCCGTGCTCCTTCAGATAGCCGAGCACACCGCGCACCGCTGCCGACATGGGCCGCGAGCGCCGGGTCAGCAGCCCCAGATTGACCATCGGCACGGGCAACGCCACGGGAAGCACGGACACCATCGCATAGCGGGCGTAGTGCTGCGCAACCTCGTTCGGCACCACGGAGATCATGTCGGAGCTTTCCATCATGGCGGTGGTGGCAAGAATGGAGGCGGTCTCGACGATATCCAGGGGCTCGATCATGCCCGCTTGCGTCAAGGCATGCTCGACCCTCAACCGCATCGGACTGCCTACCGGGTGAAGAATCCAGGTCATCGGCACCAGGTCGCGCAGGGTCAGCGGATCGATCCTGGCCAACGGGTGGTCCGGCCGGGCGATCACTCGCATCTGCTCGCCCTTTTCGAACAGTTCAATGTCCAGGTCCGGATGGCTGAGCCGATCGGGCAGGCGGCCCAGCACCACGTCGAAGTCTCCCCGGATCAGGGATGGCAGCAGGGTGTCGCTGGTACCGACCTCGATGGAAATCCGGACCTTCGGGTTGGCCGCCTTGAATGCCAGCAGCCCGCGCGTCAGGACCGCCGGCACCGGTCCCATGACGGTGCCGATACGCACCAGTCCGGAGGCGCCACTGGCCAGTTCCGCGATTTCGGCCTCCGCATGGCCGAATTCGTGCATCACCCCTTGGGCAAAACGGATCAGGACCTCGCCGTAGAGCGTCGGCTCCATGCCCCGGGGCAGGCGCTCGAACAGCTGGACGCCGAGTCTCTCCTCGAGTTGCTGGAGCAACAGGCTGGCCGCGGGCTGGGTGGTGTGCATCGCCGCGGCCGCCCGGCGCAGGTTGCGGTGCTCCGCCAGCGCGTTGATCAAGGCGATCTGCCGGCTCGATATCTTCAGCGGTGCAAACGCGTTCGCGGCGGTTTCGATCGGCTCGGGCTTCACATGGAAAAGATACGAATTTTGGTATCGATATATATGGAAACACGATTATGCAGGTATCGATAGGGGCTGTACAGTCGATGCGTCCCAGAACCCCCCTGACGTTCCGGATGTCCCGCAGGGCTCCCACAACCAACCCCCACAACCAACCAGCCGAGCGTCCCATGCGCATTCGAATTACCCACCTCAGCGTCCACGACATTCGCTTTCCGACGTCCAGAACCCTTGACGGCTCCGATGCCATGAATGCCGCTCCGGACTATTCGGCGACCTACGTGGTGCTGCATACCGATGCCCCGGGGATGGAAGGCCACGGCCTGACCTTCACCATCGGCCGCGGCAACGAGATCTGCGTTCTCGCCGTACAATCGCTGGCCCCGCTGGTGGTGGGGCTGAGCCTCGACGAAATCACCTCGGACATGGGCGCCTTCTGGCGCCGCTTTACCACCGGCGACAGCCAGTTGCGCTGGCTCGGCCCGGAGAAAGGCGTGATCCACCTTGCGAGCGCGGCTATCGTCAACGCCATCTGGGATCTGTGGGCAAAGTCGGCCGGCAAGCCGGTATGGAAGCTGCTGGCGGACATGACGCCGGAAGCGCTGGTCCGTTGCCTGGATTTCAGCTACGTGACGGATGCCCTTACGCCGGAGGAAGCGGTCGCCCTGCTCCGCCGCCAGGCCCCGGGCAAAGCACGGCGCGAGGCGCAGATGCGCGAGCAAGGCTACCCGGGCTACACCACTGCCGCGGGCTGGCTGGGCTACCCGGAAGACAAGATGCGCCAGCTGGCGCGCGATGCCGTCGCGGCGGGATGGACGCACTTCAAGCAGAAAGTCGGCGCCGGCCTGGAGGAAGATATGCGCCGCGCCACGATCCTGCGCGAGGAGATCGGCTGGGATCGAACGCTGATGATGGACGCCAACCAGGTCTGGAGCGTGGATCAGTCGGTCGATGCCATGCGTCGCCTCGCAGCGTTCGATCCCTGGTGGATCGAAGAGCCGACCAGCCCGGACGATATTCTCGGGCACGCCGAGATCCGCCGGCGCATCGCACCGATTGGCGTGGCTACCGGTGAGCACTGCCACAATCGCGTGATGTTCAAGCAGTTGTTCCAGGCGCAGGCATTGGATTTCTGCCAGCTGGACGCGGCGCGCCTCGGCGGCCTCAACGAAGTCCTGATCGTCGTCTTGCTGGCGGCAAAGTTCGGCATCCCGGTCTGCCCCCATGGCGGCGGCGTCGGCTTGTGCGAATACGTGCAAAACATCGCGCTGTTCGACTACATCGCGGTATCGGGTTCGCTGCAGAACCGGGTGCTCGAATACGTCGACCATCTGCACGAGCACTTCATCGAGCCGGTGGTGATCCGCAACGGCCGCTATATGCCGCCGCAACGCCCGGGCTACAGCATCGAGATGCATGCCGACACGCTCGAGCGCTACCGGTTTCCGCACGGACCGGTCTGGTCCGGCAGCTGATGAAGCACGCACCGGCGCCTGCATCGTATATGGACTGCTGTCGACCCCGCTGTAGGCGCCGACCTTGATTTCGCCACCATAAGAGTCGACGAGACCGGGGAACGCATCCTTGCACCGATGCTCAGGGTGGCTTTCGGCGAGCGCAACAGGGGCGAGATCCATGGCGATGGGCAGAACGGCTTCGTGCCTTGGCAGATCGGCGCATCACTGGAAGAACGTGGGCTTCCCGGCTCCGCTGCCTACCCGCGGATAACCGGCGCAAGCAGCAGGCTCATCAGCTTGCAGATCAGCCGCCGTCTTCCACGGTCGCATCGTCCGGATCAGGCCGGCATCCGTCCGCGCCTGCCCTTCCCCACCCGCGCGGCCATCGCCTCATGCACCGCCTCGCGCACGCATTCGGCCAGCAGTTCCGCCGCAGGCGTACGCGACAGGCGAGCCGCACGGGCGATCACCAGCGGCTGCCGGATGGTTTCTTCACGGATCGGCCTTTCGACCACGCCGCTTGTCAGGGCCGCCGACGGCGCCTGGGTGATCAGCAGCGATACGCCCAGCCCGTTCGCCACCATGCTCCTCGCGAGTTCCAGCGAGGTGGCGCGATAGCGGATCTCCGGTTGCAAGCCATACTGCCAGAACGGCGCCATCAGGAAATCGCGGCTGTGCGGCAGGTCGATCAGGATCAGCGGTTCGCTGGCCAGCTCCCGCAGGGAGATCCCGCCCCTTCCCCTGGCCAGCTTCGAGCCGGCAGGGACCAGTCCGTACGGATGCAGTTCGGCGATGCATTCGCGCTCGATCCCGCTGGGCAAGCCCACGTCGTAGGTCAGTGCGAATTCGATATGGCCGCCGTGCAGCCAGTCTTCGATCTGCGCCAGATCGCCTTCGACGAAGCGCACCGCCAGATCGGGAAAACGGGCGCGCGCGATCCGCAGCAGCACGGGCAGGTACACCGGGGCAAGCGTGCGGAATACGCCGATATGGACCTCGCCAGAGGCGGCGTCGCCGCTCTCGTCGGCCTCGAACGCAGTCGCCGCGGCGAGGATTTGCCGCGCCTCGGCCAGCTTGCGCACGCCGAAGCGGGTCAGCGTCATCCGCGATCCGGCGTCCCGCGCGAACAGTTCTTCTCCGAACAGCGCTTCGAGTTCGCGAATGGCAACGGAGATCGAGGGCTGCGAGACGTTCAGCGTCCGGGCCGCTGACGTGGTGCTCCCGGCCTGCGCCGCCGCCGCGAAATAGCGCAACAGGCGCAAGGAGATTCTCATCAAGAAATCGTATAGGTGATAGTAGATATCAATATTTTACTTGATAGCCATGGCTGACCAGAATCATGGCATCGGCAAGCACGCCGCGCTGCATCGCCCTCGCGGCGGCGATACCACGCTGGCGAGGCTGCCCTGGCTACCTGGAGGAGTGTGAAGTGAACCATCCTGACCTGCCGCTTGCCGGCATCCGCGTGATCGATTTTTCGCGCGTGCTTGCCGGGCCTTACTGCACGGCCCTGCTCGGCGACCTCGGCGCCGAGGTGATCAAGATCGAGCCGCCGGGCGGTGACGACTACCGCGCGGTCGGCCCCTTCGTGGATGGCCGGAGCGGTCTGTTCTCCGCCATGAACCGCAACAAGCAGAGCATCGTCATCGACCTGAAGGCGGAAGCCGGCCTGGCGCTGGCGCGTTCGCTGTGCGAGCGGGCCGACGTGGTGGTGGAGAACTTCCGCCCGGGCGTCGCGCAGAAGCTGGGCATCGGCTACGCGGCGCTGCGCGAGCTGAATCCTTCGCTCGTCTATGCCAGCGTGTCGGGTTTCGGCCAGACCGGGCCGGAGTCGCATCGGCCGGCCTACGACATCATCCTGCAGGCGATGTGCGGCCTGATGGACGCCACCGGCGCGCCGGACGGCACGCCCACGCTGCTGGGTGAAGCCGTGTCGGATGTGGTGAGCGGCCTCTTTGCTTCGTGGGGCGTGCTGGCGGCCCTGCTCTCGCGGGAGAAGACCGGCAGGGGCACGCATGTGGATGTGTCGATGTTCGATGCCACCCTGAGCCTGAGCGCCACCCTGGTCGCCCGCTACGCCGCGACCGGGCTGGCCCCGCGCCGCGTCGGCAACCGCCACCCGTCGTCCGCGCCGTTCGGCGCGTATCGTGCCGCGGATGGCTTCTACGTGGTGGCGGTGCTGAACAACAAGCTGTTCCAGACGCTTGCCGGCACCATCGGCCAGCCGGAGCTGGCCGCCGATCCGCGCTTCGCCGACGATCACTCGCGCTGCAGCGCCGAGGCCGATCTGCGGGCATGCATCGAGGCATGGTCCGCCACGCGCACGGTCGAGGAAGTGAACCGCTTGCTTAGCGCCGCGGGCATTCCAGTCGCCCCCATCCGCAATGTGAAACAGGCGATGGAGAGCGACCATGCCGCTTACCGCGGCTTGCTGACCGAGGTGCCGGATGCGCGCGGCGGCAAGGTCCGCCTGCCCTCGCAGCCCGTGAAGTTCTCCGGCTACCGCGCCAATCGGGTGACCACCGCTCCCGCGCTGGGTGAGCACACGGACGCCATCCTGGCAACCCTCGGCATCGCCGGCGACGCCGTGCCGGCCCTGCGCGCGAGCGGGGCGCTGGGACCTGAAGCGCTCAAGCCTGCCGTGCACCATCGCCCGGGCGCTGGCACAACACCGGAAGACACCAACATGGAGAATCAACATGCATAAACGATTGGGCGTGCAGCCGGCCGACCTCGAGATCGGCGATGCCATCGGGCGGTTCGCCCGCAGCGAACTCGCGCCGAAGGCGGCCGAGATCGACCGCGACGAAGCCTCGACCACGCGTTATGTTCCGCTGCTTGCCGAACTCGGCATCATGGGCATGAACCTGCCGGAGCGTTGGGGCGGCATCGACGCTTCTCCCGTTGCGCTGATCCTGTCGCTGGTCGAGATTGCCAGGGCCTGCGCCTCCACCTCCTCGATGATCGGGGCGCATTACCTCGCCACCGATTCGATCCTGATCGGCGGCGACGACAGCCTGCGTGAGCGCTACCTGCCCGACGCCGCGGCCGGCGCGAAGCTTGGCGCTTTTGCGCTGACCGAGCCACGGGCCGGGTCGAATCCCGCGGACATGGCGACGCGCGCCACTCCGGAGGGCGATGGCTACCGCCTGCGCGGTGTGAAGCATTTCATCTCCAATGCCAACGCAGCGGATTTCATCGTGGTCTACGCGAAGACCGATCCCGAGGCGGGGACGCGCGGTATCAGCGCCTTCGTGGTCGACCGGAAGACGCCGGGGGTGGAGGTTGCCCCGGCTGAAAAGCTGATGGGCATCCGCGGCGCACCCGCGCACGAAGTGGCGCTCGACTGCTTCGTCCCGGCCGCGAACCGGCTTGGCGCAGAGGGCAGCGGCTTTCGCACGGCCATGAAGGTGCTGGACAACAGCCGCCTGGACGTGGCCGCCACCAGCCTCGGCATTGCGGAGGCCGCGCTCGAAGCGGCGGTCGACTGGGCCAGGCAGCGCGAGGTTGGCGGCGAACCGCTGTCGCGCAAGCAGGGCCTGCAGTGGATGTTTGCCGACATGAAGACACGGCTCGAAGCCGCCTGGCTGCTTACCTTGCAGGCCGCGGTCATGCGCGGGGCCGGCGAGCCCTTCACCGACCACGCCTCGATGGCCAAGCTCTACGCATCCGAAACCGTGGCCTTCGTGACGGATACGGCCTTGCAGATCCACGGTGGCTACGGCTTTACGCGCGAGATGCCGCTGGAGCGCCTGGTGCGCGATGCGCGCATCCTGCGGATCTACGAAGGCTCCTCCGAGATCCAGCGCACGGTGATTGCGCGGTCCTTGCTCCGCTAGGCGATCGCCCACCCCTCTCGGCAACCGACTGCCCATCGGCGTCCCTCGGGCCGCCGCATGGCAGCGCACAACATATTCAGGAGACAGAGATGGAAGCCCCAGGATCCGGCGCGGCCCCGCGCAAGCTGATCGAACGCCGCTCGATCGATTACATCCCCGAGTCGGAGCGGCACGGCAGTCTGTTCAGCCAGTTCACCCTGTGGCTCGGCGCCAACCTGCAGGTGACCGCCGTGGTAACGGGGGCGCTGGCGGTGGTGCTCGGCGGCGATGTCTTCTGGTCGCTGGCGGGTTTGCTGGTTGGCCAGGTGATCGGTGGCGCCGTGATGGCGCTGCATGGGGCCCAGGGCCCGCAACTGGGGCTGCCGCAGATGATCTCCAGCCGCGTCCAGTTTGGCGTCTACGGCGCCATTATCCCGCTGGTGCTGGTCTGCATCATGTACGTGGGCTTCTCCGCCGGCGGCATGGTGCTGGCCGGCCAGGCGCTCGGCCACTTCCTTGGCATCGGCAGTACGAGCGCCATTCTCGTGTTCGCCGCACTGGTGGTGATGCTGGCCGCGCTCGGCTACCGGACCATTCATACGATGGGCCGCATCTCCAGCATCGTCGGCGTGCTGGCCTTTCTCTACCTGTTCGCCAGCCTGCTGCATGGGCACGACATCGGTGCGCTGCTGCAGAACCGCCACTTCACGGTGGGCTCGTTCCTGCTTGCAGTGTCCTTGTCGGCTTCGTGGCAGATTGCCTATGGCCCGTACGTGGCCGACTATTCCCGCTATTTGCCACGCTCTACCTCTGCGCTCAAGACGTTCCTTGCGGTGGGCGCGGGTTCGGTGCTGGGTGCGCAAGTCTCCATGGTGTTCGGCGTGTTTGCCGCGGCCCTGGCAGGCGACCGTTTCGCCGGACACGAGGTATCGTTCATCGTCGGCCTTGGCGCCAGCGGGGCCGTGGCGGCGCTGCTGTACCTGACCATTGCGCTGGGCAAGCTCACCATCACCACGCTGAATGCCTATGGCAGCGTGATGTCGGTGGCCGCCATCATCACGGGCTTTGGCGGGCAGCGCACCATCTCCAGCCGCGCGCGGCTTGGCTTTATCCTGCTGATGGTCGGGTTGTCGACAGCGCTGGCGCTGGCCGGCGAGCGCGCGTTCCTGAAGGAGTTCTCCGCCTTCCTGCTGTTCCTCCTCGCCTTCTTCACGCCGTGGAGCGCGATCAACCTGGTGGACTATTACTTCGTTACCCGGGAGCGCTATGATGTGCCGGCGCTCTCCGATCCGGACGGGCGCTACGGCCGCTGGAACATGGCGGGCATCGTGGTCTACGCGCTGGGCGTGCTGGTGCAGATGCCGCTGATTGCCACCAGCTTCTACACCGGCGCGTGGGTAGCGGCGCTGGGCGGCGTCGACATCTCGTGGATCGTGGGCCTGCTGGTGCCGGCCCTGCTCTACTACCTTGTTTCGCGGGCCAGACTGGACCAGGTCCCGAAGGCCCTGATCCTGCCGGACGAGCCTGGCGCGGCCAAGGCCACGGGAGGCTGAGCGGGTCCACGAGATCAGACGTCGACGATCACCAGCGTGCCATGGCTGCCCGGCAGCACGGCATGCGAGACCCCGGCCGGGGCGAGGTACATCTGCCCTGGCCGGACCACCACGGTTTCGGCTTCGACCTGTAGCATCAACTGCCCGCTCACCACGAACAGGCCCTCGTTGTAGTCGTGCGTCTCGGCTTCATAGGGCTGTGCGTCCATGCGGAGAACCTTGATGCGGGCGGGGCCGACCTGCCCCACCACCGACGATTTCCACGCCGTCGGCAAATCCGACGCGAGGGCATCAAACTGAATCAGCGGCACCGGCATGGCTCCAATGTTGATCGTCGATCTGCATCCGACGGGTTGGCACGTTCATACGCGCTTCGGAATATCCAGGCCTCTCACCACCGCGGGCCGTGCCAGGAAGGCTTCGAGCGCGCGTGTCACATGCTTGAAATCCCCGATGCCCACCAGGTCGCCGGCTTCGTAGAAGCCGATCAGGTTGCGCACCCACGGGAAGGTGGCGATATCGGCGATGGTGTAGGCGTCGCCCATGATCCATGCGCGGTCCGCCAGCCGGGTGTCCAGCACGGCCAGCAGGCGCCTGGCTTCCGCCACGTAGCGGTCGCGCGGGCGCTTGTCTTCGTATTCCTTGCCGGCGAACTTGTTGAAGAACCCGACCTGGCCGAACATCGGGCCGATGCCGCCCATCTGGAACATCAGCCACTGGATGGTCTCGTAGCGGCCGCCGGCGTCCTGCGGGATGAACTTGCCGCTCTTGTCGGCGAGGTAGAGCAGGATGGCGCCGGATTCGAACAGGCCCAGCGGCCTGTCGTCCGGCCCGTTGGGATCGAGGATCGCGGGGATCTTGTTGTTGGGGCTGAGCGACAGGAACTCCGGCGAGTACTGCTCGTTGGTATCGAAGCGCACCAGGTGCGGCTCGTAGGGCAGGCCGGTCTCCTCCAGCATGATGGAGACCTTGACACCGTTGGGCGTGGGCAGCGAATACAGCTGGATCCGGTCCGGACGCAGCGCGGGCCATTTGGTGGCGATGGGAAAGTCGGACAAAGCGGTCATGGGGATTCCGGTTGGCTGAAGCAATGGAGGGGCAAGGGGCAAGGGGTAAGGTGCAAGGCTCAAGGCATCACACCGTTGATGGGGGGCGGCCGGCGTCTGGCGGCCGCTGCTCGCCCGGGCGGGCAGGGAAGGCTGCCGTCATGGTTCCGGTCTGGCCGGGCGCGGGCTCACTTCGGCTTGTCGTCGTCGACCGGCGGGCTGACGCCCGCGGCCACCAGGCAATCGCGCAGGTGCTTGATTTCCTGTTTGGCGCAGACGTTGCCGTGGTGCGGATGGTGGAGGTAGAACTCGTACTGGTTGAGCACGACCCTGAAGCGGGCGCCCTGGATCGGCTCGACGCTCGCGCCGAGTTGCTGGAGCAGGGTCTCGACCTCGCGCCAGTGGATATTGTTGCTCAGCGGGTGACTGAAAACCGACTGGAGCAGGCTCCGGGATTTGTGGCTCATGGCTGGTCTACCAACATCGGCGGCAATAGCCGTAGCATACAAGAGCGGATGGGTTGCTGCTTGTTTGCCGAGGGTGCGTCTCCTGCCCGGCTTGGCCTCACCCCACCGGCAGGCGCAGAGGCTGGGCCGCGAGACCTGGCATGAGGCCCGCAGGACGCGGATCTGCCGGGTAGAGGGACTATGGGTTCCCGAAGCCCTGAGGCGCGCCCACGCCTGTTCAGGCAGCCATGGCCTGCCCGTCATGTCGCGTCACACGGTTGCGGCCAGCGCGCTTGGCGGCGTAACAGGCGCGGTCGGCAGCCTGGATCCAGGCCTCCCATGGCCTGGTGCCGGTATCGACCCAGGCGATGCCGATGCTGACGGTGATGCGCACCGGCAGTCCGTCGATATCGATCGCCAGCCCTTCGGCGCGCTTGCGCAGCCGCTCCGCGATCTCCATCGCCCTGCCTGCGCTGACTGCCGGCAGGAAAAGCACGAATTCCTCGCCGCCGTACCTTGCGAAGACATCGCCCTTGCGCAAGTGCCCCTGCACGGTCTTTGCAAATGCGGTCAGCACGCGGTCCCCGGCGGGATGGCCGAAGCGGTCGTTGATCTCCTTGAAGCGATCCAGATCGAGGATGGCGACGGCACTGCCGGGCAGTGGCCTGGGGGGCAGGCGCTCGAGAAACCAGCGCCGGTTGCCCACCCCGGTCAGCGCATCGGTTTGCGCCGCCAGCCGGAGATCGGCTTCGGCGCGTTCTCTTACCAGCGCGATGACCAGGATGGCGATGGCGAAATTGCAGAAGATCTGCAGGAAGAACGCCGTGGCCATGTCGAACGACGTACGTATATCGCCAACGATGCAGACCAGCCGCGTCGCATAGATGGCCGCGCTGGCGGCCAGGCAGGCCACCAGGGCGAGGCGCGAGTGCAGCGGCTCGCTGCACCGGTCTTTCCAGATCTCCACGGCGGACGCGGCCAGGAACGAGACCGCGGTCAGGTGGAATGCGCTGGCCCGCAGCGCGTCGGTCGCCGTGAACTCGGTGACGATGCCAGCCAGGAACCAGACGGCCGGCACCAGCACGATCACCGAGCGCAGCGCACGCCGCCTGCCGCTCATGGCGCGCATGCCGGCCCACAGCAGTGCATAGCCGCTGGTGCCGAGCAGCAGGCTCAGATGGGTCCATAGCCAGTGCGGTATCGCGGCCTGCTCGCCCAGGCCCGCCAGGGTGGCGCCGCATGCCAGGCTCGTCAGCGCGAAGGCCAGCCTGCCGAGCCCCCGCGATACCGGCGATTTCCGCCTTATATTCAGGATGCCCAGGGCTCCCGCGATCAGCGACGTGGTGTGAAGCAAGAGTACGGTGGCCAGATCAATTTTAAAAGGCATGGGCCAATCCTTGGCTTCAATATCGCAGTCTGAATGCATCGATCCGTCTGCCGGCATCCTGCCGTTCCGTTCAGGAACATGGCCATTGCCTGCACGGTAGCCGATGTGACTTTTGGCCGTACGTTTCAATTATGCCTTGGCGCGAGCGTTGTCCGGACTATGGAAAACGAGAAATCGGGAGAAACCCGGCGATTGGGGGGAATGCAATCCGAATTACTACCGAGGCGCCGAATTCTTTCAAATATTTCATAAGCCGGACGTAATGGATATTCGGCATTATTTGCTGCAAATTACGCAACAGTCTGTGTCCAGGGGGGCCGCCATATCGGATCGATTGTCCGCGTTGCCTGCTGTGAATATTGGAATTCAATCTGACAGGCTGCTCAGGTGCCGGGCCGGCGCCGTTGCCCTGCCGGGCCTCAATCCCGGCCAGCCGCCAGGTATGCGCGCGGCGTCATTCCGGTATAGCGGCGGAACAAGGCGATAAAACTGCTGACGCTGGCGTAGCCGAGGCCGAGCGCCACGGCGGTGACGCTTTCCCCGGCGGCCAGGCGTTCCATGGCCGTGAGCATGCGCAGTTGCTGGCGCCATTGCGTCAGGCTCCAGCCAGTGTCGGCCTGGAAGCGGCGGGTCAGGGTGCGGCGGGCCATGCCGATGCGCCCGGCCCAGCCGTCCAGGCCGGTGTTGTCGTCGGGGGTGGCGAGCAGCGCAGTGGCCATGCGCAGCAGCCGGGGTTCCTGCGGCATGGGCAGGAACAGCGTCTGCGCCGGCTGGCGGGTGAAGTCGTCGGCAAAGACCGCCAGGTAGTGCTCGCGCGCCGGCCCGGCGGGCGGCTCGGCCCGGGCCAGCGTATCGAGCAAGGCGGCCAGCAACGGCGACAGGCGCACCACCTTGAGAGCGGCCGGCATCGAGGCGCGGCTCCACGTTTCGGTGAAGTACAGGCTCATGCCGGCCATCGATCCGTGCATGTGGGCACCGTGGGCTTCGTACGGTGGGACCCAGCCGATGCAGCCGGTCGGCATCAGCCAGCGGCCGCCGCCGGCCTCGATGCTGACCACGCCGGATTTCACCGTGAACAGCTGCCCCTGCGCATGCTGGTGCGGCACTTGTTCGCGCGAGGCGGGATGCGCGATCGGGCGGATTTCCAGTAGCGACATCGGGATGGCCCATTTGAATCATAAATTGGCATTCTATCGTTAGCAGGCAATCGGGCACATGCATAGACTGGCTACACCCATCACCCCAGGAGCGATCCATCGTGAATGCCAGATCAGATACCCCGACCCTCCCGGCCCGCTTCGGGCAGCCGCTGGCCGCCGTGCTCGACACGCTGACCGCCCTGCTTGCCGAACAGGGAGGACGGTTGCGCGCGCAGCAGCCGCGCAGCGCGCCGGCCGATTTCGAGGCGCTGCGCGTTGGCTTCGACCACCACAGCGGCGCCGTGGGCAAGGTACTGAAACAGACCCTGCTGGAGCGCTGGCCGGAGATCCCGTTTTCCGACAAGGAACTGGAGAGCGGCACGCGGCAGGCCTCGGAATACGCGGACGCCTACTGGGTTTGCGACCCGATCGACGGCGCGCTGCATTACCTCAGCGGCATGCCGGGCTGGACCATTGCGCTGTGCCTGGTGGTGCAGGGCAAGCCGGCGCTGTCGCTGGTGCACGACCCGGCCACCGGGCGCACCTATCGCGCGGTGGCCGGCCAGGGCGCCGATTGCGATGGGCAGCCACTGCGGGTCAATGCGCGCGGCAGGCTGGCATCGGCAATGATTGCCACCGCTCACCCGAACTGGCCGGGCCAGGTGCGCGAGGACACCGCGGACTTTCTCAGCCGCTTTGGGCGCCTGCTGCCGCAGGTGTTCGGGCTGCGCGTCCATGGGCCCACGTCCCTGTTGCTGGCGCTGGTGGCCGGCGGTGCGATCGATGGCTACTGGGAATGCGCACAGGACTATTACGACTGGCTGCCGGGCGCGCTGCTGGTGAGCGAGGCCGGCGGCACCGTGACGGCGCTCGACGGCAAGCCGTTTGGCTGGGGCTGCCAGGGCATTGTCGCGGCCGGTCCGGCCATGCATGGTGTGCTCGGTGCCGCGCTGAAGGGAGAGGATGCATGAAGCCGGAAGCCTTGTTGCCCGATGGCGTCGATACTGTCCAGGCCAACGGACTGGCCGTGCGCAAAGGCAGCGTCGGCGCGCTGCTGGCGAGCTGGCGCGTGCTGAGCGATGCACGGCACGACGACGCCAGCCGCGCGGCGGCCGAAGCGGATTTGCTGGCCTTGTTGCCGGGCCTGGCCGCGCTCGGGCTGTTCGATGTGTTCGCAGCGCGCGATCCACGCCTGGCGGCACTGATTGCGCGGCAGCAAGCCGGCAAGCTGGAATCGTGACCGTGACCGTGACCGTGACCGGCTGGCGCAGCGCAGCCGAAGCAAGGCGGTGCTGATCAGGCTGCCGGCAATGCGCCTGGCACCGGCACCACCTGGCCCGACCAGCGGCCCGCTTCGCGCGTTGCCTTCACCAGCACATTGCCGGGACCGGGCGCGGCCACCACGGCGCGCCCGCCTTCGGCCCAGATGGCGCTGCGTCCGACCGCTTCCCAGCCGCCGGTGGCGCCGCCATGATTCGCCATCAGCACCGCCATATCGTGATCGGCCGCATATCCCGCGAGCAACCCGGTCTCCGGCGCATGGCCGGCTTCGGTGAGCAGCATCCCCGCCGCATAGATCCCGGCGCCGGCTTGCGCGGCCATGCGTGCATGGTCCGGTTGCGTGATTTCGGCGCAAATTGCCAGCGCGGCCTGATGTCCCGCGACGTTGACGGCCTGGCCGCCGCGACCAGGCACAAATGCGGCTTCCTCTCCTGGATGCAGATGCTGCTTTGTGTAGGTGCCGATCTCGCCGTTGGTTTGCAGCACAAGCGCGCCGATGTATACGCCGGCGCCGTTATCGGCGCGCACCGGTATACCCACCACCGCGATCATGCCGCTATGCTGTGCGAATTCGCGCAAGGGGTGCAGCACCGCGTCGTCCGGCCGGATGGCCAGCGCGCGCGCCAGCGTTCGCTCGTAGCCGGTCAGCGACAGTTCGGGAAACACCAGGAACTGTACGCCATGATCCGCCGCGGTCTGCATGAAGCGAAGATGCCGGGCGATATTTGCCTGGATATCGCCGGCAATGGAAGTGGTCTGTGCTGCGGCTATGGTCAGGGTTGTCATGGCGTCGGGGAGGGCGGGGAGTGCTTGCGTAGTGCGCAGTGTGACATGGGGTTGCTGCGACATGGCGATCCCTGTCGCGGGGGCGCGCGGATGCTACGCAGAAACGGGTACGCTTTGTCGCGCCCCTGTCCTGGAACCGGCCGTGGCTCGACCTGCTCTTCGGCCACCCCGAGGCGATGCCCGGCTGGCCGCGCCGATCGCCGGGCACGATGGCGGCTTGTTCCCGCCGGCTTGAGCAGGTACTGCCGCAAGCACTGCCGCCCCGGCTGGCTCAGGCGGCCCCGCCGTCGCGATAGCGGTCGCGCAATCCGCGCCGGTTCAGCTTGCCCACCGCGGTCTTGGGCAGCTCCGTGGCAAACAGCACGTGGCGCGGCTTCTTGTATGAGGCCAGCCGCGCAGCCAGGTGTTCGACCAGCTCGGCCGCCAGCGCATCGCTCGCCGCCTGCCCGGCGTGCAGCACGATCACGGCGGTGACTGCCTCGACCCACTTCTCGTCGGGCAGGCCGATCACCGCGCATTCGCGCACGGCTGGATGCGTCAGCAGCGCGTTCTCGACTTCGCCGGGATACACGTTGTAGCCGCCGCTGACGATCATGTCGGAGGTGCGGTCCTTCAGGTGCAGGAAGCCGTCGGCATCGAACACGCCGATATCGCGCGTGCGCACCCAGCCGTCGGGCAGGAAGGTCTGCGCGGTGAGTTCGGGGGCGTCGTGATAGCCGGCCACGCTGGACGGCGCGCGTACCGCGATCTCGCCCGGCTGGCCGGGCGGCACGTCGTTGCCGGCTTCGTCCAGCAGACGCAGTTCCACGTCCAGCGCCACCTGGCCGCAAGCGCCGAGCCGCTCGCCGTGATGGTCCTCCGGGCGCAGGACGGCGAGGCACAGGGGCACCTCGGTCTGGCCGTAGTACTGCCAGAAACGGTGCTGGCCCCAGATCGCCATGGCGCGCTCGATCACCGGGCGTGGCATCGGCGACGCGCCGTAGATGACGTAGCGCAGCGCGTCGGCCTTGCAGGTAGCCATGGCCGGCAAGCTCACCAGCATCTGCAGCATGGTCGGCACCAGGTTGATGGCGGTGACGCGTTCGCGCTCGATCGCCGCGAGGAAGCTCGCGGGCTCGAAGCCGGGCAGGATCACGGTCTTGCCGCCGCGCAGCCAGAACGGCAGCACGAACACGCCGCTGGCATGGATCAGCGAGGCGGCATGCAGCATCGCGTCGTCGGGCGCGGCGGGCAGCAGGTTGAGCAGCACGTTGCGGCAGATCGCCGCGTAGGAGGCTTGCGTATGCCGGGCGGCCTTGAGGGTGCCGGTGGTGCCCGAGGTAAACAAGGTCAGGATGACGTCGTCCTCGGCGACCTGCACCGGAGGATCGGTGGCGGGCCGCGACTGCGCCGCGGCGAGCAGATCGATGCCGCCATCCAGGCTCGCACCCAGGCCATGGCAGGCGAGTTCCGGCAAAGCCTGGCGCAGCGCTTGTGCACGCTCGGCGAGATCGGGGCCGAATACCAGCATCCGGCAGCCGGTGTCCAGCAACATGCGCTGGTGCTCGGCCAATGACAGGCGCGCGTTCAGCGGCACGCGGTTGAGCGCGGCCTTGACGCAGGCGAAGTCCAGCGGGATGCTGTGCAGGCCGTTATTGAGCAGCAGCGCGACGCGCTCGCCCGGGCCAGCGCCGGCCGCCTGCAGCGCGTGGGCAAGGCGCGCGCTAAGCGCATCGACTTCGCCAAAGGTCAGGCTTTGCCCGCCGAAGACGATGGCGGTGCGGGGGCCGTGCTGGGCCGCGCCGCGGCGGATCAACGCAAGCGTGGTGGGTGCCATGGTGCTGTCTCTCCCTGGTTTTTTCTTACGCAGAAACGGGTACGCTTTGATGGTCCGGGGTGCGTTCGCCCCGGATTGGCGCGAGCTCCGGCGAGCGCTTCAGCCGGAGAAATCGCCATGCCGCCCGGCGCCGCCGACAAAGCGGGCGGCGCCCTGGATGCCTTCCTCGAACACGACCGGGGTGCCATTGGCGCCCTCGGCGCGCAGGGCGTCGGCCAGCGGCAGGTCCCACTGCCCGTAGGCGGAGGCACGGTCGGCCAGCATGCAACGCTGGGGAAACGCCGCCAGCTCATGCGCCAGCGCCTCGGCGGCAGCGCGGGCCTGGCCCGGCTCGACCACGCGGTTGGCCAGGCCCATCGCCAGCGCCTCTCCGGCGGCTACCGCGCGGCCGCTCAGGATCATGTCGAGCGCACGGCTCATGCCGACGATGCGCGGCAACCGTACCGTGCCGCCGTCGATCAGCGGCACGCCCCAGCGCCGGCAGAAGACCCCGAACACCGCGTCGCGCTCGGCCACGCGCAGGTCCGCCAGCAGCGCCAGTTCCAGCCCGCCCGCCACCGCATAGCCGCTGACCGCGGCAATCAGCGGCTTGGACAAGGCCATCCGGCTAGGCCCCATCGGCCCCGCGCCGCCGCCTTGCGGATCGAGTTCGTGGCGGCGCGCGGGGTCGCCCACCGCTGACAGGTCCGCGCCGCCGCAGAAGTGCCCGCCAGCGCCCCACAGCACTGCCACTCGCAGCGCGGGGTCGGACTCGAACTGCGTAAAGGCCGTCCGCAGCGCCAGCGCCATGGGGCCGTCCACGGCGTTGCGCTTGTCGGCGCGGTCCAGAATGATGGTATATACCGGGCCGGTGGTTTCGGTCCTGACATATGGGTTGGGCAGATTGTCCATGATCGTGGTCGCGTCGTTGGTGGGCAGGCTGGTTTCGGTTTGCCTGGGGTTGCCCTGGCTCACCGGGGTGTTCGCCTAGGTGTTCGCCTAGGTGTTTCTCCAAATACCGGAATATTTCACCAAATGATATATATGTGTCATGAAAAGAAATATTTCTCGTTTACCCTTCACCGAACTGACTGGACGCCCCGCGTCGTTTCCCGTTCCCAGGCTGCCCACGGTGCCCCCCGGCGTCACCCATGCACGACATTGAGATCCGCGAGCCTTCCGCCACCGACCTGGTGCTCGACCTGCTCTTCGGCCACCCCGAGCGAGCCCTGCCGGTGCAACTGCTGGCGCGCGGTGCCGAGGTGATGGGCATCGGCACGCCGAGCGTGCGCGTGGCCCTGACGCGGCTGCAGCGGCAAGGCCGCATCGTCAAGACCGAGCGCGGCTGCTACGCGGTGGTGCCGGAAGGCAATCCGGTCTACGACGAAGTCGAGCACTGGTTCGAAAAGGAAAGCCGGCTGGAGCAGTGGAGCGGAAACTGGCTGGTGGTGCAGGACGCCGCCGTGGCGCGCAGCGCAAAGACCGCATGGCGGCACCATGAGCGCGCGCTGGCGCTGTCCGGCTTTCGCCCGCTCGCGGCCGGCATCAATGTCCGCCCCGACAATCTCGCCGGCGGTGCCCCGGCCATGCGCGCGACGCTGTCCCGGCTCGGCATGGCCGGCGCGAGCCTGCTCTTCGTCGGGCGCGAGTTCGATGCGGATACCGCCGCGCGCATGGCGCGGCTATGGGACGTGCCGACGCTGCAATCGACCTATCGCCGCGCGCTGGCCCAGCTCGAGCGCAGCCGCGCAAAAGTGGCGCGCATGGCGCCGGACGCCGGCGCGCGCGAAACCATGCTGGTGGTGCGCGCCATCATCCGCGCCATTGTGCGCGATCCGCTGCTGCCCGAGGCCATCATGGACCCGGCGCCCCGCCGCGCCCTGATCGAGGCCACCCGTGCCTATCAGCTGCAGGCGCGCACGCTGTGGGTGGGGCTGCTCGGCGGCTAGTCCCTGCACGGGAGCAGGCGCCCGTTCGCCGCCGGCTGGTGCCGGCCACGCCTCGCCAAGCGGCGGCGACTCACGTAAACTGGCTGGAACTTATGCGACGCATCGCGCCCTCAGTAGAGTGACGCGCGCCGGTTGATTCGGGGCCCTCCGGGACCTTGCGCCGTATTCACGCTGGCCAAGACAAGGAGTACAGGGTGAGCATGCCCGATTTCGACATGGTGCTGTTCGGCGGCACCGGGGACCTGGCGCGGCGCAAGCTGCTGCCGGCGCTGTTCGATGCGCATCGCGCGGGATTGCTGCACCCCGCCGCCCGCATTCTTGCCACCGGCAGCCATCCGCTTTCCACCGGGGACTATGTCGGCTCGCTGGAGCAAAGCGTGCGTCCCGGCCTCGAGCATGCGCCGCCGGAGGCCTGGGCCAGCTTCCTGGCCCGCGTCAGCTACGTGCAGGCCGATGCGCGCGAGCCTGCGCATTTCGACGCGCTGGCGCGCAAGGTGCTGGAGCGGGCGCCCGCGGTGGTCGTCTGCTATCTCGCCACCGCGCCGCATATTTTTGTGCCCATCTGCGAGCAACTGGCGCGTACGGGCCTCAATCATCCCAATGTCCGCATCGTGCTGGAAAAGCCGCTGGGGCATGACCTGCCTTCTTCCGACGCGATCAACTCGGCCGTGGCCCAGTTCTTCGCGGAAGACCAGATCTACCGGATCGATCACTATCTCGGCAAGGAGTCGGTGCAGAACCTGATGGCGATCCGCTTCGGCAATGCGCTGTTCGAGCCGCTCTGGCGCCGCGAATGGGTGCAGGATGTGCAGATCACCATCGCCGAGGAACTCGGCGTGGAAACGCGCGGCGACTTCTACGACCGCACCGGCGCGCTGCGCGACATGGTGCAGAACCACCTGCTGCAACTGCTGTGCATGGTGGCGATGGAGCCGCCCACCAGCCTGTCCGAAGACGCCATCCGCGACGAGAAGATCAAGATACTGAAGGCGCTCAAGCCCATCACGCCGCAGGACGTGGCCGAGAAGACCGTGCGTGGCCAGTATCGCGCCGGCGCCGTGGGCGGCAAGCCGGTGCCGGGCTACCTGGACGAGAAGGGTATTGCGGCCGACAGCCATACCGAGACCTTCGTCGCGATCAAGGCCGAGATCGCCAACTGGCGCTGGTCGGGCGTGCCGTTCTACCTGCGCACGGGCAAGCGCATGCAGTCGCGCGTGGCGGAGATCGTGATCCACTTCCGCGATGTGCCGCATGCGATCTTCCCGCGCCCGCTGACGCTGTCGCCGCAGAACCGCCTGGTGATCCGGCTGCAGCCCGAGGAGAGCATCCGCCTGTACTTCCTGGTCAAGCAGCCGGGCGACACCGTGGCGCTCGCGCCCACTTCGCTCGACCTGGACTTCGCCAACTCCTTCAAGGTGCGCCGCGCGGGCGCCTACGAGCGCCTGCTGCTCGACGTCATCCGCGGCCGGCTCGGCTTGTTCGTGCGCCGGGACGAGCAGGCGCAGGCCTGGCGCTGGGTGGAGCCCATCCTCGACACCTGGGGCCAGAGCACCGTGCCGCCCAAGCCGTACACCGCCGGCACCTGGGGGCCGGCCGCATCGTCCGCGCTGATGTCGCGCGACGGTTCGCTCTGGCACGAAGAGGTGTAGGCCGCGCCGGCGCAGGATTTCCTGGCAACCCTTGCCACCTATCACCCTACCCTTACCCTGACAGGAGACAGAGCCATGCGACGCTACGAACATACCTCCGAGGCGGAACTGGCCGAAGCGATGGCGATCTCGGTGGGCCATGCGCTCGCGCTTGCCATCGGCGTGAACGGCTGGGCCGTGCTGGCGGTGTCCGGCGGCCGCTCGCCGGTGGCGTTGTTCGAGCGCCTGCGCCACCGCACTGTTCGCTGGGAGGCCGTCACCATCACGCTGGTCGACGAGCGCGTGGTGCCGCCGGACCATGAGGACAGCAACGGCGCGCTGGTGCGCCGGCACCTGCTGCGCGACGCCGCAGCCAAGGCGGCCTTTGTGCCGCTGGTGGCCGATGCCGCCGAGGTGGCCGATCCGGCCGGCGCCGTCGCGCGGCTGAACGCGGCCTGGCGCCAGCCCGACGTGGTGGTGCTCGGCATGGGCGAGGACGGCCACACCGCCTCGCTGTTCCCGGAGGCGCCGGAGCTGGAGCGGGCCCTGTCCGATACGCAGCCAGGCTACCTGGTGACGCATCCGCGAGAGGCGCCGCATGCGCGCGTCACGCTCAACCTGGCGGCGCTGCTGGCTGCCGATCGCGTCTTCCTGTCGTTCGCGGGCGCGGTCAAGGCCGCGGTGTTCGCGCGCGCCTGCAAGGGCCCGACCCCGGCGTTGCCGGTCAGCCTGGTGATGAGCCGCCATCGCCACGGCACCGATGTCTTCTCGGCCTGACGCCATGCCTGGCTATCCACGCTTGCTTGGCGACGTCGGCGGCACCAATGTGCGCTTTGCACTGGAAACCGCGCCGCAGCGCATCGGGCCGGTCACCGCGTTCAAGGTGGCCGACTACCCTTCGCTGGAGGCCGCCATTCGCCATTACCTGGCGGCGCTGCCGAGCGGCGGCGCGCGGCCGCGCTACGCGGCGGTGGGGCTTGCCAATCCGGTGACCGGCGACCGCGTGAAGCTGACCAACCACGCCTGGGCCTTTTCCATCTCGGAGATGCAGCGCGCGCTCGGGCTGGACCTGCTGCTGGCCATCAACGATTTCACCGCGCTGGCGCTGGGTTTGCCGCATCTCGGCAAAGGCGGCCTGACGCTGCTGCGCGAAGGTACCGCCGTGGCCGGCGCGCCGATGGCGCTGGTCGGGCCCGGCACCGGGCTGGGCGTGTCCGGCCTGGTGCCGGCACGCAGCGGCCCGGCGGTGGCGCTGGCCGGCGAGGGCGGCCATATCGAGCTGATGCCCGACACCGACGATGAATGGATTGCCTGGCGCGCGGCGCACAAGGCCTTTGGCCGGGTCTCGGCCGAGCGTCTTCTGTCGGGCATGGGACTATCGCTGATCCACGCGGCGCTGCACGCAGAAACGGGTACGCCCCTGGCGCGGCCGCTTGCGCCGGCGCAGGTCACCGAGGGTGCCATCCGGGACGCCGACCCGATATGCCAGCGCGCGTTCGCCGTATTCTGTGGCCTGCTCGGCTCCGTGGCGGCCGATATTGCATTGGTGCTGGGCGCGCGCGGTGGCGTTTACCTGGGCGGCGGCATCGTGCCGCGCTTCGTGCCCGCGCTGCAGGCCTCCGCATTCAACGCGCGGTTTACGGCGAAGGGCCGTATGGCCGCCTACCTGGAAAGCTTGCCCGTCCATGTCATCACGGCGCAGTTCCCCTCCCTGCCCGGGCTGGCGCAGGCGCTGGCCGAAGCGCTCGCCCACGGCGGGCAAAACCGCTACGTTTCACCCTTCTCCACTTAACCGCTTAACCATCAAGCTGACCCCGGACCTGACCATGCGAGTATTGCTGGTGGAAGACGACGCCATGATCGGCGATAGCGTGAAGACCGCGCTGCGCCAGGAGGGCTTTGCAGTCGACTGGGTGCAGGACGGCGAGGCTGGCCTGGCGGCCGCCACCCCGTCCGGCGGCCCGGACGGCGAGCCCTGCTACGCGCTGATCCTGCTCGATCTCGGTTTGCCGCGCCGCTCGGGGCTGGAGGTGCTGGCCGCGCTGCGCGCGCGCGGCGTGAACACGCCAGTGCTGATCCTGACCGCGCGCGACGCCGTGGCCGATCGCGTGGCGGGCCTCAACGCCGGTGCCGACGATTACCTGGTCAAGCCTTTCGACCTGCAGGAGCTGGCGGCGCGCATGCACGCGCTGGCGCGCCGCGCCGAAGGGCGTGCCGAGCCGCTGCTGCGCTACGGCGCCATCGTGATCAATCCGGCCACGCGCGAGGTCGCCCTCGACGGCGAGCCGGTGAAACTCTCCGCGCGCGAGTTCGGCCTGCTGTCGGCGCTGCTGGCGCGGCCCGGCAAGGTGTGGTCGGTGCCGCAACTGGAAGAGCGCCTGTACGGCTGGGGCGACGAAGTGGGCAGCAATACGGTGGAGGTGTATATCCATGCGCTGCGCAAGAAGTTCGGCGCGCCGCTGATCCGCAATATCCGCGGCGTGGGTTATGTCGTGCCCAAGCTGGACGATAGCGCGCCTGCCTCGCCCGGGAGTGCGGGCTGATGCGTTCGATCCAGAGAACCCTGCTGTGGTGGCTGGCGCTGGGTTTGCTGGCCGGCATCGCCATCGCCACCGCGCTGATCTTCGGCCAGGCCCGGCAGGAAGCCAATGCGCTGTTCGACTACCAGATGAAGCAGGTGGCGGCGGCGCTGCCCAGCCAGTTCGCCAATCCGGTCATGCCGTCGTTCGGGCCGGTGGAGCCGCCAGGCGCAGCAGTGGCGCCGGGCGACAGCTTGTTCCATTCCGACGAAGACGTGGTGATCCATATCTGGGACGGATCGGGCCGCAGCCTTTACCTTTCGCACGCGCATCCGTCGCTGCCGCCGCGCGCCGAGCTGGGCTTCTCCAATGTCAGGACCGACGAGGGCGAATGGCGCATCTACAGCGTGCAGCTCGGCCCGGCCGTGGTGCAGATCGCGCAGCCCATGTCGGCGCGCAACGAGTTGGCCGCGCGCATGGCGATGCGCACCGTGGCGCCCTTGCTGCTGCTGCTGCCACTGATCGGCTGGCTGGTGTGGATTGCGGTGGGGAGGGGCTTGCGGCCCCTGCGCGAGATCGCGGCCGAGGTGCGCGAGCGCGACGCCAATGCGCTCGCGCCACTGGCCGTCAGCCGCATGCCGGACGAGATTGCGCCGCTGACGCTGGCGCTCAACCAGTTGTTGGCGCGGCTGTCGCATGCCATCGATACCCAGCGCGCCTTCGTGGCCGATGCCGCGCATGCGCTGCGCACGCCGCTGGCCGCGCTGCAGTTGCAGGTCCAGCTGGTGGAGCGCGCCGATAGCGCCGAGGCGCGCCAGGAGGCGGTGGGCAAGCTGCGCCAGGGTCTGGAGCGGCTCACCCATATGGTGGCCCAGTTGCTGACGCTGGCGCGCCAGGAGCCCGGTGCCGCGCTGCCGTCCCACGAGGCGGTGGACCTGCGCGTGCTGGCCGGCAATGTGGTGGCGGAGATGACCCAGGCAGCGCTCGATCGCCACATCGACCTCGGCCTGGATGCCGGCCCGGGCCCGGTCGCGGTGTGCGGCGATGTGGATGCGCTGCGCATCCTCCTGACCAACCTGATCGACAACGCGCTGCGCTACGTGCCGGCCGGTGGCAGGGTCGACGTGCAGGCCTGCCGTATTCCGGCCGCCCAGGGCAGGGCCGGCGCGGACACGGTGGAACTCGTGGTACGCGACGATGGCCCCGGGATTCCGGCCGCCGAGCGCGAGCGCGTGTTCGACCGTTTCTACCGCGTGCCGGAAGCCCCCACCGGCGGCAGCGGCCTGGGCCTGGCCATCGTCGCCGAGATCGCGCAAACGCACGGCGCGCGCGTCTCGCTGGAAGATGCGGCGCCGGGGCTGCGTGTGCGGGTGGTGTTTCCGGCGGGCTAGGGGGCTCGCCCGCGCAGCCGGCAGGCTCCGCTCAGCCTACCGGTGTGAGCACCGGCTCGCCGGCGAAGTGCAGGCGGCTGTTCTCCAGGAACTGTTGTACCGAGGCATTGATGGCTTCCGGCGACCAGCCGGCCACGTGGGGTGTCAGGACCACGTTGGGGCAATCGAACAGCTCGGTGGGCGGCTCGGGTTCGGTCTCGTACACATCGAGGCCGGCGCCGCCGAGCGTGCCGGCACGCAGGGCGGCGGCCAGCGCCGCCGTGTCGAGCACGCTGCCGCGCGCGATATTCACCACGAACCCGCCCGGCCCGAGTTGGGCCAGCACCTTGGCACTGACCAGGTGGCGGGTGCCGCCGCCGCCCGGCGTGGCGATCACCAGGTAATCGGCCCATTCGGCCAGCGCACCCAGGCTGTCGAAGTAACGGTACGGCACGTCGTCGCGCGGCGAGCGGTTGTGATAGCCCACTTCCAGGTCGAAGCCCAGCCCGCGCTGCGCGATGCGCCGCCCGATGGTGCCGAGGCCGAGGATGCCCAGGCGCTTGCCCGAGACATTGGGCCGCAGCGGCAGCACGGTGCGCCACTTGCCGGCGCGCGTGGCCTGGTCCAGCGTCGGGATGGCGCGCACGGTGGCCAGCAGCAGCGCCATGGCATGGTCCGCCACACAGCTGTCGTTGGTGCCGGCGCCGTTGGCGACCGTGACGCCGCGCGCCCGGGCATGAGCCACGGCGATATTCTCGTAGCCGGCACCCAGTGCGCACACCAGCTCCAGCGCGGGCATGGCGTCGATCTCGGCGGCGCTCAGCCCGACCGAGCCGATCGTCAGCACGGCGCGCACGCGTTCGCCGCATGCTTTGACCTGCGCGGCCCGGCCGGCGCTGTCCGGCGCGTAGCGCACCTCGTATTGTTCGGCAATCCAGGAAAGGTGTTCGGCGCTGACGTGGCTGAGGACAAGCAGGAGCGGCTTCATGGTCGGGCAGGGTGGAGTGGGAGGGAGGTCCCGGGGTGGGACGCAAGCTGCACCGCAGCATTGTAGCGGTGGCGCGGCGCGCTTGCTGGCGCCGCCGCCGTCGCAGCGACCGCCGCCGATTATCAAATTCCTGCCAACAGTGCTTCCAATCCAGAGTGGATGATCGACCGGCCACGCATGGCCATAATCGTTGGCATGGGCGGTGCTCCTGCTTCCTGCCGCTCCTGTCTTCCCTCATGGGTCAATGCACTCGCCAGTGCATTCAAGCATTCAAGCATTCAAGGAGTCTTGCCATGTTCCCCGATTTCAAAGACGCCAGGGTCCTGGTGGTCGGCGGTAGTTCCGGCATCGGCCTGGCCGCTGCCGCTGGGTTTGCCGCCCGCGGCGCGAGCGTCACCATTGCCTCGCGCTCCCGGGAGAAGGTCGACGCCGCCGTGCGCGGGCTGGCCGGCAGCGCGGGCGCCGTCACCGGCGCGACGCTGGACGTCACCGACGACGCCAGCGTGGCGCGATTCATGGATGGTGCGCAGCCGTGGGACCACGTGGTGATTTCCGCCGCGCAAACGCCCACCGGGCAGGTGCGCCAGCTGCCGCTGGCCGATGCCTACGCCGCCATGGACAGCAAGTTCTGGGGTGCCTATCGCGTGGCGCGGCTGGTCCCGGTTCGCGCAGGCGGCTCGCTGACGCTGGTGTCCGGATTTCTGGGCATGCGGCCAAGCAAGACCTCGGTGCTGCAGGGTGCCATCAATGCCGCGCTCGAATCGCTGGGCCGCGGACTGGCGCTGGAACTGTCGCCGGTGCGGGTCAATACCGTGTCGCCCGGCCTGATCGCCACGCCGCTGTGGGACAAGCTGGACGCAGCCACGCGCCAGTCGATGTACGAGAGCGTGGCCGCGCGGCTGCCGGCGCAGCGCATCGGCCAGCCCGAGGACGTGGCCAACGCTATCCTCTACCTGGCGGGCACAGGCTACGCCACGGGTTCGACCGTACTGGTCGATGGCGGCGGCGCCATTGCGTGACCGGCCGGATGCGCATTGCCGCGCATCGTCTTCCCCCTTTTCTTGATTGAATCGTCGTCCATTCGACATTGGAGTCTCACATGCAGATCGATCTCTCGGACAAGACCGCGCTGGTCACCGCTTCCACCGCCGGCATCGGGCTGGCCATCGCTACCGGGCTGGCGCGGGCCGGCGCCAGCGTGGTCATCAACGGCCGCAGCCAGGAAAGCGTGGAGCGCGCCATCGGCGCGATCGGCGTGCAGGTGCCGGGCGCGCGCCTGCGCGGCGTGCCGGCCGACGTCGGCACCGCCGCAGGCTGCGCCGCGCTGGTGGCGGCCGTGCCGGCCGTGGACATCCTCGTCAACAACGCCGGCGTCTATGGCCTGAAGGACTTCTTCGACCTCGGCGACGAGGACTGGACCCACATCTTCGAGATGAACGTCATGTCCGGCGTGCGCCTGTCGCGTGCTTATCTGCCGGGGATGACGCGGCAGCAGTGGGGCCGCGTGGTCTTTATCTCGTCGGAATCGGCGCTCAATGTGCCGGAAGACATGATCCACTACGGCTTCTCCAAGACCTCGCAGCTGTCCATATCGCGCGGGCTGGCCAAGCGCCTGCGCGCCACCGGGGTCACCGTCAATGCCGTGTTGCCGGGCCCGACACTCTCGGATGGCCTGCGCGGCATGCTGGAGGGCCCCGCGGCAGAGGCGGGGGTCAGCGTGGAAGCCGTGGCGGCGGATTTCATCAAGGCGCATCGCCCCAGCTCGATCCTGCAGCGCGCGGCCACCGTGGAAGAGGTGGCCAATATGGTGGTGTACGTCTGCTCCCGACAGGCGTCGGCCACCACCGGGGCGGCATTGCGGGTGGACGGCGGCGTGGTCGATACCATCGCCTGAGCTGCAAAAGAGGGGAAAAAAGGGCGCCGGCATTCACGCAGAAACGGGTACGCTTTGCGCCCGCGGCAGGGGATCGCGCACCACGCGAGGCTTGAAGCGGAACGCAAATGCCGTTCTAATGCAGCGGATACGACTGACCTATCCTTGCCAATGAAACCTGCTTTCCTGTCTTCCCTGCTACTGTCCGCCGCGCTGGCGGTTTCCGCCGCTTCCGCCAGCGCCGCCCCGCCGCCGGCTGCCACGCAGGCCGAAGTCAGCCATCTTCTTGCCTACCTCGCCGGCTCGAACTGCCAGTTCAACCGCAACGGCAGCTGGTATCCGGCACCCGACGCGGCCGCCCACCTGAAGAAGAAGTACGACTACCTCGTCGACAAGGGGGCGATCGGCTCCAGCGAGGCCTTTATCGAACTGGGCGCGAGCAAGAGCAGCGTCAGCGGCAAGCCCTATCTGGTCAAATGCGGGCAGGCCCAGCCGGTGGAGAGCGCGCCGTGGCTGGGCGCCGAACTGGCGCGCTATCGCCAGAAGGCGCCCGGGAAATAAGCCCGGCCGAGGGCACGCAGAAACGGGTACGCATGGCCGCCCGGTACCGCACCGGCAAGCCATGACATCCGCGCGACGCCGGCGGTCTGCGCCGCCCTCGCGGCGCCGGGCCGGATCTGCCGGCGGCCGGCCGGAAGCCGGCCAAGCCCGTCCTCCCGGCAGACGGCATGCCTGCGGCGAGCGCGCCGACCTCGCCTGCCAGGGAGATCATCCCTCCAGCCCATCTCATCATCCGCCAACTGATCGATTGCGGTGTGCGTCTTGCGCGACCAAGAATGGAAGCGGAAGAACGGGGAACCGATCGCGGCGCATTTTGGTGGAGCGTCATCGCAAGCGGATAGCACGGTATCGCCGCGCCCGGTCGACAAGTGGGGCGCTGGACGTGACCGATGATAGAGGCGCGCCAGTCTGATCACTACAACCGCGACGGTGAGTGCCGCGTGTGCTACGCGCAAGCCGATCGCTCGAGCGCTCGGGTGAGCGCAAATGCGCCGCTGCCGGGGGGTGGCGGGCGCGGTGTCCCATCGCCGTATGCACTGGGCGATCGGGCATGGATGTACTTTCGGGAGGGGGTATGAAAAACCAAAGGGAAAAGGGCGCTGCTGCTGTGGAGTTCGCCCTGGTGTTACCGACCTTTCTGGTGCTCACATTCGGCATCGTCGAGTACAGCATCGCACTCTACGACAAAGCCGTCATCACCAATGCGAGCCGCGAAGCTGCGAGAGCCGGCATTGTCCTGAAGAATCCGAAATTGACCACCAGTGACATCCAGAATGTTGCATTGAATTATTGCCAGGCCAACCTGATCACGTTTGGAAAATCGTCCACTCCTACGGTAAGCGTTCCGGCTGGAAGCGGCGGGAGTTTCGGATCCGCCCTCACTGTTTCCGTGTCTTATAGCTACTCGGGACTTGCGCTGGGGAAAATGATCAGTGCCTTCACTGGTCCTTTCAATTTAACGGCAACGACCAGCATGAACAACGAGTGAGCCTATCCGGCGCGAGGCATATCATGCAAAATCGACACGACACGAGATATCTCCCGAGCCGCATCCAACGGCGCCACGCTCCGTCCCAAAGATGCAATCGCCGCGGCAAACAAAAGGGTTCGATAGCCGTATTGGCCGCACTTTCCTTGACTGCGCTGCTGGGCTTCGCTGCGCTGGCCGTCGACGTGGCTGATCTATACCTGGTGCGCAATGAGCTGCAGAATGCGGCAGACGCCGCAGCTTTAGCCGGCGCGCCATGTATTTACGCTCGAGCGCAATGCCTGAATACAAAAAACACCGCTCCCGACTGGAGTACCGCGCAACAAAAGTCGAGCGCCGCGATTGCCATGAATAGATCGACCGGCGCCGCGCTGACCAATGGCCTGGTGGAGTATGGCTATTGGAATATTACCGGTTCCCCGGCTGGATTGCAGGCACTTCCGATGAAACCCGGAAGCAACGATCTGCCTGCGGTGAAGGTCACCATCAGCAGGTCGACAGGCAATAATGGTGGTGTTGTGCCGACCTTCTTTGCAAGAATGTTTGGTGTCAAAGGCACACCGGTGTCTGCGAGCGCAGTTGCGGTCATTTCATACCCTGGCTATGCAGGACCAGGCAGCCTTTTCCCGGTGGCCATCACGAAGTGCATGTACGACAATTACTGGAATTCCACCACCGGAGCGCCATATACTGCGACCTCCACCAACCCAAGCGGATTCGATTTGCCGCAAACGGTCGGCCAGCCCTATATTTTCAAAGTCACATCGTCCTATCATGCCGGCCCTTGCGAGGCGGGCCAATGGACGTCTTTGGACATCGATAGCAACAATGTGCCGACCATTCGCAATCTCATCAGCAATGGCAATTCAGCCGGGGTTCTGATTGACGGCAGTACAAATGGTAGCGTCTGGATTCAGCCCGGAACGAAAACGACGCTGTATTCCAGCGTTGACGCCTGTAGCGCGGAAGGCAATAAATCCTGCGAGTATGTGACGGTCCCCGTTGTGCAGGACATCTCCACTCATGCATACAATGCCGTGGTGGCGTTCGCCTGCCTGCATATACTATCGGCAACGGGAGGGAGCGGAAAATATATCGTAGTCCAGATGAGCAACAACCCGGATTATTGCCAGGCCTCGAATTCCGGCGGTATTGGGCCAGCATATGGCTCGCTCACACCGCCAAGATTGGCGCACTAGCGTCGCACCACTACGCCGGTTGGACTCCCTTTGGACTTCCTTCCGCATCGTCCCAGGCCGGCATGCAGCCAAGCATCCAACAACGCCTTTTCTGCGCTTGACCCGGCGGGCAGGAGCCCGGGCCAGGCCCAGGATCCGCCACGACCGCAGCCGGCGCCACCACCAAACGGCACAGCAGCCCATGGTTGCCGCCGCAGCAAATAATCCTATTCTTCTCATCCTGGATTCGGGCCAGGCGCGGTCGGGAAGCTGGATGCATGGCTGCGGGTGCTTGTGAGCATCCCAAGCCCATGAATGCGCCCCGGCGTTCGCGAAGAAACGGTTCTGCCCCATAAAGGGAGCGGCACGGCCGCGATGACCGACCCGTGGCTGGTGCGAGCCCGTGGCGTTATCGGACGTCACGGCGTGAGCCCGCATCTGAGCACGCTGCGGGAATCGCCGGCGAGCGTGGCGAGCGGCGCGAGCCGCATCCCGTTTGAGAGATCGAGCCGAATTCGACGCTTCCCATGGCGCCGCCGTTCGTCGACGATGGTGGAGCAGGCCAGGGCAATGCGCAAGCGAGACGACGAGATGTTCCCGAACGTGGCGGGGATCGGGGTGGCGCCTGCCTGCCGGAGATTTCCGCCGATGCCGCCGACATAAAGCCGCCCGATGTACCCGTCGCCGTTGCAGTCGAGCGGCGTGACGGACGAGGGAATCGAGCGGGTCAGGCCCGGTAGCGTAAAACAGGTGCCGCTCACGCCGCTGCAATTGCGTCGGGCGCTCCGCAGGAGCGCACCGATGACGGCATCGAAGGTCACGATGCAGCGTTCGATGGAGGCTACGCCGAACGATGGGGCGCTGTCTTCTGCCGGGTCCTAGCCGGCACCCATCGCCACCGGCGGGTTGGCGCAGCCGCACGCGCATCGCCTTCAGCTGGGTCCAGGTCCGGCCGCGTTGGGCGACGTCGGCGCTACTGGCTTGCCACAGGAAGCGCGGATTGACAGGGGGGCAGCCACGTCGAGGGCCGCTTCAATTTCGCCCCCAGTGGCTTCCGTGCCCATGGCTCGTCTCCATCATGCCAAGCGTACTGTGTACCGGAAGCCGGAGAGGCGGTGCTTCGGGTTGCGCTACGCGCCGATTTGCCCGCTTCGGCTGCCGATTGGATTTCGCCGCTTTCCGGTCACCGGCTTGGGATCCGAGAGCCGGATCAGGTCACCACGCACCAAAGCAAAAAGGCCCGGAACGGAGCCGGGCAATGGGTTGTTCTTCAGCCATTTCTGCCATAGCGGCTGAAGAACCTCCCGGGGTCGTGCCATCCTTCAGCCTCCTTGGCCCGTCATCGTAGGCAGCAGCACGCGGTAGATCTGGATGAACGCGGGTCCGAGCAACACCAGCAGCAACGTCGGGAAGATAAAAAAGATCAGAGGAAACAGGAGCTTCAACGCGATCTTCGCGGCTTGTTCCTCGGCCCTCATGCGGCGCTTGGTGCGCAACGTGTCCGACAGTACCCTGAGGGACTCCCCGAGGCTGGTGCCGAATCGATCCGCCTGGATCAGCATGGAGGCGAACTTGTCGACATCTTCAACGCCGGTGCGCAGCGCAAGATTGCTCAGTGCCTTGTCCTTGGCGAAGCCAGAGCGCAGTTCCAGCAGCATCAGTTCGAGTTCTTCGGCCAGGACGGGGCAGCGCAGGTCCAGCTCTCCCGCCACGCGCATCAGTGCGGCATCGAGCCCCAGGCCGGCTTCAACGCAGACGGTGAGCAGGTCGATGGTGTCGGGAAACTCCTCGAATACCGCGCGCTTGCGGTTCTCGGCCTTGCGCGACAGCACGCCATTGGGCAGGTAGTAGCCGACCGCGCCCAGCAAGGCGAGCGTGGCAATCATTTCATACTGATCGGTGATGACCTGGGTACTGCTCAACACGCTCAAGGCAAGCAGGGGCAATGCAATCGCGAGCATTGTCTTTGCCGCGAAGTACACGGTGGGGGCGGAGGCGGCGCGCCAGCCGGCGTTCATGAAGCGTACGCGTAGTTGCGAATTCTCCCAGCCCTCCTTGGGCAGCGACAAGCGCGACACTGGCTTGGCCAGGTCCAGCAGCGTCTCCAGCCACGCATGCTGCTGTCCGTTGCCGGGAACCGACCCGGAGGCTTCGCGTGCGATCTGCTCGACGCGCCCCCGGCTGCGGCTTGGCGAGAACACCAGCAGCAAGCCGAAAACCGCGCCGAAGGCCGTCACGAAGACGAGGGCCAGCAGCAGGAATTGTCCGTTGTAGATGCCTTGCATGATTGCTTCCCCTGAATAAGAACTCCGGTCTCCCCTGCATTTGCGCGGACCGCATTCAGACCCGGATCCGGATGATGCTGCGCATCCAGATGACGCCGAGCATCATGGCAGCGAGCGCGATCCCGATCATCTTGAGCCCCATCGGGTCTTGCCACAGGACATTCATGAATCCCGGGTTCACCACGAGAATCAGCGCGGCGGTGCCGAAAGGCAGCAGGCCCAGTATCCATGCGGAGAGCCGTCCTTCGGCGGAGAGCACGCGGATCTTGTCGAACAGCTTGAGACGTTCGCGTACGAGCGAGCTGATGGTGTCGAGTATTTCGGCCAGATTGCCCCCGCTCTCGCGCTGGATCAGTACGGCAATCACGAAATAGCGCAGATCGCTGACGGGGACGCGCATGGCGAGGTTGGTCAATGCCTCGTCGAGTGCGACGCCATAATTGATTTCATCGAACGTCGTGCGGAATTCCTGGCCCATCGGGTCTTTCAGTTCCTGTCCCACCGTGCCGACCGCACCGGAAAAGGAGTGCCCGGCGCGCAGCGCGCGGCTGATCATGTCGACCGCGTCGGGCAACTGGACTTCCAGGCGCTTCAGCCGCTTGTGGCGCAGCGATACCACGCGCCAGACGGGCAGGAAGCCGGCCAGCAACGCCACCGCCGCCACGATCAGCAGGGGGATGGGAAGGAACAGTCCGACCGCTCCGGTGCACAATATCATCAAGCCGCAGTAGCCCAACAGCTGGCCGACCGACCAATTGCTGCCGGCTTGCTCCAGCCAGCGGTCCAGGGCACCGATGCGGGGCAGGCCCATCAGCCACCGCTGCATCAGCGGTGAATTGCTGAGCATGCGCTCCTTCAGGATCGAGAGTCGCTCCCGGCCAACCTGGCCACCCGCGGACAGTGCACGTATCCGGGCCTCGATCCGCTTGGCTGACGGCCCGTGGTAGTTGTTCCACCACAGGTAAGCGCCCTCCACGCAAAGTACCACCGCGGCAAAGAGCAAGATGATGAAAGCATAGAAGATGAAGTTCATTTTTCCGGCTCCGTAGTGTGATCGGCATCCGTTGGGCGGCGCATGGTTTCAAACGTCGTAACGCTTGCCGGGGTCGTAGGTTTCGTCAGGCAGCCCGACTCCGAACACGCGCAGGCGCTCGGCGAACTTCGGGTAGACGCCGGTTGCGCGGAAGTGTCCCGTTACGGTGCCGTCCTGCGCTACGCCGGTACGCTGGAAGGTGAAGATCTCCTGCATGTTGATGATCTCGCCCTCCATGCCCGTGATCTCCTGGATGCTGACGATCTTCCTGCGGCCGTCGGTCATGCGGGCAGCCTGGACGATCACGGTAATGGCCGAGGAGATCTGCTGCCGGATGGCCTTGGCGGGCATGTTCAGTCCAGCCATGCTCACCATGTTCTCGAGCCGGGTCAGCGCGTCGCGTGGCGTGTTGGCATGGATGGTGGTCAGCGAGCCTTCGTGGCCAGTGTTCATCGCATTGAGCATGTCGAGTGCCTCGCCGCCCCGCACCTCGCCCAGGATGATGCGATCGGGCCGCATGCGCAGGGCATTGCGCACCAGCGAGCGCTGGGTGATCTCGCCCTTGCCTTCGATATTGGGCGGACGGGTTTCCAGCCGCAGTACGTGAGGCTGGCGCAACTGGAGTTCCGCCGCATCCTCGATGGTGACGATGCGCTCGTCTTCCGGGATAAAGCCGGAAAGGATGTTCAGCAAGGTGGTCTTGCCGCTGCCCGTACCGCCCGAAACCAGGACATTGACCTTGGCGTGCGCCAGCGCCTGGAGCAACTGCGCCATCGGCGCCGTCAGGCTCTTGAGCGCAACCAGGTCCGACACCTGCAGCGGATTCACCGCGAAGCGGCGGATGGAGAGCAGCGGGCCATCGATCGCCGACGGCGGGATGATCGCGTTGACCCGCGAGCCGTCCGGGAGCCGGGCGTCCACCATGGGGCTCAGTTCGTCGATGCGGCGGCCGACCCGGGAGACGATCTTCTCGATCACCTTCATCAGATGCACATCATCGTAGAACGTGATGTCGGTGAGCTCGAGCTTGCCGCGGCGTTCCACATAGGTCTGTCTTGCCGTGTTCACCAGGATGTCCGATACGGTCGGGTCCTGCAGCAGCGGCTCCAGCGGACCGAAGCCGAACATCTCGTCATAGATATCGCTGGAGACCTGCCTGCGCTCGGCATCGTTGAGCAGGATGCGCTCTTCGTCGATGATGGTGTTGACCAGCAGGCCTATCTCACGCTTGACCTGTTCCAGCGGATAGCGTGCCAGGCGCTCCAGTTCAACGCGGTCCAGTACCATCTCGTGAACGCTCTTCTTCACGTCCCGGTAAGCGGACTGGGCATTCTGCGGCCGCATCGCCGCGTGGCCATTCATGGCGATGGGGGGATGCTCCGGCAACGAAAGTTGTTCGCGGATTGACATGATGGGCTCCGGTTCCGATAGGAGGGTCAGGCTGCATTGGCGGGCGATGGCTTCGCGCGCAGGAATAGCTTGCGCAGCGGCGAGGTGCTGGCGGGCTGCGCATTGCGCCCGGCGCCGGGCGTTCCCGCAAGCGCCGTGCAGAACGCGAGCAAGGCACGGGCGATGGTGCTGCGCTTGTGTTCCCTGGCGACAGGTACGCCATGGCTGATCGCTTCGTCAACCACCGTGGGCTCGTCCGGGAGCATGTGGAATATCTTCGCGCCGAGTATGCTCTCCAGCGTGACCCGGGTGAGCTCGTCGCGGCGTCCATGGCGATTGACGACGAGGCGGATCTTCTCGTTGCTGTAGTGCAGCGCGCGCAGGATATCGAGCAGGCGCCGGCCGGTTCGCGCATAGGCAATGCTGGGCTGGACGATCACGCAGATGCTGTCGCTCCGGTCGAGTGCGGCGATGGATAGCGGATTGACCGATTGCCCGATGTCGAGCAGGATGAAATCGTAGCGTGGAGACACGACGGAAAGGATGTACTCGAGCTGCTCCTTCCTGACTTCATTCGCCTTGATGGGATCGTTCGGGCCGGCGAGGATATCGAAGCCTTCGTTGACGCGCGTGAGGCAAGCCTCCAGGAACGCATCGTCCATGCGTTCGATCTGCGCGCAGACCTCGGGCAAGGTGGCCGGCGGCGTCTTGTCGCTGACGAGAAAGCTGGTATCGCTGAACTGGTTGTTCAGGTCGATCAGCAAGACGCGCTTGCCCTCGTGGGCGCTCAAGGCGTAGCCGAGATTGCTGGCAATGAAGCTGGTGCCCGCGCCGCCCTTGCAGGAAAGAAAGGACACGATGCGGGCAGAGTTCTGTGCCTGCAGTACCTGGTTCGCTTCCAGCCGCGCCACGGCACTGCTGAGCTGCACCTTGTCCAGCGGCCAGGCGAGCACGTCGCGCACACCGGCTCGCAATGCGCGGATCAATATCTCGGGCTGCTGTGCCGACGTGACCAGGATGCAGGGCAGGTCGGGGTACTGTTCCCGCAAGGCCTCCACGCCTTGCATCGGCGCCGAGCTCCCCGCGGGGAGGTCGACGATCAGCGCGTCGACGCCGCGCAGGCAACTGGCCTGCGCGACCAGGCCGGCCGGGGAAATCTGCTGGCGCATGAGCTGGTAGTAGCCGCAGGCGGCCGTCAGGCGCGAGATCTCCGCGAGTCTTTCTGCGTTCTCGGAGGCTATCAGGATCTTGAGCATGGCAATGACTCCGGAATCAGTCGTCTAGCTGCACATGGTCCCGCCCGTCGCGCTATTCAGGCTTTCGCGCGGGAGGGTGGTGGTGAATGGGGGCATGGTCAGCGTAAGCGGAACGAACGGTATGACGGTTTTAACCGAGACATTGGTCACGGTGATGGTGACGAGATCGCAAGTGCTGCGCGCGGTTGCCGCGTCGGAGTCACAGCCGGAAGGGCCGTAGGAGACCTGGACGTTGGCGGATTTGAGCATGGGAAGCATGCTCGTCATGCGTGACTTGATGGTGCTGGCGTTGACGTCGCAAACGACCGCGATGCGCGCACCGAGCCGGGTCGCCTCGCCTGCGGTATTCCAGTAGAACAGCACGCGGGCGAATTCGACGACGCCCAGCAGCAGGGTGAGGAACACCGCGCAGACCAATGCGAATTCGACCGCGGCGGCGCCGCGTTGACGGCGTGGCATGGACCAGCGATCGGTTTTCATAGTACCTGCCTCATCACGGTTGCAATATCCGAGAAAGTGATGCCGCTCGCCCTGATAAATGACTGGACCGGCGAGTACGCAAAGCCGGTGATCTTCACCTCCACCAGGTTGATGGTGCCGGCCGGGGTGGACGAGCCGTCGTAGGTGGTGACATTGCCATATTGCCCACCGGGGCAGCCTGAGGAATTCACGCGATCGCATACCACCACCATGCTGGTGGTGAGACCGCTGACCAGGGCGGTGCCCGAACATGCGGTGTTGCCATAGACCGCCAGGCACTGCGCCTGGGCCGTGGGATAGGTTGGATCGTCCGGCGCGTACTGGGAGAGATAGCGGGCGGAATCGCGGGTGGCCTTGGTCATGATGTCGTACTGATAGATCGCGCGCCCGAACTCCGCCACGCCACAGACCAGCAGCAGAAGTGGAACTAGCACGAGCCCGAACTCCACGGCAACCACCCCGCGCGCGTTTCGCTTCGAATGCAGATGGGTCATCATCATCGGCTCCTACTGGACCAGCACCGGAACCAGCGGCCCGGCCCCATTGCTCGCCCCCGGCACGCCTTGCGTCGCGCACGGGCTGCCCAGCTGGTTTGCCTGCCCGCGGTATTCAAGGAATACGTCATTGATATTGCCGCCTTGCTGCATCGGATCGAGCATCAGGACGCAGGCCCACGAGACCACGGAAACCTGGTGCACACCTGATGTGGCAAAGCCGGAGCAGTCCACCATCGGCGCCAGCACGACGCGGCGATCGGCCCCGGCGGCATAAGTGCTGGACGAGGCCGGGTTTCCCTTGGTTTTCAGGCCAGTCGCCTGGTCGCCCTGGTATGGCGCGAACGTCTTGCGCTGGTTGATGAAATCCGGGAAGGCATTGAATTGGGGAGCGTAGGTCGTTGGCGTATAGGCGTACCCGGTAAAGTCGGTGACGCCTTTTGTCCCGGAGGGCGGAATGATGCCGAAGCGGCTGTTCCAGTCGTCCGCCAGGGAGGAGATATTGCCGGGTGAACCGATCTGGGCGCCGACCGCCGGCAGATTGCATTGACCGGCCCCATCCAGCTGCGCCGCGAGTGCGGATGCGCCGCCCTTGCCACCGGGATTCAGGTTGGCCCAGCCGAAATTCCCGCCGCCATAGGTGCCGTTACTTGCCGAACTGACCTTCGACGTCAGCCACTGCCCAACGGGGTAGGAGGCTACCGAGGGGCTTGCCGACGCCGGCGTGCAGACGAACACCGGGATCGCACAGGCCGTCTGGGCCGAAGTAGTGGTAGCGACGGCAACCGATGACACCGTGGCGGCACCGATGTTGACACCGGGCAGCAGGTTCAATGCCTGGATGAACCAGTTGGCGATACCGGACCGCGTCACCGAGCATTTGACGTAGTTGATCGCGCTCAGGGGATAGCTCACGGTGCTCTTGTCATAGAACGGATCGGTGAGGGAGTCGCTGTAGGTAACGCTGTGGTTAGGCGTCAGCACTACGGCTTCATGCTGGAACATCACCATGTTCAGCTGCCCCGCGGCCATCCCCGCCGCCTCGGAAACCGAGAGCGGCGTGGCGCCGGTGATGTCGCGCGAGGCGGCAAGGGCGCAGGCGTCGGCGCTGTTCTGCAGCTCGCTCTTCGCCACGTAGAGCTTGCCCAGGTCGAGCGCCAGCCCGACAAAACCGATCAGCATCGCGAGAGACAGTCCTACCAGGATGGCGATGGCGCCGCGTTGATTGCGCGAACGCCGTCTTGCCCCGGCATGCCTGTGCGGCCGTCGTTGACATAGGGTAGTCATGATGCCTCCCGCCGATTCGTCCAGATCAGAGTCCGTTACCGCGTGCTGCCGCCAAGCATGGGCGCACCGCCGTAACCGGCGCTGCCGAAGTCCACGCCGGTGGCACCATTCCCTGAGGCCGCAGCCGGGCGTGACATCGCACGGTCGTAATTGCCCATGGCCGCGACCGCTGCCTTGCCGCTGCCGCCGCCCATGGGAGGCAGGCCCGCCGGCGCATCGGGATTGATGATCTGGGCCCGGCTGGCGGCGCGCATGGCCTGGCCGGCCTGCTTGTCCCAGACCGGCGAGGTCGAGACGCAGGCGCTCAGCACGAGGCTGGCCATCGCGCAGAGACCGATGGCCGCGCAGCAACGCGAAGGATTCAGGTTTGTCTTCATGGCAGTTCTCCGCTGGATCAGTTAGAAGCCGAAACATCCGCCGCCTTGGACGGCAAGGCAGGCGTCGCCGGGCGTGTCCGGCCACGTTCGCTTTGCGCCAGGGCCAGGCGAGCGGCCGTTGCCTCGATTCGCGCGATGCGCGCGGCGGTGTCGTCGGTCGATGGCGCGGCTGCGGCCGTCGGCGCGGCGGGTGGGGCGGACGGGACTTCGTGTGCGGGCCGGGAAACGGCGGCCGCATCTTGCGCCGGCCTGGCCGGCGGCTCCGGTGGCAGCGGCGCGCTGGCCGCCTGCTTGGCCGGAGCGGTGGGGGCCTGTGCCGCGGGCTCCTGAGTCGCGGGAGTCTTGCCCGGTCCTGAACTGACTGGCTGCGCCGGGACGGCAGGCTGCGCGGGGACGGCGGTGTCCGCACCCGGGGCGGCCTTGGCTGGCTGGCCGCCGCCCTCCATATTGCCGTTCAGGTACACGGACCACGGGTTGGGCGTCGAGAAGCTGTCGGTAGGCAGCGGATACGATGCCGCCATCTGGGGCTTGACCAGGTGCGGGGTGACGACGAAGACCAGCTCGGTCAGGTCATGCTGGAACGACGTGCTGCGGAACAGCGTGCCCAGCACGGGTAGTTCGCCGACGCCCGGCAACGCCTTGAGCGATCCGAGGACGTTGTCCTGCATCAAGCCACCGATGGCAAAGCTCTCGCCATCGCGCATCTGCACCGTGGTCGACGCGCGCCGGGTGTTGATGAGCGGCAGAATGGTCTGGTTGTTGCTCCCGCCGCCGACTGCGCTGCTCACGGTTGCGCCGGTCGGGGAAAGCTCGGAGACTTCGGGCATGACCTTGAGGTTGATCTGGCCGTTGGCCGTGACCGTCGGCGTGAACTTGAGCCCGACGCCGAACTCTTCTTCCTTTAGCGTAATGGTGGGCAAGCCACCCGCGCTGCTCTGCGCGACCGGAATGAAGATCTTGCCGCCAACCAGGAAGCTGGCTTCCTGGCCACTGAGCGTGACGAGGTTCGGTTCGGCAAGGATCTTCACCAGCGAATCGTTTGCCTGCGCGTCGAATTGCGCCCGGAACGGCAGCTTGTTTGCCTTGTTGAAGAACAGGGTATTGGCGCCGCCGCTCAGCAGATTGCCCACCAGGCCGCCGGTCCACGAGCCGAACCCGCCTTGCAGGTTGAAGGCCGCGCCAAGCTGGTTCAGCAGGGTCTTCGAGACTTCCGCGACCTTGACCTCGAGCATCACCTGTTGCGGCGCATCCACGGTCATCATGTTCAGCACGCCGCCGCCCTTTTTCTCGCCATCGCCCTGGCCGCTTCCCGCATAGGCCCGCGCGATTTCCATCGCCTGTTGCGCGGCCTGGGCATTGGACACATTGCCGGCAAGCACGAGGTTATCGGCCGCGGTCATCACGCGGATCTGCCGCTCGCCCGGCATCAGTTGTGCCAGCGAGGTCTGCAGGCCCCCCGCGTCGGCGTTCACCACCACGTTGATGACGCTGCAGGCGCCGCTGCGTCCCTGCACGATCATATTGGTAGTGCCGACACTCAGGCCCAGGACATAGAGCGTCTGCGGCGAAACCAGGGTGGCCTGCACCACTGCCGGATTGCCAAGCGTGCGGTTGCGGACAGGCTCGGGCAACGGGATCAGGGATGACTTGCCCAGCGGTACGACCACATTGCTCTCGCTGCCGATCACGCCGGTGCAGTTTGGACCGCGGGCCGCCGCCGGGGCGGCTGCCGCCGGCACGGGCGCCATGCTGATCGTCATCTGCACCGGGCCGCCGGGCGCGTTGCGCGCGGCAGCGCCGGGACCGGCCGTGGTGGCCTTGGCGATGGCACCGGCTTCCGCCGCGGTCTGCGCCGCTGCGGCGATCGGTGCGCAGAGCATGGTTCCGGCCATGCCAGCCAGGATGACCGCACGCACTCTGAGTTGCGTCTCATCCACCTTGGTTATCGTTTTCATTTCTTCCCCCCGGGAGAATCAGCACGACACATCAGGAACAGTGATCCAGATGCCTTCCTTGAAACCTAGAAACCTAGAAACCACGACCAGTGAATCGCATGCGCACCTGACGCTGCAAGTCAGAAGCACTCAAGGCTGCCGTGGATGCCGGAAAGCACCCCGACACAATCTCCATGCCGCACCGGCGCTGCCGCGATAGTCCTGATCCGCGTCTGGATGCGAGGCGGCGCAGCTTCCTGCTTGACGGGTACGACCGGTGCCGGCTTGCCCAGCAAGGTCACCTTGGTAGCGCCGCCGGTTGCGACCTGCGCCACATCGACCTGATTGCGCAGCACCAGCGACAGCGTGCCAACGCTGCGCGCCACGTCGAGCTTCTCGGCCTGATCGGGCGTGACCTCCAGCGTGACCGCATTGACGACCTTGGGCTGGGTGTCGTCCCGGCTCACTTGTTGTGCCACGGCCAGCACCAGGATCTTCTCGAGCACGATCTTCGAGATGCTGCCGCTGGCGGCATCCTTTGCCTCCGGCTCATTGGTGTTGACGATGACATCCACCAGGTTGCCGGGCAGGGCGAAGCCGGCCACGCCGACGACATCGTTGACCCGGACCGTGATGGCCCGCTTGCCCTCCCCGATGACGGCAGAGAGTCCGCCTTTGGTGCCCAGTGGCGCGAGCTTGGCTTCCAGGATGGGTTCGCCGCGCAGCAGGCTGGTCCGCACGACCCGGCCTTCGAGCGACTTCAGGTCTTCGAACGCGCCCGGCGGCACGCTCGCGGTTGGCCAGCTCACCAGGCGTACCTGGTCTGCCGCCAGCGGCTGGCCGAGATTCAGGTCGTTGGTTGCGACCGCCACTTGCTTGACGGAACTGGAAGACTGCTGGAGCAGCCATCGGGACGCGGACACCACGGCGGCGATCCCCGCCACCAGGGCCACGACCAGCATCAGAACAGCGCGTATGTTTTTCATGATGAAATCTCCCTACCGTTGTCTATCGAAGCAGCGTGCGGCGCTCAGGTGGCCGCCAGCGGTTTCCCTTTCCATCCCATCGCCACGGTGGGCGGGTACTCCGCGCCGGTGTCGGCGTAGCTGCCGAAGTAGCTGTGCCAGGCCTGGCGCAAGGCTTCTTCGGTGACCACCGGCGGGTCGCCGTGGTAGTGAACCTTGGACGCCACCAGCAGTAGCAGGTCACGCGGAATGCAGGCGAGCAGGGGCATGCCGCCGGCCGGATGGAGGCTCTCGACCAGGTAGTCGGCGACCGCTGGCGGCGTATGCAGCCCGAGGTCGTGGCCGGCGCGTGCGTAGACTTCGCGATAGTCCTCGGTGCTCAAGGGGCCAACAAACAATTTGCAGCCCAGGCGGCGCAGGAATGCGTCGTCGCATAGCTGGCCCGGTTCCAGATTGGTGGAGAACACCGGCCAGACGTCGAACGGCACCGTAAAGCGAACGCCTGTCTGCAGGGTGAACATGTCCACGCCGCGGTCCAGCGGTACGATCCACCGGTTGAGCAGTTCGGTCACGCCAACTATCTGGCGCCCGAGGTCATCGACGATGTAGATGCCGTTGTTGGCCTTCATATGCGGTGGCGCCTGATAAAAGCCGGACGCGGGGTCGTAGCGCAAGTCCAGCATGGGCAGCGTCAGCTCGCCACCGGAGAGAACCGCCGGGCGATGGCAGATGGTCCAGCGCCGATCGAGCGGCCGCCTTGCCATCTGGCCCTCGCTGGCCTCGAAGGGGACGTGAACCATCGGATCGAAGACCTGGATGATCTCGCCGGCCACGGCGATCGCATGCGGCACCGGCACCGCGCCCGGCAACAGCGAGCCGAGCCGCTGTGCGAGATAGGTCTTGCCGCTGCCCGCGGGGCCATACATCATCAGCGCCCGGCCGGCATTGAGTGCAACGCCAGCCTCATCGAGCAGCGAGGGCGGAATGGTCAGGTCGCGCAATGCCGCGGTGACATCGGCCTTGGAAACGCTGGTGTGCTTGATCGAGTGCTGCTGTACGGCCTCGACGTACGCCTGGAGCGTGACCGGCGCGGGGCCGACGTAGCTGCAACGCGCGACGAACTCGGCAGCGCGCGCGTAGCCGCCGTCGGTCAGCCGAAAACGCACGTCGAGGTCATTGGCGCCGCGATGGGCAACTTCCATCATGCGTTCGCGTACTGCGAGTGCCGCGATCTCATTCAGCACTGCGGCAGGCAGCCTGAGCGTCTCGGCCAACTGCGTGAGCGTGACGTTGCGATGCAGGTAGGCGGCCTTCATGGCCAGCGCCACCAGTATCGATGTGTCGATCCCGGTGTCGGCGACGGTCTTGGGGGCGGCGTGCCAGGCATGGATGCCGCCGCGCTCCGGCGCATCGGCGTGCGCCGGTGCCGCGACCGGTGTAAGGATCCGGTGAGCCGGACTCATCGAGGCGTTCTCAGTCATCATTTCCCCCGTCTCCGTGTTGAAAGTCCCGTCTAACAGTTCGCGGCCCGGCCGTGCGCTAGACCGACGCGAACAGAACGCCTATCGTCCCCGCGGCGATCGCCGCGCCGTAGGGCAGCGTTCCTACCGACCACGCTGACGGCCCATCATTCGCGTCGACTTCTTGCTCGCCATCCATGCGGCCGCGATTGAACAGCATGAACTGCAGGTTGCCGCGCAGGCGCGCCAGGCGCCCCCGCCGGATGGTCATGGCGAGCGCCCAGACTCCACCCAGGACGAAAGTCAGAAGGGCGACCTCGAATGCCATGCCGGCACCGAGCAAGGCGCCGACGGCAGCCATCAGCTTCACGTCGCCGGCGGCCATGCCGCGCAGCAGGTAGAAAGGGAGAAAGCAGGCAAAGCCGGTCAGCCAGCCACTCGTCCAGCCGAGTGCCCCGTGGGCCGGGCCATGCAGCGTCATCTGCAGCGGCAGCGCCAGCACCCATGCACCCAGCGTCAGCCAGTTCGGGATGCGCCGGCTCTTCAGGTCCAGCGCGGCCGCAGCCAGCACCAGCACGATGGCGCAGGGGCCGATCAGCGGGGGCAGTGCGAGTTCGCTTGCCATGATCTACTCCAGGTTGGTGCGGGCGCGTTCGGCCTGGGCCTGCGGCGCATGGAAAGTCAGCGGCATTGCCGCGAAAAAAACCAGGCAAGCTCTGGCCAGCCGGGCCGACCGCGGGAATGACGACCCGGGCGATGCGTGATCGATGGAGGTCTCTGCGGGATCCTGGCGAGGCAGGCTATTCGCGGCTTTGATCAGATTCTGCATAACGCCCATCTTGTGTCTGAGTATCCGGTCGATGAAATTGCTTGCCATGGGTGACCGCGAAAGCTATCGGCGTTCCCAGCGCAGTATCGAAGGCCCAGTCGCCTTGGCGGTATCCCCTGGGGCGCTTGGCTTTCGAAAATGCTTAGAAATCGGTCGCGATGTTGTTGAAGATCGTGCTGAGGTTGGTGCCCACCGCCTGGACTGCGAGGATGATGACGACGGCGATAAGCGAGGCGATCAGCGCGTACTCGATCGCGGTGACGCCGTTCTCGTCGCAGGCAAACTGCCTGGCCTTCGCAATGAGTTTCTTCATGGCAATCTCCATAAGTTGGCAACGAACGTGAAGCAGCTACACAACAGCCCGGCTCGGGGACCCAACGGCAAGGAGGGGCCGCCGGCCACCGTGATTTGCCGCGAGCGGCAAGGCAGTGGCCGGCGGGTTCCTGGTGCCGCCTGCTCAGAGCTCGAGGGCGATGTTGTTGAACGTGGTGCTCAGGTTGGTGCCGACGGCCTTGACCGCAGCGATGATGACGACGGCGATGAGCGCGGCGATCAGGCCGTACTCGATGGCGGTTACGCCGTTTTCGTCACGGATGAATTGCTTGGTCTTTGCGATGAGGTTTTGCATGACAGACTCCTTGGGTTGGCAATAACGGTGAGGCGGCGTGAAAACGCATGGGCGGCCCGCATGCTGCGCATGCATGGAAGGGCCATTGACAGCGCTGATCCTTGTGCGATATGCGACGGAGATGACGGCCTGCGAGAACTTGAAGCCTGGCGGAATGCTGCCGGCACGTGGTGTCCGTTGCCGTCGCCACCCGGTATGCACGAGTGCGATGGCCCGTCCGGGCCGACACGGCACTCCGGCGGCCGGGCGCGTTGCGGCAAGCGGTCAAGACTTGGTGTCGGGTTGATGGCATGGCATTCCGTCGTTCGGCGTGTCTTTCGTCTTTCGTAAAGGGCCATCGCATCGTGTCTTTGGCGCTGGCCCCACTACCTCGTTTCATTGACTGCGAGCGTTTGTGCCCGGCGTGTCTGTCAGGCAATAGGCAAAAGCTGGGCCACCCCCACGCACAGCCTTGAATATCAAGGGATTCCGCTGAGCACCACCGATTCCGGCGACTTCGCCACAGGCTGCTTTCCATGCGGTGTTGCCGGCTGGAAACGTGGGGATAAGAGCGCATGCGGGCCCGATAACCGTATGGGCTAGGCGGGTGAATGCGCCCTCGGTAAAAGGGATGAGGACATACGGCTGATTCGCTCGTTCGTGAAAACGTCTAACCAGGTTCGTCCAATGGCGTGCTTTGGCCGGTTTCGGGCAACTGACTAGATAGCTTGGCCGAGGCGCGCTCTCTGCCCGTTCCGCAGGGCGACGTTTCAAGGCAGAAACGTAACGCCTCCTGATCCCGGCTCGTTCGCGATCCCACCAGGTCCGGAGATCCAGCCTGGGCTTGCAGTTCGCGGAAAAGGGATCGTGATTCAGATCGGAAACGTTACATCTGTCGTGGCGGAGATTGGCCCTCTCCGGCGGGATCTCCGTCGGCGCAGTGGCTTGTTTATCGCCGGGAAATTGACAAAAATCGATCGTAGATAGATCGCGCGGAATCAATGGCGGGGATCTGGGTAGCGGCAGTGCGCACACACAACTGGCGCGACTTGCCGATCTGCCTTGCAGGTGCGCCGGCAGCGGAGCGCACGAACACATCGGGAGAACGCGTCATGGGACCGAACGAGAGAACCGTGGAGCAATCCACCAGCGCTCCTTCACCGCATTGGCTGGATCGGGAGCGCATCCAGGTCTATAGCATCGCGATGCTGATCGTCTATGCCGTGGTGATCGTGATCTGGGCCTGGATGACCAAGGGCTTCACATCGGATCACATGGTTCGCCCGGGATCGGATTTCTCCGTGTTCTGGAGCACATCCTATGTGACGCTGAAAGCGGGCGCCATCAAGGCCTACGACTTCGCAGCGCTGCAACCGGTCATCGCGGCGCAGGGCTCTCTGCCGGCCAACAGCCACTTTTTCCTGCCATGGCTCTATCCGCCCACGTTCCTGCTCTTCGTGATTCCGTTGTCGCTGCTCCCTTATGCCGTGAGCTACGTGGTCTTCATCGGCCTGACCGGCGCGGCGTATGTCGTTTCGCTGGTGCGCCTTGTCGGGCTGCGCAACGGGGCGGGCCGTGTTGTCTGGCTGGCGATCATCGCCTTTCCTGCCATCTACTTCGCGGCGTCGATCGGACAGAATTCCATGCTGACCGCCGCGCTGGCCGCCTTCGCCATCCCAAGGCTGAAGACGCAGCCGGTCCTGGCCGGCGTGTTGATCGCCTTGCTGACCGTCAAGCCGCAGCTTGCGGCGCTGTTTCCACTCGCGCTGCTTGCCGCGAGGGCGTGGAAACCACTGGTGGTCGCTAGCGTAGCCGCAGCGCTGTTGTTGCTCGCCGGCATCGCCGTTTTCGGATGGGAAACGGTGCCGGCCTTTTTCGCCAACACGAAGTTCGCCAAGCAATCGATGCTCGATAACGGGTCGGTGATGTGGTACGCCATGCCGACGGTGCTGTCGGCCTTGCTGCTGGCTGGCGCATCGTTCGCGACAGCGGCGGTGGCGCACGGCGCGGTGGCCGTGCTGGCCGCGCTGGGTCTGTTTCTGGTTTGGCGCAGGGATACCTCCACCGGCCTGCGCGCCGCTTCCCTGGCGGTGGCGACGCTGATGGCGAGTCCATACCTCTGGTTCTATGAAGTGACCTGGGTCGGCATCGCGATAGCCGGCCTGACCGCCGATGGGCTGCGCCGGGGGTGGCTGCGCTGGGAGCGCGAATTGCTGGTCGTGGCATGGCTTCTGCCGCTCTACCTGGGCTTGAACCGGGTGACTTTCTTCCCGCAGATCGGGCCGCTTGTGCTGGCGTTGCTGATGCTGGCCATCTTGCGGCGGGTACACGTGATTACCCGGGGAAACCCGGACTGGCTGCCGTGAGGGCGATGGGGTCGCGCTTCGCGCGTTCGGCCGAGCTTGTGGAGCACGCGGCATAGCCGTGGCGATGCACGGCCTTCCCGGCGCGGGCCGCGCAGAACGGGAAAGCCGCATCCGGCGTCGAGCGGCTCGATGCGGGCACGCACCCGGAACATACGAAGGAGTGGGTCATGTTGGGTCAACAGGATGTCAAGCTGCTTTCCGTGGTGGTACCGTGCTTTAACGAGTCCGAAGTCATCGGGCGCTTCTTTGCGCGCGTGATTCCGATCCTCGAGTCCATCGATTCCATTCGCTTTGAGATCGTTTGCGTGAACGACGGCAGCGCAGACGACACGCTTGGGCACCTTGTCGACATGTCCAGGCAGGACGGACGCGTGCGGGTCATCGACCTGACGCGCAATTTCGGCAAGGAAGCGGCGCTGACAGCCGGCATAGACGAGGCACTGGGCGATGCGGTCATCCCGATCGACGCCGACCTGCAGGATCCCCCAGAACTGATTCCGGTGCTGGTGGCGCGCTGGCGCGAAGGGGCGGAGGTGGTATTGGCCCAACGTGCCAGCCGGGCGTGCGATTCGTTGCTGAAGCGGCTGTCCGCAGCAGCCTACTACCGGGTGCATAACCACTTGTCGGAGCTGAAGTTGCCGGAGAACGTCGGGGATTTCCGTCTGATGGACCGGGTAGTCGTCAATGCGCTGAAGCATCTGCCGGAACGCCATCGCTTTATGAAGGGCCTGTTCGCGTGGGTAGGCTTCAAGGCTGTGATCGTGCCATATGAGCGCGAGGCGCGTTGCGCGGGGCATTCGAAGTTCTCGGGCTGGCGGCTCTGGAACTTCGCGCTGGAGGGCCTCACCAGCTTCAGTACCCTGCCATTGCGAAGCTGGACGTATATTGGCGGGATCGTCGCCTTCATTGCATTTTGCTACGGCTCGTTCATCATCGCCAGGACGCTGGTGTTTGGCATCGATGTGCCGGGCTACGCTTCCATGTTGTCGTTGCTGCTGTTTTTCGGTGGCATTCAGCTGATTGGCCTCGGCGTGGTCGGCGAGTATGTGGGCCGCATCTACGATGAAGCGAAGGGAAGGCCGATCTATCTCGTGCGGCGGCGCTACCAGGAACGGCGTCCGGTAAGCCAGATGCCGTCTGGCAGGCGCGTGATCGAGCTCAATGGGCTGTCGCGTGTATCCAGAGGGGGGAAATAGGCCTGCGCTGTGTCGCCATGGCGATCCCGGCGCTCAGGCTGTATCGCCTGTCTTCCCTGGAGGGCGCACCAGGGGAAGTCGCGGGCATGTCATTCCTGCGTTGTTTCAATGTCCGCCCCCATACAGTATCTTCAGGTATCGAAGAACGACGGCAAGGCAGGCGTGGCCAAGTCACACGGATACCGGGCCGCCATCGATGCCGGAGGCGATGCGCACTAGCTGCGGCACCCTCGATTCTCATACAGTGACCAACTGCCGGCCGCTTTCAGCAGGATCACGTCGCAACGCCTGTTATCAAGCAATGACGGAGGCACTGGCGTGCCCCGCACGAAGAAATACCTGTATTCCCGGGCACGGTGCGCTTCCCAATCGAACGTCTGCGGGAAGTTTCTCCGCGCCGAGGGATTGAAGGGACCAAGCGCTGGCAGCTGGTCCGGGCTGTAGCGCACGATCTGCGGCGGAAACCAGGCAAAATTGAAATCGACCAGGCCTTTTTTCTCAGCCTGGTACCAGGCCGCGTAGTGAACGTAGGCACCGGGGTGGCTTGCCGCGGCACTGTTGGCATCGTAGATGAGCATCAACGCTCGCTGAGCCGGTTGGGTTGCCGCGAGCAGCGTATCGAACTCCGCGCTTTCCTGCGCGAAATCAAGGAGTCGCTTGGTGTGGGTGGCAAAGAAGGTCAGGCAGATGAGCGCCAGCAGCACCTGGCACAGCCTTGCGCGTTGCCGTGCCCGTGGTGCCGGTTTGGTGCGCGAAGGCGGTTGATGAAACATCAAGGCATAGCATGGGAAGATGAATAGACCGAAGCGCTGATAGAGAAAGGCGGTTTTCATCGCGTACTGCGGCACCAGGCACCAGATCGCCAGCACCGCAAGCATCGGCACGCAGGCAGACGGGTTGCGCCAGTTCGGGCGCAGTCCGAGCAGCCAGGGGACCGCGAGGACGAACAGGCTGTCGATGGCGAAAAGAGCCTGTTGCGGCCAGGAGCTCCAAGGTGCCAGAAAGAACATGAATACGCGGGTCCAGTCCCATTCCCACAGGATGCCGGGAGACGCGTAGACGATAGACGTCTCCAGCTTCCGCGCATTCGCGGCATAGAGCAGGCACAGCATCGCGAGCAGGCCGTATGGCAGCAGTGCCAGAAGGCAGCGCCGCAGGTTTGCCGCTTTGAGGGCCAGGAAGGAAGCCCCGACCAGGGCGGCAAAGAGAAACACCAGGCCGTGCGAGAAGAATAGGATCACGCCCGCCAGCAGCAATGTGGTGGCGGTCGCCGGCGTGGGTCTCTCCGCATAGCGATCCGCCAGCAGGAGGAAGAGCAGGCCGAGCGGGGCAGCAACGAGAAACGTGAAGAAGCCCCACTCGTAGGCAAAGCCGAAATAAGCTGGAACGAACAGCCAGTCGAGCCGCTCGTCCGCACCGAAGCGGCGGCGAAGAAGCAGGCATGCGCCCACGAAGCCGTAGTAGCCGAGCGTCAGCAGGAGCTTGAACGCGGCTGCGACGGGCATGAAGAAGGACAAAAGCAGGGCGAGTCCGTAGCCGGTCAGATAGGGCGTGAAGAGGTTGATGCGCAGGACTTCATGCCAGGGCGATTCCCCGGTCAGCAGATCGTGCAGGACGGCGACCTGACCTGCATGCTGTGGCAGGTCGACCATCGGCGGATGGGGCGCCAGCCAGATCATGGCGCCGCCGTAGGCCACCAGGCAGAGAAAGAGCAGGCGGCCATCCAGTCTGCGCGGGAGGGATCGTTGCGCGAACCAGGCAAGGGGGGATTGTGCCTGCATGGGTTCCTCCTGTGCGCAAGGCCTGGCGGATGGCTTCATGGGTCCGGTTACAGCATTTCCTCGATGATGAACCTGGGGCGCTGCTTGGTCTCGGAGTAGATCTTCGAGATATAGCCGCCGATCACACCCAGGAACAGCATCTGAAGCCCGCCGAGGAAGTACATCGGTACGACGGTGGAGGCCCAGCCCGGAACCGACATGTCGGTGAAGAGGCGGATAACGAGGGCCCACAGGCCGATGAGCAGCGATAACAGCGAGATGGCGGCTCCCACATGCGTGCTCCACAGCAAGGGCTTTGAGGAAAAGGATGCAATGCCGTCGAAAGCGAGCGCGAGCATCTTCGGCAGCGGATACTTGCTGCAGCCGGCGAAACGAGCGTGCCGCTCGTACATGACAACCGCGGTGCGGAATCCAAGCAGGGGGATGATGCCTCGCAGGAACAGATTGACCTCGCGAAAATCCCGCAAGGCGTCGATTGCGCGCCGGCTCATCAGGCGGAAGTCGGCATGGTGCGGAAGCACTTCCACGCCGAAGCGCTGCAGCAGGCGGTAGTAGGCGTGTGCCGTGGCGCGCTTGAAGAACGTATCGGTATCGCGGCACGAGCGTACGCCGAATACGATCTCCGCGCCCTGCCGGTACGCCGCCAGCATCCTGGGTATGGCATCCAGATCATCCTGGAGATCGGCATCGAGACTGACCAGGACATCGCCGGGCGCGGTGAGCAGCCCTGCCAGCAACGCGCTCTGGTGGCCCTGGTTGCGCGAAAGCTTGATGCCGCGAACCCGGGCGTCGCCGGCATGCAGGCCTTCGATCAGCGACCAGGTCCGGTCGCGCGAACCGTCATCGATGAACGTGACGGCGCTCTCCGGATGGATCTCCTCGCGCTGGACGAGCTGGTCCAGCAGTGCCAGCAATCGCTTGCCGGTCTCGGGCAGTACTTCTTCCTCGTCAAAGCACGGAACCACAAGATTCAGCGTCATCATGGTCTTTCTCCCTATCCTTGCGCGGTGCGGGCCTCAATCCTTTGCCGCGCGCAAATCGTCGGGGAAGGCATAGATGCGCATCCCCGCGTAGGCAAGCGTCGTGTATGTCGCGATGCCGCAAGCCTGGGCAGGCAGGCTGCCGTGGCCGAAGCGAGAGCTCAACCAGATCACCGTGGCAAGGTTGGCCGCGTATGCCACGCCGCACACCAGCGCATAGCGGCGCAGGGCTGTCCCGACCGGTCCACGGTGGCGGAATGTCCAGGTGCGGTTGAGCATGAAGCCCCACAGGAACCCCGCGGCGTAGCCCGCGGCATTGGCGGCCGCATCGCCAAGTCCGAACGTCCGCAGTGCGATCCAGATGACGCCGAAGCCGACGACGGAGTTGGAAGCGCCGACCAGCAGGAAAGGCAGCGCCGTTTGCCGGAAGGCCTTCATATCCGCGCTGCCGATACAAAATACTGCGCTGCGAGCGGAACCCTTCCCATCCATCGCTCCAGTGGCCGGGCAAAGGCGAGCGCATGCGGAAAGAATATGCGGAAAGTCACCTTGCTCTGCCGCCACCCGGCCGCAAGGGTGCGGTGCCGGAGCGTTCTGGCGCTGACCAGTCGGGCGTTGGCGTCAAAGGGACAATTGCGTACTGCGGAAACCGTCAGGAAGTTGAGCGGATTATGCTCGAATACGATCAGTACCCCGCCGTGGCGGGTGACGCGTCGCATCTCGGCAAGCCATGACACATGTTCTTCCTCCGGGACATGGTGAAATACGCAGGCGGAGAACACCAGATCGAACTGCTCATCCGGGAATGGCAGCCGGTTGCCGGTGATTTCCGCATAGGTCACGTCGGCGTTCGGGAAGCGAAGACGGCTGATCTCGAGGCTGCGGCGCGAGATGTCGGCGCATGTCAGTTCCGCTAGCGGAAATCTCTCGAGGAAGAACGGCACGGCGTTGCCCACGCCGGAGCCGAAATCCAGGATGTTCACCGCGTCGAGCCGGCGGGAGCGCGTCTCCCGCAGGGCGTCGGCTACCTTGTAGCTCGCGAAGAACTCCGGCGCCTCTCCGGATGCACGGATATTTGCCGCGTGCAGGGAGAGGTATTCGTTGGCGAACTGGTCGAATTCGGCTTTGTCCATGGCAGCGCACGCGTGATGGTTTTATTGGTGCCGCAAAGCTGGCCTGGTTCCAACGCTGGCAGGGATGCGGAATGCTACGGGCTTGATGAAATGCGTGGCAGGGAAGCGCCTGGATGCAGGCGGCCTGCCGCCAGCCGTCACCCCTGCAGGCAAACCATCCCCAGCTCGCCCTTCCTGACCTGCAGCTTGTGCTCTCGCATCATGCGGAACAAGGTGACCCGCGAGATGCCCAGCTCTTCCGCAACGTCCATGAGCCGCTCGTGATGCCGCTGCAAGGCTTCCTTGAGGGCATCCCGCTCCGCGGATTCCCTGATTTCCGCGAGCGTGAGGGGGCGGGTCTCGGCAGGCGGTTCCAGGTCCAGGTCGGCCGGGTTGACGACGCCGTTCTCGCACATCGCGGCGGCATGCCGGATGCGGTTGATCAGTTCGCGGACGTTGCCGGGCCAGCCATGCGCGCTGATCGCGCGGATTGCCGCGGGCGAGAAGCCCTTGATGCGGTCCGGCGACTGCTTTCTGATGTCGTTCAGGATATGCTCGGCCAGGAGTATGACGTCGCTGCCGCGCTCGCGCAGCGGTGGTTGCTTGACGCGCAGCACGCATAGGCGATGATAAAGGTCGCTACGGAAACGCTCCGCCGCGACAGCGGCTTCCAGGTTGACATGGGTGGCCGAGATGATGCGGGCCTTGACCGTGACGGATTCCGTGCCACCAAGACGCTCGATGCGGCCCGTCTCAAGGAAACGCAGCAGGCTGGTCTGGCTCTCGATCGGCATATCGCCGATTTCGTCGAGGAAAAGCGTGCCGCCATCCGCCATCTCGATACGGCCCGGTTTGCGCTTGAGCGCCCCGGTAAAAGCGCCACGTTCATAGCCGAACAGCTCCGAGAGGAGGAGGGTCGGCGGGATGGCGGCGCAGTTGACTGCGATAAACGGGCCGTTGCAATGCCGTGACGCCTTGTGGATGGCTTGCGCGGCGATTTCCTTCCCGGACCCGGATTCGCCTGCGATCAGAACGGGCGCATCCCATTTCGCCACCTTGCCGATGGCGCGGAAAAGGCTGTGCATCGCTGGACAGTTGCCGATCATGCCTTCCGGCGACGGGGCATGCGAAGCTGCCGGCATATTGCTGGTGCGGAGCTGGGCCATGCCGAGGGCGTGTCCCACGGCATGGGAAATGGACTCGGGATCGGACGGCTGAGTCCGGTAGTCGGCGAAATAGGTGCCCAGTATCCTGCGCGCGCTATCCGACAAGGCTTCGGTCCTGGATACCGAGCCAATCCAGCCAATATGGTCCAGGGCGAACCAAGGCTCGAACGACTCCACGTCGTCATCCTCGAACCCGCTGTGCAGGTCGAATAGCCCGGCCATTGGTTGGGCATTCAACTGCTGGTCGTCGAGATCCCGGCGGTTTGAGGCGAAAACGATTTTCCACCCCGCCTGCGACAGGAACCTGCAGAGGGCGGCATCATGTTGCCGTGAAAGGTACAGCAGCGGACGATTGGCGTACGTACTCATGGATTCCCCCGGGTCTTCTTATTTTTAGCAAGCGGGGGAGGCTTTGATTTCTCCCGCGTGCTCGCTGGCGCTACTCTGCAAAATGTGATGCCTTCGCAGCGAGTGCAGCGACTACCATCAAAACAGGGGGCAAATGAACCGTGCAGATCAGATCAAATGTTCCCCGGACTCAACGCCAGCGCATGCCCTGGCCCTCCTGCCCTGCAGCATTGCGCCGGCCGGATAGCCAATGCGCACGCACCTTGGACGTCGCCGCTCGCGGCGGTTTGCGTATGACAAGGTGCGGCGGATCGATCCTGCTCTACCTCCCCGCAGAGGAGTCGATCCGCGCCTGAAAGCACTGCAACTACTAGTTATCGGCAGAATGGCAGGTGGCGCCTGACACTCCGCCGCGGGCCTTGCTTGTTGTCCAGGCCGGCCCTCCGCCTGTCCCCCCTGAATGACCCCGTAAAACGCTATTTCCCTGTTAGTGGCGCAGTCGAGTCCGATGGATCTTCTTCGTACGCCCTGGCGTGCCTGCGGCCGCTCCTTTTATCTTGTAACCAGCATGAGAGCGACGAGCGTGCCAGTCTGGGTAAGTATTTGATTTATAAGGTGATCGTTTTGGAGCACATGTTTGAATTTCCGGATTCATGTAACAAGATGTTTCTTTCCTGTGATGAGTGGCGATCCGGATTTCGGGCTGCGGCATTTTGCTGACGCAATGCCTATGCCTGAATGCGCACTTATTCAGGGGGGAGGTGCGGTAGCAGGCATTGCGGCGACGGCGCGGATGATTCGAGCAGCGGTGGCCGCAAGATACGTGAAGGAAGCACGGGGCCGCGCACCGGTTCAAAATGGTTGCATTCCTGGAACAGGATTTATTTGGGAATGCCGGCAGCCTTGCGCGGTGCGCGTCGGGATTTCTTCTCCTGATGTGCTGTAATCCGCGCTGTCTCCATCTATCCAGAAAAAATGGCCTAGTGCATTGTGGCGTCGATGTCGTGCCGGCGCCGAAAACGGAAGGCTCAACCCATCTTTTTGGATGAGATGGACATTGGACGCCGCTTGTTTCCAAAAGCTGCCGATCTGTTGCAAGCCTGAAACAAGCGATGCCTGGCGCGGCGCCATGGCGTCTGACCGATCAGGGGATGGCGCATCGCCGTCGGCACGCGGAAGAGGGGAGTAGCGCACGCTGGCGGGCGCGTGTCTTCTTCTGGTGCGGCATATGGAGCGCTTTTCAAGACTTAGGTGCCGGCCGCGTGCCTCAATACTGTAAGCCACGTGTCGTTACATCAGCGAGGTGGTAGCGCATTCGATACTTGGTAGCGTGCCGGCGCGCGCGAGCGCCGATGCGGCAACGGCACACCAACCGGTGATCGCGCTGCCGTCGGCATGGTGTCGTCAGAGTCAGCGATCCGGCAAGCCTGCCCGCTACCGGAAACACAGTGACTACGAACGGAACCTTCAAAATACCGTGTCGCCGGGTCCCGCCGTCACGGTGCAGATTCCGCCAGCGGGGGGAAGCGGTGCGCGTCAGTCGATCCGTGCGCCCGAACTGATGACCACGGGCTTCCATGTCTGGTATTCGGCCACCACGAACTTGCCGAATGCCTCGGGTGCCAGTTGCATGGCCTCGGCGCCTTGCTGGGACAGCTTGGCACGCACCTCCGGTTTGGCGAGCGCGTCGCCGACGGCCTTGTTCAGCGTGGCGACGATCTCCCTGGGCGTGCCCTTCGGTGCAAACAGGCCGAACCACGCGCCAGTGACCAGGTTGGGCACGCCGGCTTCCGCCATCGTCGGCGCATCGGGCAAGGCGGCCGAGCGTTTGCGCGAGGTGACGGCCAGCACGCGCAGGTTGCCGCCGCGGATCTGCGAGATCACCGAGGGAATCGTCGCAAACATGAACTGCACGCGCCCCGCCAGCAGGTCGTTGAGCGCATCGGCCCCCTTGTACGGGACATGGGTCGTCCGCACCCCCGTACGCTCGTTGAACAGGACGCCGGAGAGGTGCGCGGCCGTCCCCACCCCGGTGGAGCCGAAATTCAGGGTATTCGGGTGCGCCTTGGCGTAGGCGATCAGATCCTGCACGTTCTTGACCGGCAGGCTGGGATTCACTACCAGCACGTTCGGCACGTCGGCAATCGGGGCGACCGGCGTCAGCTCCGTTTGCGGATTGACCTTGAGCTTGCGGTAGAGCGTGGGGTTGATGGCCACGGGGCCGACGGAGGTGGCCAGCAGGGTATAGCCATCGGGATCGCTGCGGCCAACGAAATCCGTGCCGATATTGCCGCCGGCGCCGGGGCGGTTTTCCACGACCACGCTCTGACCGAGTGTTTGCCCGATCTGCTGGGCGACTTCGCGCGCGAGGATGTCGGTAGTGCCTCCCGCGGTGAACGCCACCACGACGCGGACCGGCTTGGAGGGGTAGGGTTGCTGGGCGCTGGCCGTTGCGGCGCAGCATAGCAGCAGGCCGGCGGCCGTGCGCCGCAGGATCTTGTTCATGGCTGTCTCCGATGTGATCGTTATCGTCGTGCGGCCCCGCCAGGAGAACGCACCCGTCCAGCACATCTTAGAAAGCCCGTCGGCCCCAGCTTTGAAAAAAGAGCAACGCAGCCTTCATGGCGCGCAAAGCGGAGAACCCGGCGCAACAACATCTCCCGTATTGAAAGCGCCCAGAGCGCAAGCCCCGGAAACCCGGGCAAAACCCCTACCTGGGTCTCTGGAAATGCTGCTCCATGGCCGCGCAGCGGCTCAGGTATTCCAGCAGGTGCGCCACGCCGCCCGGCAGGCTTTCCTTGTCTCGCACGCAGACGTAGAAGTCCCGCACCGCCCACGCATCGGTCAGCGTCAGCAGCGACAGCCCCATCATCGACAGATAGTTCTTGGCAATGCCCTCGGGCACCATGGCGATGCCCAGCCCCTCGCGCACCATGCGGCAGCGCGCCTCGAAGTTGGATACCTGCGTTTTCACCGTCAGTGGCCGCGAGATCGTGCCGGAGACCAGCGTCAGGAACGCATCGAAGGTATGGCGAGGGAAGTAGCCGAGGAAGTCGTAGTCCAGCGCCTCCTCCAGCCGCAGCGATCCCTTGGCCTCCAGCGGATGTCCGCGCGGCACCACCAGCCCCACGCGGTCCTGGCGGTACGGCAGCGAGTGCACGCCAGGGCTGGGCGTTCCGGCGTGATAGATGCCGATGTCGGCATCGCCGTTGGAGACCAGGCGCGGGACATCGAAGCTGAATGCCTCCACCAGGTCGATCCGCGCCTCGGGGGCGTGCTTGAGGAAGCCGCTGATATCGGTCGGCAGGAACTGCAGGATCGTCGAGGCATTGGAGGCCAGCCGGATCTTGGCGATGCCGTCGGCGGAGTAGGCCGCCAGCGCGTCCTGCGCCAGTTGCACGCTGCGCACGATGGCCTTGGCGCGCTGGTATAGCATCGCGCCCGCCGGCGTCGGCTCCACGCCGCGGCCGTGGCGGCGCAGCAGCGCGGTGCCGGCGCGCCGCTCCAGCTCGGCAATGCGCTTGCTGGCCGCGGAGGTCACCAGGTTCTCGCGTTCGGCCGCACGCGAAAGGCTTTTTTCCTCGACGGCGGCAATCAGGATGGCAAGCGAGGGAATGTCCATGTCCATGGGTGCGGGCTTTCTCCAAAGCGGAACGGGCAAGGCGGCAGCCGTTGTCGACGGCCCGCGCGAAGTGCGGGTTTTCCCGAGCCGACAGGCCTGGCGTACAGGGTGCGCCTGCGGAGTATGCACCGCCGCTCCGTTGACCGGAATAGGCATGCGGGTTTGGGAGCTTTCACCAAATGTCAAAGCTCGCCGGCGTGCCATCCCTACCATGTGATGCATTCCCGAACGAGATGTGGCAAGAGGAGACCTCGCATGATCATCGACGAATTCGCCGCCTACGCTGGCCGAGCGGCCACCGCACCGTTGCCGGACCCCGTCCTGCACCATGCGCGCCGCGCGGTGATCGACTGGTTCGCGGCGTTGCTGGCCGGCTTGCAGATGGCGCCCGGCCAGCAGCTGGTGGCCGCGCATCGCGCGGAACTGGGCGTTGGCAAATCCACCATCATCGGTCACGCCACGCCGGCCTTCCCGGCCACGGCGGCCTGGATCAACGGCAGCACCTCGCACGCGGCGGAATTCGACGATATTTTCCGCGATGCCGTCTACCATCCCGGCTGCCCGACGATCGCGGCCGCGCTGGCATTGGCCGAGCAGGTGGACGCCACCGGCATCGACCTGCTGCGCGCGGTGATCGCGGGCTACGAGGTGTCCACGCGCATCGGCGCGGCCGTCCAGCCGGCGCACTACCGCTTCTTCCACACCACGGGCACGGTCGGCTGCTTTGGCGCGGCGGCGGCCGGCGCGCTGCTGTTGTCCCCCGGCGATGTCCGTGCCGCGGCCGATGCACTGGCCACGGCAGCGACATTCGCGTCGGGGCTGCAACAGGCGTTCCGCTCCGATGCGATGACCAAGGCACTCCACGCCGGCCATGCCGCGCAGGTAGGTGTGCAGGCCGCCCAGGCTGCAGCGCATGGCGTCAACGGCGTGCACGACATCCTGGAGGGCGATGCCGGCTTTGGTGCCGCGCTCTGCGGCAAGCCGGACTGGCATGGCGTGACCGATGGCCTGGGCACCGATTACCACATCATGCGCATCACGCAGAAGAACCATGGTTGTTGCGGCCACACCTTTGCCGCCATCGACGCCGCCATGCGGATCGTGCGCGACCATCGGCTCGACCCGGCCCGCATCGCCGCCATCCGCGTGGCGACGTACCAGGCGGCGCTTGACGTCACAGGCAATTTTCGGCCCGCCACCGCGTTTGAGGCGCGTTTCAGCCTGCCGTACGTCGTCGCGCACGGCCTCCTGCACGGCGCGGTGCGGCTCGATGCATTCCAGCCAGACCGGCTGGCGGACCCGGCCATCCGCGCGCTGATGACGAAGGTCGCGCTGAGCGCCGATCCCGATCTGACCGCCGCCTTCCCGCGGCAGCGGGCTGCGCGCGTGGAAATCGAGACGGCCGACGGCAGCCGCCATGCGCACTTTGCCCCGTATCGGCACGGCGACCCCGAATCCCCGCTCGACGACGCGACGTTGGCTGACAAGTTCATGGAACTGGGCGGCCCGGTACTCGGAGCCAGTCCGGCTGCACGGCTGCTCGAGGCGCTGTGGCAGCTCGATCATCGCCCGGTGCGTGCGCTGGGGCTGTCCACGCTCAGGGCCGGCTGAGCCGGATCAGATCCATCGTCAAGACGAGAAACATTGATGACGCAAGTCAACGAACAAGGTGGCCCCGAAACGGGCGCCACGGGCCGCACACTCGCCAAGGCACTGTTCACGCCGGGCGCCGTCGCGCTGGTCGGTGCCTCGGCCGATGAAAGCAAGAACACCGCGCGGCCGCTGCGCTTCATGCGCAAGCATGGCTATGCGGGCCGGGTGTTCCCGATCAACGCCGGCCGCGCCGAGGTGATGGGGCTGCAGGCGTATCCGAGCGTCGCGGCCTTGCCGGACACCATCGATCATGCTTTTGTGATGGTGCCCGGCCGGCAGGTGGCAGAGGTGCTGGAGCAGTGCGCCGCGCGTGGCGCCAGCGTGGTGACGGTGTTCTCGGACGGCTTCGCGGAACTGGGCGAGGCCGGCATGGCCGCACAGCGGGCGCTCGCCGCCCGGGCGAAGGAACTGGGCGTGCGGCTGTTGGGTCCCAACAGCATCGGCGTGGTGGACGTCCACAGCGGCGCCATCCTTTCCGTCAATGCCGTGCTGGAGGCGGACACCCTGCGCGCGGGTGGCATCAGCGTGGTCTCGCAAAGCGGATCGATGCTCGGCGCGCTGCTGTCGCGCGGCGCGGCACGCGGATTCGGCTTTGCCAAGCTGGTCTCCGTGGGCAACGAGAGCGATATCGGCGTCGGCGAACTGGTCGACCTGCTGGTCGACGACGACGCCACCGAGGTGATTCTGCTGTTCCTGGAAACGATCCGGGATGCGGCGGTGCTGGGCCCGGCCCTGCGCCGCGCCCGTGCTGCGGGCAAGCCGGTGCTGGTCTACAAGCTGGGCCGCTCCGCGCAGGGCGAGGCGCTGGCCCAGTCGCATACCGGCGCGTTGGCCGGCAACGACGCGGCGGTGGACGCGTTCCTGCGCAAGCACGGCGCGATACGCGTGGAAATGCTGGAGACGCTGTTCGAAGCCGCGCCGCTGGCCCGCCGCTATGCCGCCGACATCCCGGCGCTGCCGCGCAATCCGCGCATTGCCGTGGTGACGACCACGGGCGGTGGCGCCGCGACGGTGGTGGATCGCCTTGGCCTGGCCAATGTGGAGGCCGTGGCACCGCCCACCGAGTTCATCGCCCACATGGCCGCGCGCGGCGTGCGGATCCGCCAGACGCCGATCATCGACCTGACGCTGGCAGCGACGAGCGCCCAGTACCGGGACCTGGTCGAGCAGATGATCCAGAGCCAATGGTGTGACGCCGTGCTCTGCGTCGTCGGGTCGTCTGCGCAGTTTCACCCCCAGCTTGCCGTGCGCCCGATCGTGGAAGCGTCCGCGCAGCGCGGCAAGCCACTGTTGTCGTTCCTGGCGCCGGAAGCCACGCAATCGCTGGAACTGCTGCAGGCGGCTGGTGTGCCCGCGTTTCGCACCCCGGAGGCCTGCGCGGATGCGTTGGCCTGCCTGTTCCGCGCGGCGAGGACCCGCAACGACCCGGTGGAGGCTCCCGCGCCGGCAAGGTGGCCATCCGCGCTGCCGACGCAAGGTGACTTGTCTGAATTCGAGGCCGCCGTCGCCTTTGCGGAACTGGGTGTGCCGATCGCGCCGATGGCGCTGGTGCGCGAAGGCGCGCTGCAGCACGCCGTGCCCTATCCCATCGTTGCCAAGATCTGTTCGCGAGACATCCTCCACAAGACCGAGATCGGCGGGGTAGAGGTGGGCGTGCGCGATAACGAGGAACTGGCGCGCGCCGCGGCGCGGTTGCTGGAGAACGCGCGGCAGTCCGCTCCGGCGGCGCGCGTCGACGGCATCCTGGTGCAGCGCATGGAAAGCCGCCTGCTGGAGCTGATGCTCGGCTATCGCCACGATCCGCAGGTGGGTCCGATGGTCATGCTGAGCGCGGGAGGCATCACAGCGGAATTGCATCGCGACGTCAGCCTGCGCCCTGCGCCGGTCAGTGTGGCGGAGGCGCACGACATGATCGGCGAGGTTCGCTCGACGCAGCTGATCCGCGGCTTCCGCGGCCTGCCGCGTGGCGACGTGGACGCGCTGGCACACGCCATCGTCGGCTTTTCGCGCCTGGCGGTCATGCAGGGCGCCGACATCGCCGAAGCGGAGATCAATCCCCTGTTCGTGTGTGCCGAAGGCGTGGTCGGTGTCGACTGCCTGCTGCGGCTGGCCGCACCCCAACATGCATTCTGAGAATCAGACTAGGAGACGCTCATGCAATTCAAACTCACGCCGGAACAACAGGCGTTCCAGGACGCCGTCAGCCGGTTTGCCGAAAAGGAACTGAAGCCGGGCGCCCGCCAGCGCGCCCACACCGACGAATATCCATGGGACGTGGCCAGGAAGATGGCTGCGCAGGGCCTGCTTGGCATCACGATCGCCGAAGCGGACGGCGGGCAGGGCGGCACGCTGATGGACGCGATCATCGCCATTCAGGCCGTCGCCGCGCAATGCCCGCGCAGCGCGGACGTCATCCAGGCCGGCAATTTCGGTGCCATCCGCGTGCTGGCCGAGTATGGATCCGCCGGCCAGAAGGCCAAATGGCTGACGCCGCTGCTGCAGGGCGAGGCGCTGATTTCCGTCGGCATGACCGAGCCGGAAGCCGGCTCTGCCGTGACCGAACTGAAGACCACCGCCACGCCGGACGGCGAAGGCTTCCGCATCCAGGGGAGCAAGATCTTCACGACCCACGGCCCGCACGCCGATGTGATCCTGACCTATGTGCGCTTTGGTCCCGGTGTGGGCGGCATCGGGTCGGTGCTGATCGACACCAAGGCGCCGGGCGTGCGCATCGGCCAGCGCTCGCGCTTCATGTCGGGCGAGGAATGGGCGCAGATCTATTTCGAGGATGTCTACGCAAGACCGGAGGACGTGCTGCTCGGCGAGGGCGGCTTCAAGAAGCAGATTGCCGGCTTCAATGTGGAGCGCATGGGCAACACGGCGCGCTCCCTGGCGCTCGGCCGCTATGCCTATGAGGTGGCGCGCCAATGGGCGATGCAGCGCAAGCAGTTCGGCCGGCTGCTCTGCGAGTTCCAGGGGCTGCAATGGAAGTTCGCCGAGATGAAGATGAAGCTGGATGCGGGACAGCTGCTGCTGTACCGCGCTGCCGCCAACGCGGACAGCGGCATTCCGTCCGCCGAGGAAACGGCCATCGCCAAGGCATTCTGCAACCAGGCCGGTTTCGACATCGCCAATGAAGCGTTGCAGGTGATGGGCGGCATGGGCTACAGCCAGGAGGAATTGGTGGAGTACTGCCAGCGCCGCTGCCGCGGCTGGATGATCGCGGGCGGATCGATCGAGATCCTGAAGAACCGCATTGCAGAATCGGTGTTCGAGCGGACATTCTCGCAGCGGCCGGCGGATGCGCGGGCCTGACGGCCGCAAGCGCGATGTCGGCGACACTGCGGAGCCCTCAGCGAACCTGGGCATGATTGAACTGACCGACGTCCCGCTGTTCATGCCGGCTGGCATGCCAAGCCGCCATTTAGGACACTTTGCTCCGTCGTCGCCCAGTCTCAAGAGGCACTGTTGGATACGAGCGCCCAGCCGCTCGTCCCCATCAGGAATCGTGATGCCCCCATGCCGGACGAGGGCTTAGCGGCCCGCCGCCCGCCGGCTACAGTTCCGGACGGACTCCGAATGCCTGAAAACGCCGTGTCCGTTCCCCCAAGAATTTCCCGCCTGTCGCGCCGGCATCTTCGACCGCACGGCGCTGGATGACCGCCGCCCCGAGGGCGCGACGCGCCAGGCTGGCGACCCGGCCCCCGGCTCGGATCAAGACGAGACTCGCCCCGGCGCCCCAATACCGCTGAATCCAAAGGAGACCCATCATGACGAAACCCGGTGTGTTGAACATTCCATCGATGCGCAACCAATGCAGCGAGGCGGAGTGGCAGGCCCGCGTGGACCTGGCCGCCTGCTACCGGCTGGTGGCGCTGTACGGCATGGCGGACATGATGGCCAACCACATCTCCGTGCGCGTGCCGGATGAGGAAGATGCCTTCCTGATCAATGCCTACGGCATGATGTATGAGGAAATCACCGCGTCCAGCCTGATCAAGGTGGACCACGACGGCAAGATTCTTTCCAAGCCGGATTTCGGCGCGCTCAGCTACGGCATCAACAAGGCCGGCTACGTGATCCACAGCGCCGTGCACCACGCCCGCCCCGAGGTGGCCTGCGTGATCCACACGCACAGTTGGGCGTCGATGGCTGTGTCCGGGCTCGATTGCGGCCTGATGCCGATCACGCAGACCGCCATGCGCTTCCTGAAGATCGGCTATCACGATTACCAGGGCGTGGTGCTCGATACCGCCGAGCAGGCGTCGCTGATCGAGGACCTTGGCAAGGGCGAGGCGCTGATCCTGCGCAACCACGGCGCGCTGACCGTTGGCAACACCGTCGGCGAGGCCTTCAACTGGATGCACCGGCTGGAGCTGGCCTGCCGCTCACAGGTGGCGGCGATGTCCTGCAATACGCCGCTGCGTGAGGTGGCGCCGGAGATCCTGCAGGAAACGTGGAACAACTACCAGCCTGGCACGCGCCGTCCATATGGCGTGATGGAATGGCCGGCGCTCTTGCGCAAGCTCGATCGCCTGGATCCCGGCTACCGCGACTAAAGCGTGATGAAGGCCTCCGGCGCCACCGTCGATTGCGCTGAGAACATGGGAAAGCCTGAATCCATATCCGACGCGACGCTGCGCGTCCTGTTGTCCGGGGCGTCGCTGCGCCAGAACCGCGAGGCAATCGGCGCGGCGCTGGGCACGCGCGCGTGGGCGCCGGTGTTGCCGCCCGCCCCGGACGATCCGCATGGCGTCGATGCTGACATCGCGTTTGTTTCGCGCGATGTCACCGGGCTTTCCACCAAGCATGAAATCCTGCCGGCCACCCAGCGTTTCTATGCCGCGATGCGCGAAGCGCCGTCGCTGCGATGGGTGCATACGCATTCCGCGGGCGCGGACCGCACGGTATTCAGTCAGTTGCGGCAGCGCGGCGTGGCGGTCACCACATCGTCGGGCGCCAACGCCGGGGTCGTGGCCCAGACCGCGCTGGCGGGACTATTGGCGCTGGCGCGGCACGTTCCGCAGATGCTCGCCGCCCAGCGGGAACGTCGCTGGGCACCCCTGATCGGCACCGGGCTGCCACGCGACCTGCACGGCCAGACGGCCACCATCGTCGGCTGGGGCCCGATCGGGCAGCAGCTGGGCGCAGTGCTGAAGCTGCTCGGGATGTCGGTGGTGGTGGTGCGCCACCGTGCGACGCCAGCCGGCGATGGCTACGAGACCATGACCTTCGAGGCGCTGCCGACGGTATTGCCGCGCACGGACTGGCTGATCCTGGCCTGCCCGTTGTCCGATCGGACGCGCGGACTGGTGAACGCCGCCGCCCTGGCCAGCCTGCCGGCGGGCTCGCGGCTGATCAACGTGGCCCGCGGGGAAGTCGTCGACGAGCCCGCGCTGGTCGACGCGCTGCGGGAGGGCAGGCTGGCAGGTGCCTATCTGGATGTGTTCGCCCACGAGCCACTGCCCGCCGATTCGCCAGTCTGGGCACTGCCCAACGTCATCGCCACGCCGCATAGCGCCGGATTCTCGGACGGCAACGCCGCGCGCGTGGTCGATATCTTCCTGGACAACCTGCGTCGCTGGGTGCGGGGCGACGCTCTGCGCAACCCGGTCGCATAGCGCCGAGTCGCGACGGATAGCGGCACATCACGTGGACCAGGCCGCTCGCGACGCCCCTCTTCGAGCGCTCATTTTTCGGGTCCGCCCTGGTCTGGCCGACGGCAACTGACGCTCGGCCAACTGGTCAACTGGCCATGCGTCGGCCGCCCGTCGATTCGCAAGGGCAGCTCGTTCTTCCAGACGCTGGCGGACCTGACGTCCGTATCGCCGATTCTGCCACTTGCGGCGATGCCATTTACCGGGTCCGGGACGGAGGCGGCCCGGCATTCCCATGTAGATACATTACATGCGAGGCCCACAGCAGCCGGCGGTGGGGGGAGGAAGCTGCAAAGCTATCCCTGCTTTGGAAGGGGGAGGGTTCCCGGGAGGCGCGGAAACTGGCAGGCTGGCGGTGCCCGCGCAGGGGGGCCCAAGCCTGGCCGGGGAACCCGGGCAAATGGCGCACGGATGGCGGAACGCAGTTTTTTGGCCGATCCCCCCGCCTTGTCCGGCTTTCCGCGCACGGGTTCCCCGTGGTGGATTGCTGTGGCGACGGAACACGCTGAACCAGCGATCTAATGTTGCGCGTAAAGCATTTGCCCAGACCCCCGGGTTGGGAAGAAAATACGCGCACAACCATAAGAATTATCTTAAGCAGGCGATTAAACAGGATATCGGGGTGAATCAAGCGATTCTGCAGTATCTCACTGAGCGCCATTGCTCCTCGCAATGGCGCGACATGCTGGCGGCCCTCGGGGAGGAGCTGGCCGCATCCATGGACGTGGCGGGCTTGCGTGCCGTCATGTGGCGGGTTGGCGTGCGTTTTGCCCAACGTTTCGATACGGGAGCCTGCGCGACCCTCGCGGAACTGGAACGCGCGATTGCCCAGATCTGGCTGGATGTCGACTGGGGCTGGGCCAGCATCGAGGACGCCGGCGGCGCCCTGGTGATCCGCCACTATTGCGCGCCGTTGAGGGCGGCGCTGGGAGACGCCGCTGACGACTGGTCGCCGGCGTTCCTGGAGGGGGCGTACCAGCACTGGTTCCACAAGCTAGGCTCGTCCGAGACCTTGCGGGTCAGCCAGAGTACGCCGATCGATGCGACCGGGTGCCTGGAATTCCGGTTTGGGCGCTGAGGCGTCGCGGCAGCCCGGTGCTGCTGCCCAGTGTCCCCCCTCCGTGAGCGAGATGCCATGAGTCAGTCCGACGATTTGTCCAAGCTGTTCCAGCGCTTTGGCGGCAAGACGGAATCCTACCAAGAGATCGTGCGCGAAGACGCCGCGACGCAAGCGCGCGAGCGCTGGCCGCTGCTGTCCGCCGTGCGGGTCGACCGTGCCGCCACGGTGCCGTCGGTGCAGCCGGCACCGCATGGGTTTGAGGCGGCCGCCCCGCAAGGCGTAGCGCCCGAGCCGCTGTGGCGCGGCGCGCAGCCCGTCAGCCAGCCGCCGGCCGAGCCCGTTGCCATTGCCATGGTGCCCCCGTCCGTGGCCTTCGCGGCGCCCGCAACGGCCCCGGCCGCTCCACCCGCCTCGGCGATGGCGCCGCGTTTCCGGACGCCGGAAGGCATGCCGCCGGCGCCCCCGGCCGCGCCGGCCAGGGCGGTGGCAGCGGCGGCATCGACGGCATCGACGGCATCGGCCGTAGCGCCGGCATCGTCACTGCCGGTGTCTGGCCCGATGTCCGCCCCCGCACCCCACCAGGCCAGCATCTGGGCTCCCGCGACGCCGTCGACCGAACTCGCCGGCCATGCCGCCAGCACCGAGTTGTCTCAAGTGTTCGCACGGCTCGAGGGCAGGCCGGAGCCGGTAACCACCAGCGAGCGCGTTCCCGCGCGCCGTTCCTTTCTTGATCGGTTGAAGCGCTCGTGAAGATTATTGCTGTTGTGTCGGCCAAGGGCGGCGTGGGCAAGACCACCCTGTCAGCCAACCTGGCCGAAGCGCTCGCCCTTGCCGGCGAACATGTGGTGGCGGTCGACCTGGATCCGCAAAACGCGCTGCGCTTGCATTTCGGCATGCCGCCCCAGGAAGTCTCGGGCCATGCGCGGGCCACGCTGGCCGGCGAAGCGTGGCAGGAGAGCATCTACCAGGGGCGTTCGCGCGTGCTGGTGGTGCCGTTCGGCTCGCTCAACGAAACCGACCGCTCGGCCTTCGAGACCCACCTGGCTACGCATCCCGGCTGGCTGCGCACCCAGCTTGCCGCGCTGGGCCTGGGTCCCGACGATGTGGTGGTGATCGATACCCCACCGGGGCCGTCGCCTTATATGCGGCAGGCGCTGTCGTGCGCGCAACTGTGCCTGACGGTGTCGCTGCCGGATGCGGCGTCCTACGCCACCATGCCCCTGATGGAGGACCTGATCCGCACCTACTGCGAGGGCCGGCCCGACTATCTCGGCCACGTGCTGGTGATCAACCAGGTGGACGTGAGCCGTCAGCTCGGCAAGGACGTGGTGCAGGTGCTGCGTGCCCAGCTGGGCGAGCGCGTGCTCGGCGTGATCCATCAGGACCAGGCTGTCGCCGAGGCGCTCGCCTACGACCGCAGCGTGCTGGAATACAACCCGCACAGCCAGGCCACGCACGACCTGCAGCGCTGCGCTGCATGGGTACGGCAGGCCCTGGTCGCACATGGAGGCGCCGCGTGAAGCCAGCCAATTTGACCCGCACTGCCGCTCAGGCAGGCGCTGGCCCCACGCCAAAGGGCGAATCCGGCGGCAAGCCCGGCAGGCTTTCGTCCCTGCTGCAGCGTTTCGGCAATGGCTTCGTGGAACTGCCCCTGTGGGACAGTGCTCCGGTACGGGCGATCGCGCTGGTGCTCGCGCTGGTCATGTTCGCGCTGGTGATCTCGGTGCCGCTGGATTTCTGGCAGCAGATCGGGTTTGCCTCGGTGTGCTTCGCCCTGGCGGCGTGGCTGAACCGGGTCAAGGGGCGTCTTGCCACGTTGATGATGGTGGTGCTGTCGATCGCGGCATCCAGCCGGTATATGTACTGGCGCCTGACCGAAACCGTGGGCCTGGGCGGCTGGTTCGACGCCGCCTTCGGGATCGGCCTGGTGCTGGCCGAGCTGTACGCCTTCGTGGTGTTGATGCTGGGCTATTTCCAGACCGCGTGGCCGCTCCAGCGCCGCCCGGTGCCGATGCCGCCGGACAGCGCGAACTGGCCCACGGTCGACATCTTCATCCCGACCTACAACGAGCCGCTCTCGGTGGTGAAGCCGACGGTGTTCGCCGCCATGTCGCTGGACTGGCCGCGCGACAAGATCAATGTCTATGTGCTCGACGACGGCCGGCGGGAGGAATTCCGCGAGTTCTGCGAGCGGGTCGGCGTCACCCACGTCACGCGCAACCACAATCGCCACGCCAAGGCCGGCAATATCAACGAGGCGCTCAAGAACACGTATGGCGAGTACGTGGCGATCTTCGACTGCGACCACATTCCCACCCGCTCCTTCCTGCAGATCTGCATGGGCTGGTTCCTCAAGGACGGCAAGCTGGCCATGCTGCAGACGCCGCACTATTTCTTCTCGCCGGATCCGTTCGAGAAAAACCTGCGCACCTTCCAGGAAGTGCCCAACGAGGGCGAACTGTTCTACGGCCTGGTGCAAGACGGCAACGATCTGTGGGACGCAACGTTCTTCTGCGGCTCGTGCGCCATCATCCGCCGCGCCCCGTTGCTGGAGGTCGGCGGCATCGCGGTGGAAACCGTGACCGAGGACGCGCACACCGCGCTCAAGCTGCACCGCAAGGGCTACGGCACCGCCTACCTGGCGATTCCGCAGGCGGCGGGGCTGGCCACGGAAAGCCTTTCGGGCCACGTGGGCCAGCGTATCCGCTGGGCGCGCGGCATGGCGCAGATCTGCCGGGTGGACAATCCGCTACTCGGGCCGGGCCTGTCGCTCCCGCAGCGGCTGTGCTACCTCAATGCCATGCTGCATTTCTTCTATGGCCTGCCGCGGCTGGTGTTCCTGACCGCGCCGCTGGCCTACCTGCTGTTCGGCGCCCACGTGATCCAGGCCTCCGCGTTGACCATTGCCATCTTCGCGCTGCCCCACCTGCTGCACGCGAACATGAGCAACTCGCGCATCCAGGGCAAGTTCCGGCATTCGTTCTGGAACGAGGTCTACGAATCGGTGCTGGCGTGGTACATCATGCGGCCGGTGCTGGTGGCCTTCGTCAACCCCGCGGCCGGCAAGTTCAACGTGACGCCCAAGGGCGGGGTGATCGAGGAAGCCTACTTCGACTGGGTGATCTCGCGGCCCTACCTGGTGCTGCTGCTGTTCAACCTGCTGGGCGTGGTGGTGGGCTTCCTGCGGCTGTTCCTGTGGAACCAGTTCGAGGCCACCACGGTGGTGCTGAACCTGATCTGGACCTTCTACAACCTGATCATTCTCGGCGCTTCCATTGCTGTGGCCAGCGAGACGCGGCAGATCCGCGTGGCGCACCGGGTGGCGATGAAGCTGCCTGCCACGTTGCATTTCGCCGATGGCCGTGCCGTGGTGTGCGAGACCATCGACTTCGCCGAGGGCGGCATCGGCATGCGGCTGCCGCCGGGCATGAAGGCGACCGTAGGCGACGC
>NZ_JBYOJU010000013.1:0-174734 GCF_057798855.1 Cupriavidus sp. 96C5-1 | reverse complement strand
GGTTCGTCGAGCGGTTCGGGTTCGTCGAGTGGCTCGGGTTCGTCGAGTGGGTCGGGTTCGTCGAGTGGTTCGGGTTCGTCGAGTGGCTCGGGTTCGTCGAGTGGCTCGGGTTCGTCGAGTGGCTCGGGTTCGTCGAGCGGTTCGGGTTCGTCGAGTGGTTCGGGTTCGTCGAGTGGCTCGGGTTCGTCGAGCGGTTCGGGTTCGTCGAGCGGCTCGGGTTCGTCGAGTGGTTCGGGTTCGTCGAGTGGTTCGGGTTCGTCGAGTGGTTCGGGCTCGTCGAGTGGTTCGGGCTCGTCGAGTGGTTCGGGTTCGTCGAGCGGCTCGGGTTCTTCGAGCGGTAGCGGATCATCCGGCAGCCCGTCGGGAGGCTCCGGATCGTCAGGTGGATTTCCGGTGCCGATTCCGCCGCCTCCGGCGCCGGCGCCCGTTCCCGTGCCGATGCCGTCGCCGCCGCCACTGGATCCGCCCTCCGGCAGTTCGAGCGGCAGCGGCGGTTCGTCGGGCAGCAGCTCCAGCGGCGGCAAGCCCGATGACGCGGGCTCGTCGAGTGGTAGCGGCGGTTCGTCGAGCGGCAGTTCCAGCGGCTCGGGTTCATCGAGCGGTAGCGGCTCATCGTCCGGCGGCAGCGGTTCGTCGAATGGCGGCGGCAGCTCGTCCAGTGGCAGCGGTTCGTCGTCCGGCAATGGCAGTTCGTCGAGTGGCAGCTCCAGCGGTGGCAAGCCCGATGACTCGGGTTCGTCCAGCGGCAGCACGTCCAGTGGCTCGGGTTCATCGAGCGGAAGTGGTTCGTCGGGCGGCAGCGGTTCCTCTTCCGGCAATGGCAGTTCGTCGAGCAGCAGCTCCAGTGGTGGTAAGCCCGATGACTCGGGTTCATCGAGCGGCAGCGGGTCCTCGTCCGGCAGCGGCAACTCGTCGAGTGGCAGCTCCAGCGGCAGCACGTCCGGTGGCTCGGGTTCATCGAGCGGCAACGGTTCGTCGTCCGGTAGCAGCGGCTCGTCCAGCGTAAGCTCCAGTGGCGGCACGTCCAGTGGTTCGGGTTCATCGAGCGGCAGTGGTTCATCAGGCGGCAGCGGTTCCTCTTCCGGCAGCGGTAGCTCCAGCGGCAGCACGTCCGGTGGCTCGGGTTCATCGAGCGGCAGTGGTTCGTCGGGCGGCAGCGGTTCCTCTTCCGGCAGCGGTAACTCCAGCGGCAGCACGTCCGGTGGCTCGGGTTCATCGAACGGCAACGGTTCGTCGTCCGGTAGCAGCGGCTCGTCCAGCGGAAGCTCAAGTGGCAGCACGTCCAGTGGCTCGGGTTCATCGAGCGGCAACGGTTCGTCGTCCGGTAGCAGCGGCTCGTCCAGCGGAAGCTCCAGTGGCGGCACGTCCAGTGGTTCGGGTTCATCGAGCGGCAGCGGGTCCTCGACCGGCAGCAGCAGCTCGTCGAGTGGCAGCTCCAGCGGCGGCAAGCCCGATGACTCGGGCTCGTCGAGCAGCGGTGGTTCCTCGTCCGGCAGCGGCGGTTCGTCCAGCGGCAGCGGTTCGTCGTCCAGTAGCGGCAGTTCGTCGAGTGGCAGCGGCTCCTCGTCCGGCAATGGCCGTTCGTCGAGTGGTAGCTCCAGCGGCAGCACGTCCGCCAGCTCGGGTTCGTCGAGCGGCAGTGGCAGTTCCTCGTCTGGCAGCGGCTCGTCCAGTGGCAACAAGCCCGACGACTCAGGTTCATCGAGCAGCAGCGGTTCGTCATCCGGCAACGGCAGTTCGTCGAGCGGCAGCCCCAGCGGCGGCAAGCCCGATGACTCGGGCTCGTCGAGCAGCGGTGGTTCCTCGTCCGGCAGCGGCGGTTCGTCCAGCGGCAGCGGTTCGTCGTCCAGTAGCGGCCGTTCGTCGAGTGGCAACGGCTCCTCGTCCGGTAATGGCCGTTCGTCGAGTGGTAGCTCCAGCGGCAGCATGTCCGCCAGCTCGGGTTCGTCGAGCGGCAGTGGCAGTTCCTCGTCTGGCAGCGGCTCGTCCAGTGGCAACAAGCCCGACGACTCAGGTTCATCGAGCAGCAGCGGTTCGTCATCCGGCAACGGCAGTTCGTCGAGCGGCAGCCTCAGCGGCGGCAAGCCCGATGACTCGGGCTCGTCGAGCAGCGGCGGTTCGTCCAGCGGCAGCGGTTCGTCGTCCAGTAGCGGCAGTTCGTCGAGTGGCAGCGGCTCCTCGTCCGGTAATGGCCGTTCGTCGAGTGGTAGCTCCAGCGGCAGCATGTCCGCCAGCTCGGGTTCGTCGAGCAGCAGTGGCAGTTCCTCGTCTGGCAGCGGCTCGTCCAGTGGCAACAAGCCCGACGACTCAGGTTCATCGAGCAGCAGCGGTTCGTCATCCGGCAACGGCAGTTCGTCGAGCGGCAGCTCCAGCGGCGGCAAGACCGATGACTCGGGCTCGTCGAGCGGCAGTGGCAGTTCATCGTCCGGCAGCGGCTCGTCCAGCGGCAACAAGACCGACGATTCAGTTTCATCGAGCGATAGTGGCTCATCGGGCGGCAACGGCGGTTCGTCGAGCAGCAGTTCCAGCGGTGGCAAGACCGATGACGCGGGTTCGTCCAGCGGCAGCGGTTCGTCGTCCGGCAACGGCAATTCGTCCGACGGCAGCTCCAGCGGTGCCGGCACATCGTCCGGTGGCTCCGGTTCGTCGAGAGGCGGCACCTCACCGTCAAGCGAAGGCGGCAACGCGGCATCCGGCACCCGCCTGGCGCCGAACGATGCCGCCGCGCAGTCCGGCCGCCGCGATGCCGCCGGCAGCGCGAACGGCCCCGCCGAGGATCCGAACGGCATCTCGGTCACCGTAAGCCTCAAGGCTTCGGGCCATCCGTCCGATCTCATTGCGGTGTCGGTGCCGAAGGCGATGGCGCGGCCGGGCAGCCATTTCCGCTTTGCGCTGCCCGCGCAGGCGGTACCGGGCGCGGCGCAGGGCGCCACGGCCCGGGTGACGCTGGCCGATGGCCGGGCCTTGCCGTCGTGGCTGCGCTTCGCGCCGCAGTCGCGCGCGTTCACCGCCACGTCGGTGCCGACGGGCGCGCTGCCGGTGCAGGCGGTGATGACGGTGGGCGATGTGCGCGTGCCGCTGGTGATCACCGAGCGCAACCAGTAAATGAGGTGGGATGTGACTGAGAACGATGTGGCAAAAGATGGGTGCCAGGCCGGCGCCGCGACGGACGGGAAGCGCGCCAGCAAGCGCGAGCCGAGGGCGGCGCGACCGCGCTCGGCCACCCACGGCGCAGTGGCCGCCGCCGGCTTGGCAGCGTTCCTGCTGGCGCTGGTTATCCTGCGCACCGACCGGCCCTTCGGCGACGATGTGGTGAAGTCCGCGCTCTTCATGCTCGGCATGACCTCGGCAGCGGTGCTGCTGGTGGACCTGCTGTGGCTGAAGGCGTACCGGCGCGCGTCGACCGGGCTGGACTTCGGCCGCGATCATCCGTCGTGGCAGCGCAGCCTGTTCAAGTTGGCCGGCCTGTTCGGCAGCCTGGGCTTCGTCGCGCTGCTGTACTGGCTGTTCCCGGAGTACCACGGCGATTACTACGACCGCTACTACGCGATGCTGCGGCTGGTGCTGCCGCCGTGGCTGGCGCTGGCGCTGCCGTACTTCTACTTCGTCGACCGCAGGATGGCGCGCCCGCTCGATGGCTACTGGCACCTGGGCCGGATGGTGGCCATGCGGTGGGACAAGGTGGATGCCCGCATCGTCGGCCAGCATCTGCTGGGCTGGCTGGTGAAGGGCTTCTTCCTGCCGCTGATGTTCACCTATATGTGCAACGACCTGGCGCGCTTCCTGTCCGCCGACTTCAGCCAACTCACCGGCTTCAAGGCCTGGTTCGACCTGCTGTACGGCCTGTTCTACTTCATCGACGTGGGACTGGTGGCGATGGGCTACCTGCTGGCGCTGCGCGTCGCCGACACGCACCTGCGCTCGGCCGAGCCGACCATGCTGGGCTGGGCGGTGGCGCTGGTCTGCTACGAGCCGTTCTGGTCGCTCTATGGGCGCCAGTACCTGGCCTACGACACGGACTTCAAGTGGGGCGCCTGGCTGTGGAACACGCCGCTGCTGTACACCATCTGGGGCAGCGCCATCCTGCTGCTGACGGCCATCTATGTCTGGGCCACGGTCAGCTTCGGCGCGCGTTTCTCGAACCTGACCCACCGCGGCATCATCACCAACGGCCCCTACCGCTGGACCAAGCATCCGGCCTACGTGGCCAAGAACCTGTCGTGGTGGATGATCTCGATTCCCTTCATCGTGCACGGCCCGGCCGGCGAGACGCTGCGCCACTGCCTGCTGCTGCTGGCCGTCAACGGCATCTACGTGCTGCGTGCCTGGACCGAGGAGCGGCACCTGTCGCGCGATTCCGGCTACCTGGCCTATGCCCGCTGGATCGACCAGCACGGCATGTTCCGCTTCCTGCGCCGCCTGCCGCTGCCGGGCCGGCGCGTGGCGGCCGCCGGCGGGGCGGGCTCGCCCGCTTGACCAGCGGACCGGGCCCGGCGCGCCCGCTTACCCAGGCGCAAACTGCTGGACGATCGTGCTCACGGGTATTCCATCGGCGCTGATACTGACCGGCGCCAACCGCAATGACGTCCCCTGACTGGTGGCGCTGATCGAGGCGATTCTTCCGATCCGCGGCAACCGGGGCCGCCCCTGGTCCAAGCGACGCATCGTTCAGGGGGCACGGCTACTGCCACGACAAGTACCGCAAGCCCCTGCACGCTGCCGGCATCGCCCCCGAGATCGCTCGCCGCGGCGAGCCCCACGGCAGCGGTCTTGGCAAGACGCGCTGGGTTGTCGAACGAAACATTGGCTGGCTGCACCGCTGTATGCGACAGCCCCCGAGCGGGACCAGGCCATCCGGCCCAGGAAACGCTCCTAACAAACCGGCACATTCCCCGCCCCGCCGCCCGCTGAAGCCCTCCGCAGCGCCAGGTGCAAGGAAAAAGGCTTCGGCAAGACCGGCACCGGGACCAGCATCTCTGACAGGCCTCCCTGCGCGGCAGATTTTCCCGGGCATGGATCCGGGGATCGCCCCGCCATGTTTGACCAGCCGGGAATCCGACGATCCGCGTCCAATCCGTGACCTGCCCAGCCCTGCTGGAATCCCCGTCCAACACCCCGATCCAGAGTCTCCGAGATGTCCGTGCCATTCCCGTCCCCGACCCAATTCACCTCCACGCCAGCGGCCTGCCAGGAATGCTGACAAGTTCTGACATTGGCACCGGCGGCACCAGAAGCAACCGCGGGTGGGCTATAGTCCTGCCGCTGCGGCACACGCATCGCGGCACGCTGCCTGGCGCTCCGGTGGCGCGGTACAGGTACACAGTGATTGGAGGAAGGTTTGAAGAAAGGCAAGTGGCGAGAACTGCACCGCGCCGGCTCCAGCCCGGTAGCCGCCATGATCCGGGCGCTTTGCGTCGTCCTGTTTTGCACCCTCATTCCCGGCACGGTGCAAGCCGGTTTGCGCCTGCCGGCTTCAGGAAAGATCGCACTTGACCGCCATTGGGAGCTGTTGCTCGACCCACAGGACACCCTGACCGTCGAGCAGATGGGGCAACCTGAAATCGCCACCGCCTTCCGCCCGCAGACCGCGCCGCCGGCGCTGGGCTACCGGCATGGCAGCGTGTGGCTGCGCATCACGCTGACACGGCCGGAGGACGCCTCGCCGCAATGGCTGCTGCAGTTGGGATCCGCCCTGCTCGACGACGTCACCCTCTACACGCCCCAACCTGGCGGCGGCTACGGCGCACGCATCGCCGGCGACCGGCAACCGCTGGAAGGGCGCGACGTCTTCCACCGCACGCCGGTCTTCCTGCTGAACCTTCCGCCCGAGCATCCTGTCACCGTTTACGTACGCGTGCGCAGCACCAGCACGCTCAGCTTCCCGCTGACGATTTGGTCGCCGGATGCGTTCATCGGCGCCATCGGTACGGAACAACTGCTGTTCGGACTGTTCTACGCCGCGCACCTGGTGCTGCTGATTACCTGCGGATGGTTCTACTGGGTGACGCGGCACCGCTCGTTCGGGCTGTTCAGCCTGACTGTGCTGGCCGACATGTTCACATCGATGTCGGCCGAGGGCTTTACCTATCAATACCTGCTGCCGGGCTGGCCGCTGCTCGCCGATACGTTGTATGTCGTGAGCTGGTTCTCAGCCGTGCCGTTGGGCGTACTGTTCACGCTGCACTATCTTGGCCTCTTTGACTCTTCATGGCGGCCCTGGGTGCGCGGCTTCTCGAACCTGACCTGGGCGGTTGCCATCCTCTCCGCACCTTTCCTGGTGGTCGTCAACATCTGGTGGGTACGTCCGCTCAACCTGCTCTGGGAACTGGTCGTCATCGGCGTATTGCTCGGCCTTTCGGGCTGGATGACCTGGCGCGGCTACCGGCCGGCACGTGTCATTCTGCTGGTGCTCACGCTGCTGGTTGGCGGCACGGTGCTGCGGCTGGCGCGCAATGTCGGCTGGATCGATCCGGGCGTGTTCGTCGATAACGCCAGCTACCTGGGCATGATGGCCTTTCTGCTGATCATGAACTCCGCCATCAGCCGGCAGTACACCGACATGCGTTCGCAAAAGGAATCGGCCCAGGCGGAAGCGCTGCGCGTCGCACGCCAGGCCGAGCGCGACCTGGAGGCCAAGGTGGCACTGCGCACGCAGTCCCTGCGCGAGGCGATGGCGCGCGTGGAGGCAGCGTTGTCGCTGGAGCGGCGCGCGCAGGAAGAGCAACGGCAGTTTCTGGCCACGGTCTCGCACGAGTTGCGCACGCCACTGGCCGTGATCGACATCACGGCACAGAACCTGGAACTGGACGATACCGAAGGCGACCCGCAGGCGTCGGCGCGATACAAGAAGATCCTGCGCGCCACGCAACGCATGACGTTGCTGCTCAACGACTCGCTCAACGAGAGCTGCTTCGAGCTGCTGCACCATGGCGCACGGCCCGCACCTGTCGACCTGGCCTCGCTGCTGGAAGATGCCGCGGCCGCAGCGCACCTGCTCTCCGAAGGGCATGCGCTGGCAGTGGACGCCTATGCATTGCCCAAGGACTTCCAGTGCGACGCAAGCCTGCTGCGGCTGGTCCTGCGCTCACTGGCCGACAACGCTGTCAAGTACACACCGGTCGGTAGCCGCGTAACGCTGCGCGGGCGCACGGTGGCGCAGGGCGTCGAACTCGAGGTACAAGACGACGGCCAGGGCATCCCGACGGCCGACCTGCCCCATATCTTCGACCGCTTCTATCGCGGCCAGAACGCGGGCCGGAAGCCAGGAACCGGGCTGGGGTTGCCGCTGGCACGGCGCATGGTCGAGATCCAGGGCGGTTCGCTCACGCTGGAGAGTACCCCGGGTCGCGGCTGCCTTGTACGCGTCTTTCTTCCGGCAGAGCCATGCCCAGGCTCGCTCGCACCCGACGGCGCAGTGCTGCAGCCGCTCTGACCCGAGCGGCGCTCATGCTACCGACAGCGGCGCGGCAAAGGTGTAGCCCTTGCGATGCGCAGTCTTGAGCGGCAGTTCCGATCCCGCCTCGCAGCGCCAGCGCTGGCGCAGACGGCTGACCAGGGTTTCCAGCCGGCGCTCGTCGTAGTGCATCCAGTTGAAGCCGAAGCCCTCGGCGATCTCCCGGCGCTCGACCGGCTGGGCCGGATGGCGGGCCAGCATTTCAAGCAACCTGCTTTCATTGCTGGAAACGATCAGCCGGTCGCCGGCCGGGTCCTCCAGCGTGCCGGCCTGGAGGTCCAGGCGCCAGTTGACGACCACGCGCCGGCTGAGCGCACGCAGCACCGCATCAAACTCCAGTAGTTTGATCGGCTTGACCAGGTAGTGGTCCGCACCATCGGTCAAGCCACGCACACGATCGTGCGTATCGCCAAGGGCCGTGAGCATGACGATGCCGCAGCCCGCACGCTGCTCCCGAAGCCAACTGACGGCATCGAAGCCGGAGCCGTCCGGCAGCATGACATCGACAACCGCGATATCCGCCTGAAGGGCCTGTGGTCGAAATTCCGCCAGGGTACTGGCGTGGCTGACCTGCCAGCCGCGCTTTTGCAGGAAGACCGCGATTTCCTCGCGTAACTCGGCTTCGTCTTCAAGCAGTAGAACTCTTCCCATTTCCAGAATCTCGCCAGAATGTTGCACGGTGGACGACGCGCGCACGCCGTCCAAGCTCAACAACATTACGGACGCCCGGCAGCAATCTTTAGCTGCCGTAGATGGGATCGCTTCAGATTTTCTGAAGCACGACGGCAACGGCCGCGTCGCCGCACCATCGGCGACCTGCTGCTGGCACGCGCGCCGATCGCAGCCCGCAGCGCTTCTACAGCCCGTCCGCGCGGATCCAGCGCGAGCGCAAGGCCTACTGCGGCATCCTGATCAGGCTGACCATTTCACCATGTCCGCATCCGTCATGGGCCTTCACGTGGTTCACCAGCACGAGGCGCCGGACGCTGGAAGGCACTGGCGGGGTTCGTTCGGCTTGCTTTAGCCCGCAGGCGACAGCAATTCGCCGAGCGGGACAACACTGGCCCCGCAGGCATTGATGAATGCGCCGTCGTGGCTCGCAAAGAGCGTGAGCCTCGTTGCCGAACGCTCGACGATGCGGCGCTCGACCACCGCGCGGGCGGTGAGGTCGAGCCCATTGCTCGGCTCGTCGAGCAGCAGCACTGGCGTGTTGCCAATCCAGGCCGCACACAGAAGGAATTTCTTCTGCGTTCCTAGCGACATCGCGGAGAACCGTGTGGGGAGGTGGGAAGTCAAGCCAGCCTCCTCGACCATGTCCATGACCGAATCATCCACGCGGCATGCCCGGGCCGTTGCGACGAAGTCGAGCAGATCGTACCCTGTCATGAAGGGATAGATCGGACTTTGATCTGGCGCATAGGCGAGCCGCTGCCGCGCTCGGACCGGGTCGCGAGCCAAGCTGAGCCCATCGATCCACACCTCCCCGGCGTCTGGCGCGATAGCTCCCGCGAGCAAGGCCAGCAGCGTCGACTTGCCGCTGCCGTTGGCCCCTTGCAGCGCATAGGCGCCCGGCCCCAATGTGCCGGCGGCGCCGTGGATCACCTGCCTCCAGCCGAACGACTTGGACAATCCCTCGAAACGCAGCACAGGCCAATCTCCTCAATGGGTTGCCGCCACTGCGGCAGCCGACCAGGCGCCGGCCATCATCGCAGCCAGCAGCGTCGCTTGACGTCCACCACGCAGCAGGGGCCAGCGCAGCGCGGCGAGCAGAGCCCAGTATCCGAGCAACAGCAGCGCGACTGCGGGAAGGCGGTGTGGAGCCCGCACGAGCAGCGGCCCCAGCACGGCCGATGCTGGCAGCGCGCCGAGCACGGCGATGAAACGGATGTCCCGCCACCGCCAGAAGTGTCGGGACAGCGGCAGCGTCGAAAGGAAATCCGACACCGGTGCGTGCGCGTCGTGCAGGGTGCGATACCACCCCGCCGTGACCAGCGCGAGCGCTGCAAGCATCAGCGCCGCGGTGGGTAGGGCTCGGTCGTCGAAGGCGAACGCCGCGTACAGGATGTTTGCGGCCAGCGCGACGGCGGACAGCGCCAGGGTTCGCATAAGCGTGGCGGCCCGAGCGGCGAGCGCCTTGCACTGGATCCGCCAAGTAGGTCCCAGCAGACGCGCGGCGGCCGCCATGCGCCGCTGCGCCCGGTCGGCTACGGGTAAGGGGATGCGTGGCGTCGGCACCAGTGCAGACAGACCGAGCACGAACGCGGCGCTCAACGCGGACCACTGCGCAATAGCCGATACACCGGACAGAGCCCAGCTCAGGGCCAGGTCGGCTGCCAGGATCGGCACGGCAGCCAGCGCGCGGCCTTCGAGCACGACGAGTTGCACCAGCAGCGCCAGCACCGCCAGCACCGGGATGGCGGCAGGCATCAGCCCACCCGTGAAAAATCCGAGCACGGGGGCCAGAAGCAGGGTCGCGGCGACGGGAACGAGTAGCAGGGTATTGGCCGGCACCAGCACTGCAAGGTCCACGATGCGCCGCTGGGCAGCAGTCAGGGGCAATGCTCTGACATAAGGGAGGAAATCGCCGCCCGCGATCGCATGGCGCTGCACGAGAACCCAGGCGGCCGCAACGAGCTCGATCGCCCCGATACGCGTGAAATGCCAGCCGACGCCGTGACCGACCTGCACCGCCCGCAGGAGCGGGGAAGCCAGGGCAAGCAGCAGGCCGCGCAGCGGTGCGCCAGCGGGAACGAGCACGCCCGCCAGAACGAACCACTGCCAGTGGCGCACGACAACGCGTCCGGTGGCCACGCCCCACCAATGAAGGCGCCATCGAATCAATGAGCCAACCAGCGGATCGGACACGCGTGAAACCTGCAATTTGATGTGCGATTGATACCTGACCGGGATGCGCGGCAAGCCTCGGTCTCCAGGCCAAGACCTGGAAGGATAGCACGGGCACGCATGTCAAATTCCTATCATGGCTGCCCCCGGGAGCCTCTTCACGTCCTTACTGCGACAGGTCCAGCCTGTCCCTGTTCTCCGAGCTGGGCAAGCAGCGTGGCCAGGCCCACCTCGAACGCTTCTGTCGAACCGGCTGCCCGCGCGAGCACAAGGCAGCCTTCCAGCACGACTAGCGTGATCAACGCGATGCCGCTGGCGCGCTCGACCTCGAATCCACGCGCTTCCAATGCCTGTGCGAGCTGCCGCCGCCAGCTCTCGAACGCCGCCGCACAGGCCGCGGTGAGGGCCGGGGAATGTGAACCACGCTCAAGGATGACAACCGCGATGGGGCACCCCGCCTCGTAGCGCTCGTGGCCGAGCAATTGGGCGCTGCCACGCAGCACGGCGGTGATCCCCTCGGCAGCGCTCGCCTGTCCCTCGAAAGACCGAGCGATCCAGGCAGCGCCCAGTTGCGCCGCCCGTTCAATGACGGCCACGCCCAGTTGCTCCTTGCCTTGCGGGAAGTAATGGTAGGCCGATCCCCACGGGGCGCCTGACTTCTCGACGAGCTTGCGCCAGGAACACGATTGGTAACCCTCGCGCCTGAACATCTCGATGCCGGTGGCAATCATTTGGTCGCGTGAAGACATGGTGATGCACGATCCTTCTTGACTATGACGATCGTCTTATATTAGATTGCAAGGACGATTAGGACAATCGTCATAGGGGGCAAGATGCAGCAACTCGTCATGAAGCGAGCCGGCGAACTTGGGTGGCAGGAGGTGGCGCCGCCCACGTTGAACAGTCCGCAGGCAGCGATCGTCCGCCCGATTGCCGTCGGCGTTTGCGACTTCGATCGCGCCTTGGTCCAAGGCCGGATCCATCTTCCCGGCCCCGTCGCCTTGGGCCACGAGATCGTTGCCGAAGTCATCGAGACAGGCGCTGACGTTGCCAGCGTATCTGTCGGCATGCAGGTCGTGCTGCCGTTGCACATCAGTTGCGGCACGTGTGGCGAGTGTGGACATGGGCGCACAAATTGCTGCAGTTCGCGACCTCTGCTGGCGAACTACGGCTTAGGCCCGGCAGGCGGCGACTGGGGGGGCGGGATGTCAGACCGCCTGCTGGTTCCTTTTGCCGACGGGATGCTCGTCCCTGTGCCCGCAGGCGTGAGCGCCATCGACTGCGCCGCTGTGGGCTGCAACCTGGTTGACACCTACCGCACGATTGCGCCGTTCCTCGCGAACTACGACCGGCCTTCGGTGCTCGTGCTTTCCGGCGTGGCGATCAACATGAGCCTCTATGCCATCGCCGCAGCAAAGGCGCTGGGCGTGGAGGATCTCATCCTGGCGTCAGACACGCCACAGCATCGGGCGTGGGCCGAACAGATGGGCGCCCATGCCCTTGCCTATGCGGACCTCGGCGATCGCAGCTTCTCCATTCTCTCGGACAACAGCGGTAGCCCTGCCATGCTGACCGAGGGACTGAAGCATGTCGCCCCGGGCGGCGTCTGCACCACGACGACGCCCTACTTTCAGGGATTCGAGATGCCCGTCCATACCTTGTTTGCCAAGAACATCACCTACTTCACCGGCCAGCCACATGCCCGGGCGCTGATGGATCAGGTGCTGGAACGCATCGACAAGGGCCTGATTGGCACCACCCGGATTCCCCACGAGGTATTGCCCTGGGAGCGCGCCCCTGAAGCGTTCGGTCGGGGCGAGAAAAAACGCATTTTCGTACGGTCTTGATCACAACGGCAACCCACAAGGAAAGGCTAGCCATGGACATTCTGTTTCAACCGTTTGCTTTCAAAGGATTGCAGTTGCGCAACCGCTTCGTGATGGCGCCACTGACGAGATCCTTCTCGCCCGGTGGCGTCGTCACGGCACAGGTGGCCGCCTATTACCGCCGTCGCGCCGAGGGCGAGGTCGGTCTCATCATTTCGGAAGGAACAGGGGTCGCGCGCCCGGCTGCCCTGAACGATCCGAACGTTCCACGCTTTCATGGCGGACGGGAGCTCGCTGCGTGGAAGCGCGTGCTCGATGAGGTTCATGCCGCGGGCGGGGCTGTGGCGCCCCAACTCTGGCACGTTGGTGCGGTACACAACCGCAGTTCCAACTGGGCACCTGCCACACCGTATGAAAGCCCATCGGGTCTCACGCGCCCGGGCAGGAAATTTGACGAGGGCATGAGCGAAGAGCAGGTCGCCGATGTGATCGAGGCGTTCGCACAGGCCAGCGCGTACGCCAAGGCGCTGGGCTTTGAGGCCGTCGAACTGCACGGCGCGCACGGCTACCTGATCGACCAGTTCTTCTGGGACGGCACCAACGAGCGGTCGGACAGGTATGGCTCGCCGACCCTGCCAGGCCGGGCGCGCTTCGCCGCAGACATGCTTCGCGCGGTGCGTGTCGCCGTCGGTCCGGATTTCCCCATCATCATTCGCATCAGCCAGTGGAAGCAGCAGGATTATCAAGTGAAGCTCGCCACCACGCCAGACGAACTGGAGGCATGGGTGACCACATTGACCGACGCTGGCGCCGACATCATCCACTGCTCGCAACGGCGGTTCTGGGAGCCCGAATTCAACGGATCGGACCTCAGCTTTGCAGGCTGGGTCAAGAAGCTGGCCGGTGTTCCGGTGATCACCGTCGGCTCGGTTGGGCTGACCAATGACTTCATCAGCGGCGGTTCGGGGGAGGCCGCAAAAGTTGCCTCGCTGGATGAGTTGGTCCGGCGCATGGAGCGCGACGAGTTCGATCTCGTCGCCGTCGGGCGAGCGCTACTGCAGGACCCCCATTGGGTGCGCAAGGTACGGGAAGGGCGAACCGACGAGTTGCAGGATTTCGATCGGGCAGCACTGGCAACACTGACCTGACCGTGACCTGTGAAAGAGAAGCCCCCGGACGCTCGGGAGCATGGAGTCGGGGCGGCTTGATGCCCCGGGATGATGAATTTGGGCGCGAGCATCGTGCGTCCCTTCAATGGAGTTGTTCTGATGAAAGCACTGCAAATATCGAAGCACGGCGATCCTTTGGACGTGATCGAACTCGTTGAGCTTCCCGAACCGGGGCCCGCCGGCCACAGAGAGGCGCTGCTCGAAGTGCTGTACTCGCCGATCAATCCCTATGACCTGAACGCCGCGCGTGGGCGGGTCATGACGCCCCCACTCCCGTCGATTCTGGGAACCGAGGGCATCGCACGCGTGCTCGAAACGGGCGAAGGCGTCACGACGGTGCAACCAGGCGATCTCGTCTTTGTGCCAGGCGGCTCGCCGACCTGGCGCGAGCGGCTCGCAGCGCCAGCCGACAAGCTGTTTCCGCTGCCTCCCCAGGCTGACGTGCAGCAGTTGTCGATGGGGGCCGTCAATCCGCCAACGGCGGCGCTGCTTCTCGGCAATTTTGTCGACCTCAAGCCCGGTGACTGGATTGTTCAGAATGCGGGCAATTCGAGCGTCGCCGCCAGCGTGATCGCGATAGCGAAAGCGCGCGGATACCGCACGGTGAATCTGGTCCGCCGCCCGGAGGTCATCGCGACCGTCGAGGCGCTCGGCGCAGACGTTGTGCTGCAGGAAGGCAGGGAGCTTACCGCGAGGGTGGCAAAGGCCATTGGCAACGCGCCGATCCGGCTTGGCCTGGATGGTGTGGGCGGAGCTTCGCTGGCCTCAGTCACCAAACTGGTCGAGTTTGGCGGGACCGTCGTTGTCTACTCGGCAATGAGCGGGGAGCCTGGCTTGGCCAATCCCATGGACGTGATCTTCCGCGACATCAAGATCCGCGGCCTCTTTCTTGGCCATGCGCATATCCGTGGGTCTGCAGCGCTCGCCGCTGGGCTTCGGGAAGGACTGCAGCTGATCTCTGAAGGCAAATTGCACTCTCCAATAGGCGGTGTCTATTCGCTGGAGGACTATCGCAAGGCTATCGCGGCGAGCGGCAAAGGATCGAAGATCCTCTTCAAGCTGAAATGAGTTCTGCGGGCTCTGCGAGCGCTTGCTGCCAAGCCTCCGGGGTCCCCGCAGGCGATGCCTTTGTCGTCCATGGCAAGATCGTCCGGGCCGGCAAGCGCCAGATCGCTTCGATCAGCTGCACCCCCTGTCCCGGCCGGGACAAAACCCTACATCAAGCACTACATGGTCAAACGACAACCAATCCTCGAGGTTTACTTCGCATGCGAACGGTATATACTTCGCATGCGAAATTAAAGTTTTTCCAACCTGGAAGCATCTGCGCCAAGCACACAGCGCCGGACATCGGCGACAGCGTGGCCGCTTCCGATTCTCAGGAGACATAGCTGTGATCCCAGAAGTGAAAGTTGACCTTATCAATGGCGTACTGACAGTCACGGTTTCGCGGCAGGACAAGAAGAATGCGTTAACCAACGACATGTACGGCGCCCTTGCAGATGCAGTCGGAAGGGCGAGATCGGATGGCGAGATCAAGGTGGTGCTGATTCAGGCGGATGGCGACACCTTTACTGCCGGGAACGATGTCAGCGAATTCGCCGCGCAAGCCGTGGGCAATGGTCCCGAGGAACGTCACGTCGTTCGATTCCTGCGCAACCTGGCAGAAGCCACCGTTCCAATCCTCGCGGCCGTTCAAGGAAAGGCTGTCGGCATCGGAACCACCATGCTGCTCCACTGTGACTACGTGATACTGGCTGACGATGCACAGTTGATCACCCCTTTCGTCAATCTCGCCCTGGTTCCAGAAGCCGCCTCCAGCTATCTTCTTCCTCTCAGGATCGGGCACGCGCGCGCGTTCGAGATGTTTGCGCTAGGCGAACCGGTGCCCGCAGCCAGCGCCCTGGCATGGGGCATCGCCAACAAGACTGTAGCGACGCCGGAACTGCGGCAGGAGGCGAGACGAATCGCCGAGAAGATTGCCACGAAGCCTCTCGGCTCCCTGACATCGACGAAGCAGTTGATGCGCGATGCGCAGAGGCTGGTCGCCCAAATGGACGCCGAGAGCGCCACATTCGTGAAGCGCTTGCAGAGCGCCGAGGCAAAGGAAGCGTTCATGGCGTTTGCGCAGAAGCGCCAGCCCGATTTTTCGGGGCTGGCTCAACGATAGCGCGATGCCGGCAACCCGGCGTCGCGTCATGCAGACTGGCCTTTGTGCGTGCGCAATGGCTAGTCTGCATCCGACACAGGGAACTTATCCTGCAGGCTGGTCAGCCACCTCGCGACAACCTCAATTTCTGCTTCGCTGAACCCTTCGGTAAGACGCGCATTCAACTCCGTCAAGCCTGCCCGGGAGCGCTTGAAGGCGGAACGCCCTTCCGCCGTCAGCCAAAGTCGCCATGAGCGACGGTCCACCCCATCCGGTTTGCGATCGATCAAGCCCAGCCTCTCCATGCGATCGGCCAGGCCGCTGATGCCTGGAGCGCCAAGATCGAGTGCGGCCGCCGCCTCGCCCATCAGCGCTCCGTTGTTCTTCTCGAGGAAGAACAACAAGCCAGCTTGCGACGCAGTTACCCCGCCCGCTGATGTGCGTGCCTGGGTCCAGCGTTGCAACCGCCGCTGGCCAACATTCAGCAAGTAAACGAGGCGATGATTCATTGCCTCACCTGGCAGCAGCGGCAGTTCGGTTGTGAATGCTCTCCGGAACGGGGAGAGAGGAAGGCGGGATAGCGGCGCATGAGGGTGACATAGTCAAGCCCAAAAAAAATATGGGAAGATTTGCATGCGAAATATATCATGGCCCGATCCCGGCACCAGTCGCAGCCCCCCCTCCAATGCACGCGTCAGGGAGGCGACTTAGCCCTCGCATGGGTGAATCGCCGCTTGCGGCGGGGGCGGCATCCGGCCCGCGCCGTCATTCCTTGAAGTAGACGACCTGGTGGCTCGTCGCGAGAAGGGTGCCGCTGTCGCTCCAGACTTCGGCCGTCTGGTCGTGGTAGCCGCGCCCGAAGTGCGAAGCGCGAGCGATACCTAGTACCGGTCGGTCACCCTGTGCCTCCAGTTGCGCATTTCCCGCTTGGAAGTAGATGGTGATCGACACGGTGCCGAAAGGCACCCACTTGGGCCTGCGCACGATGATCCGCGGTGCAAAGGAATCGCAAATCGATGTCAGCGAGACGAGGTCCAGGGGCCGCGGCGGATTGTCGCGGACCCAAAGCACCGTGACCGAGTCCCGTTCGTCCTCAGGTTTCGACTGGTCAAGGAGGTGCCCGCGCACGAAACGCATCTCATAGTTGTCGAACCATGCGCGGTCGGTGTTGGCAAGCCGAGAGCTTGGCACGGCGACTGCCGCTGGAACGTCCGGCGCCAGAATCTCCGTGGTGGTCCACGTATCACGACGGAGCGCAAATACCGCCGTGGCGGTGGTGGTCAGTTCCTTGCCCTGACTCAAGGTGATAGACCAGTGCTGGGTGGAGCGATTGGTGCGTACGGGGACGGCATGGATGCGGTATTCGCCGTCGGCGATCGGCGCGGCGTAGTTGATCGTCAGTGAGACCGGCTCGCCAAGACGTTCCGGGTGTACCAGCAAGGCCTTCATGATCACGGCGGCGGTGATACCGCCGAATGGGCCGACCATGTTGGCATAGGCGGCATCGGTCTGGCCGGTCATCGAGCCGTCCTCGTTGCGAGCGAGCGTCGTGGCCCGATCCAGAGGATGAGTCAAACTGCTTGGTTGCATTTGTTTTCCTGCAGTGCGGTTGTGGGCAAATAGTCCGGTTGATCGGCGTTTGGCTTGGGCAGATGCAGGCAACAAGGCGAACGTCTCACCCTGGGCGGGTGGTGGCGCGATCAGCGATCCGTGGCGCGGGTTTCGTTGAATCGCTCCAACTCGTGACGCAACGAACGAAGCATTTCATCTGACCGCTTTGGATCGGTCATGACCCTCGACAGAAGCAGGCCGCCGACCATGGCGCTCACAGCGAGCAGTGCGCGCTCTTCGCCCTGCTCCTTCATGGCCGCGGCGACCTTTGATACGAAGTGCTCGACGTGCTCTTCCATGACGCCGCGCGACAGTTCGTCTGCGCGTGCCACGTCGGATGCCAAGGCCGCAATGGCGCAGCCAGTTTTGCGCGAGTCGCGATGCGCGCGGCTGAGATAGCTGCGAACCATCGTGCTGTAGGCCGTTGGCGTTGCGCTGTCACGCGCGGCACTGGCGGCAGCTTCGCCATCGCCTAACGCGCGCTCCAGGGCATGGGCAAGCAGTTCTGAACGCGAGCCGAAATGCCCATAGAAGCCGCCGTGCGTCAGGTTGACGCTACGCATCAGCTTTACGACGCTGACCGACTCCAGGCCAGTCTCGCGAATCTGCGCTGCAGCTTGCTGCAGGATGCGCTCGCGGCTCTGCGCCTTCTCGGCTTGTGAATGCCCCATGTCCAACTCCCAAAAGTTCCTCAGCATGAAGGTTATCATGCTGGTGGATGCTAGTCATCATTCTGATTGCGCAATTGAGAATCGGACATCACACGGCGACAAGAACCTTCGTGCAATCCGCAGGCAGAGGTGAATCCGCTTCAGTTGTCCGTGATGTATACGCGCGGGCGGTGGTGGTGCCGGCTCATCAGCCGTTTGGCGAATAGAGTTGCTGCGACTATGGGCGGCTGAAGGGGATCGGCACGTATCCGTTGCAGAGATGGTATGAACGCGTCCCTCCCGGGCGCCGAGTGACGTCGTGAGGGATGCCGCCCTCCACAAATGGAAAGGGCCCCTCCGGACCGAACGGCATCGATGTGCCAATGTGGTAGATGTCGCCACCACCAGAGGATCGGAGGGACCCAAAATGAATGCTGCGACATACGGCCTCGTCGACAAAGGCCTTGCAATGTTCGCGATGCCCCAATGGCACGCCAAGCTCCGCCGCCCAGGCAAAGTTCACAATCCGCTGCCTGCGCGATGTGCTCCGGATCCAGCCCCGCCCGGCGCGCGTACGCGCTCACGCCGCGTGCCTCGCGCAGCAACTCGGAGAGCTCGGCGCTGAGCCGGCGCGGCACCGCAGCGCCCCGCCGCGCGACGATCCCGACAGGTGCTTGAGCGGGTGTCATACCACCTCCTCCCCGCCGACTGCCCGTTTACCTGCTCAGAATGGTCAGGCACGCCACTGCCTCTTCCACGCCGTGCAGGCCGCCGCCGTTCTCGGCGATGGCGATTCGTGCACCGCCTACCTGGCGCGCGCCTGCCTCTCCCCGCAACTGCGATACCAGCTCATAGACCTGCCCAAGGCCCGTGGCGCCGATTGGATGCCCCTTGGACTCCAGGCCGCCGGAGGGGTTGACGGGGATGCGCCCGCCGATACTCGTATCGCCCCGCTCCGCTGCCAGGCCGCCCTCGCCGGGTTCGCAGAGGCCGAGTGCCTCCACCTGGATCACTTCGCCGATGGCGCTGGCGTCATGCACTTCCGCGACCGAGATATCGCGCGGCCCCACCCCGGCGATCCGGTATGCGTCGGCCGACCCTTTGCGCACAAGGTGGTCGGCAAGCTGTGCCGGTGCGCGGTCGCTGCCGGTCACCACGACGGACGCCAGCACCCGGATGGCGCGGCTGCGACTGCCGTTGAGCCGGGCAAGACCCGCCTCGCTGCAGACAACGGCAGCGGCGGCCCCATCGCTGATGGGCGAGCACATCGGCAGTGTCAGCGGAAACGTGATCGGTGGCGCAGCCAGGATTTCCTCGATGGTGTAGGCCTGGCGGTATTGCGACAGCGGGTTGTGGACGGAATGCCGATGGTTCTTGGCAGAGACGGCGGCAAAATGGCGCTGCGTCGAGCCGTATTCGCGCATGTGCATCCTGCCCATGGCCGCGTAGATGTCCATGAACACACTGTAGGGCTTGGGCGAGGTCGAGCCATCCGGCACTTCCACACCTTCGCCCATGGCCAGTAGCCGGGCGGTGCCGGCTTCTTTGTCGTGCACGTCCCACGCCCCATCGAACACGCTCAGCGTGCGCGCCTTGTCGGTGGAGAACATCTTCTCCGCACCCACTGCCAGCACGATATCGGCGGCGCCCGCCTTGACGTACTGGACCGCCAGGTGCAGCGCTGAGCTGGCACTGGCGCACGCATTCTCGACATTGATCACCGGGATGCCCTGGATACCCATGCTGCGCAGCGCGATCTGGCCGCGAATCATGTCCTGGCCCTCCATATGCCCCTGCGTGCAGTTCGCAAAGAAGGCGCCTTGCAGCGCACGAGCCTCGCAGCCCGCGTCCTTCAGCGCTGACGTCACGGCTTCGCGCGTCAGGTCCTTGATGCTCTTGTCGATCTGCTTGCCGAATGGCGTCATGCCGACGCCGGCGATATAAACCGTCTCGCTCATTATCTTTCCCCCGAGGTGATGGCGCCGTGCAGTCATCCCGCACCTGCGCCGTCCTGTCATTTCCGCTTCAGCGCTGCGTCACGTTCCACGCCAGGTAGCCCTGCTCCGCCTGGGCACCGATCAGTTCCCGCGCGCCGAAGGCCGCCGCCGGCGATGCAAAGCCCGTGGCCTTCAGCTTGCCGGCCAGCAGGCGCCGGGCTGCCTCTGCGTTGAAGACACCGGTCTGCGCATAGGGTGAATTGCCACGCAGCACGACCGATACCGATGCCGTGTTGCCGCGCCCGAAGCACGACAGCACGCAGCGATTGACGCCGGGGTTCTCGCGCGGGGGCTCCACCGTGGTCATGCCCTTGCCCCAGTCATTGGTGATCCTCTCCCGCTCCTCATGCGGGAGCTGCCGGCATTCGGCTTCGAACTTCTGCAGCATGCCGAACACGGCCTGGAACGCATCCTGGTTCTTGAAGGACACCAGCGTGCGCGCATGGCGCACGCGCTCGTCGCCCTCATACCAGACCGGCTCGCCACCACCGCTCCACGGCAAGGCCATGATGGCGGCGTGCTCGCCAGGCACATTCACGGTATACGCCGTGGCATAGGGCCATTCGACCAGCGCGCGGTCCTGGATGCGGTACTGCGGATTGGTGCACATACGCAGGAACGACATGGTCGATGCCACGCTGACCTGCGAGTCGGCCAGATACACGGTTTCCAGCGTGTCGATGCCCGGCGTTTCCAGCGCCAACTCCGTGGCCAGCACGCCTTCGGCCCACATATAGGAGTTCGCGGGGCAAAGCAGCAGGTCGCGCTGGCGGAACTTCTCGCCGAACTCCCGCTTCAGCAGCAGCATCCAGTCCTGCTCACCGGTCGTGTCGAGATAGTGCGCACCGGCCTCCAGCGCCGCCTGGACCACCGGCAGCCCCAGTTGCATGAACGGCCCCACCACATTGATGACGACCTTGCGCCCGGTGAACAGGGACAGCAGGTCGGCGTGTTCGTGCCGCACGCCCACGCAACGGTAGTCGTGGCCTTCCAGTTCCGGGACCAGCGCCATCTGCGCCTCCAGGCGCGCCTGGTCGCGCCCGGCCGCAATGAAGGGAATGCCGGCGGTGGCCAGTTTCCAGGCAATCAGCTTGCCGGTGTAGCCGCTTGCGCCATAGACGACGACTTGGTATTGATCGGTACTCATTTTGTGTCTCCTGAGAATCAACGGCGGGCATGGTTTGCCCTGTCGGTTATGTGGCTTAGGCCGGTACTTCCTGGAAAACGTTGTCGCGCCGGGCCTGGAAGGCTTCCAGCAGGAAGCGCTCCTGTGGTTTCTCCGAAGCCGTCTTGGGTATTTCCGCGATGACCTGGAGGTAGGCCGGGACCATGCCGGCACTCAGCCGCTTCCGGCAGCTGGCGAACAGGGCCTGCGGGTCAAGTGCCCGGCCGCTTGCCGGCACGATGGCGGCGACCACGTCTTTCTCGCCGGGTGCGCCGGATGCCGCCGGCACGCCGTAGACATAGACGTCGGCCACGCCTTCGCATTCGGCGATGACCTTCTCGATCTCGCCGGGCTGGATGAAATCCCCGTTGTGCCGGATGCCACCGCCGATGCGGTAGTCGAAGTAGAGCCAGCCGTGCTCGTCGCGGTGCCCGATATCGCCCATGCGCAGCCAGCCATCGCGGGTCTTCTTCGCGGACGCGTCGGGGTTGTGCAGGTAGACCACGTCCGCCGGCGTGCCGCTGGCAAGCTGGAAGATCAGTTCTCCCGGCTGGTTTGCCGGGACATCACGGTCCTGCTCGTCGACGACCCGGACATTGAGGAAAGACGGTGGCTTGCCGATGCTGCCAACCGGCCCTTCGCCCAGGTTGACGGAGAGCCCGCCCTCCACCGCGCCGTAGAACTCGACGATGCGCACATCGAACCGCTTCGCGAGCGCTTCCCAGATGGCCGCGGGCATGCCCGCGCTGATGACGAAGCGCACCGGGTTGTCCGCGTCGTTGGCCTTGGGCGGCTCGCTGTAGACCGCGGTGGTCATGCCGCCAAGCAGCGTGAAGGTGGTGCAGCCATACCTGCGGGCGACGTCCCACAGGCGCGACTTGGTGAAGCGCCGGCTGAAAACCGCTCGCATGCCAAGCTTGAGCGTCGCGGCCAGCGTCACGATCTGTGCATTGCCGTGCGTCAGCGAGAGGCCGGTATAGGGCCGGTCATCGCGTACATAGCCAAACAGCGGCGCCCACCCCGCAGCGGCGCCGTAGCGCGCGTGCCGCATGACCACGCCCTTGGGATCGCCGGTGGTGCCCGATGTGTACATGATCTGCATCGGGGCCAGCGGATCCACGCTGCGGACAGTCTGCGGGGTAACCGCCGCGCCCAGGATATCCGCCATTCGCGGATAGTCACCCTGCAGCGGCAGTACCTTCGCGGAATCGGACTCCAGCAGCCATACCCATTGCAGGTCCGGGACGTCCTGCCTGACCGCTATCAGCGTCTGCAGCGCATGGTCGGCACAGATGACACCCCTGCAGCCCGAATGGCGCAGCATGTAAGCAAGCTTGTCGCCACGGGTGCGGGGATCGATCGGCACGAACACGGTTCCGCTGATCGATGCGCCGACCATGGCGTCGACGAACTCGGGGTGGTTCTGCATCAGCAGCGCAAACCGGTCGCCTGGCGCCATGCCCGCCTGTTCCAGGGCGGCCGCGATGCGGCAGCCATTCTCCCAGAGCTGGCGGTAGGTCCTGACCTCGGCCGGGCCGCCCTCGTGGTCGAAAGTCAGCACGTCGCGGTCCGGCTCCGATTCCGCGCGGTTGGCAATCAGATTGGCCAGGATCAGTTCATCGCGCGTGGCCGCAGTGCCGGTTGCCACGCCAGCCTCGCTCGCGCCCATCACGCACGCTCCTCGTCGACCAGGTAGGCCCCGCCCTTGATGGCCAGGACCTCGTTGCAGCCATCCTCGATCAGCGACGCCCGCGCATCGCGCAGGATTTTCTCGATCGGGTACTCGCGCGTCAGGCCATTGCCGCCGAAGATCTGCAGCGCGTCGCTGGCCACTTCGAACGCATGCTGCGTCGAGGTGATCTTGGCCATCATCCCGGCATGCAGCGCGGGCGGATCGTTGGTCAGGTTGTAGTGCACGACGCGCTGGGCAAGTGCCCGGGAGCATTCCACCTTACGTGCCAGATGGAACAGGCGGTGGGCCACCGACTGGTGACGGATAATCGGCAAGCCACCCTGCTTGCGCTCATGGGCGTAGTCGAGCGCCAGCTCATACGCGGACCTGGCCGTGCCGGTGAACACGGTGGCCATGATCGAATTGGCGAAGGTGTGGATGGCGTAGACCGCCGTCAGGTAGTCATCGGGGCCGGCGAGCAGGTAGTCCTTCGACAGGCGCACGTTGTCGAAGTAGATCTCGCCCTGGTTGAGCGCGCGCTGGCCCATCTTGTCCAGCGGCTTGCCGCGCGAGACGCCGGGTGCGTCCATCGGGACATAGACCGCGCAGCCGCGCCGGCTGTCCGGGCCGTTGCCGGAATCGGCGGCGCAGTAGAGGATGCAGACCTCGGCAATGGTGCCGTTGGATACCCACGCGGACTTCTGGCCGTTGATCACGACGGCATCGCCGTCCAGCGTCGCCACGCAGTTGGGCCGCCCGTAGTTGCCTTGGGGATGGAAGATCATGCGGTTCGCATCCAGCGAGTCAGAGCCGTGGTCCGGCTCGGTGATGCCCCAGCAGCCAAGCATCGTGTCCGGGAAGCGCTCCATCAGGAAGCGATTGCCGAATGCGGCTGCCATGAAAGCGGGCAGCAGGCCGGCGCCGATCGAGATGGCCAGGCCCGCGTCGCCCCAGCCCAGCTCCTCGAACAACACGCAAAGGACCTCAGCGCGCTCGGACGGCTCGAGTTCGAAGATGGATTCGATGGTGAAGCCCAGGTCCAGGTACTGCTTGCGCGCCTTCCAGAACGGCGAGTCGGGCGCGATCACCTCGTCGGGCGTCAGCTTGTCGAGCCGGATGCCGACCGGCCGAAGCACCTCTTCGGCAAAGCGGTGGACCGTCTGCTGGACCATGGCCGCCGTCTCGGACAGCGCCGGTTGCGCGCCGAGGGGACCAAGCTTGGGTTTCGGGGAAGCCGGCATGGCTGCCGGTTCGACGTTAGGGGTGGCCGTGGCATGCATGGCGTGTCTCCTTGTGTTCAGGTTTCCGGTCGGTACGTCTGAAGGTGCGTCCGATCTCTGTGCCTGAAGCTTAGGGCGCCGTGACTTCCGCCTGCATCACGCGGAACCGTGAATCGGTGGCTGGCGCGGTGTCACGGAAATCCGTGATTGCGGGTGCGGTGCCTGATATGCCACTGGCGGCCAGCGCCGGGACGCGGTACGCTGGTGCCCGCGTGATCCCCCCGATCCTCGTGCCGCCAACGTCGAACCGTGCCCATGCTCCCTGGCAACGATCCATTCTCCGGCCCTCCCCTGAATCCGCTCAAGCTGGCGCCGCCCGGCGAGATCGGGCCAGGCGTCGAGCGCAGTGCCATTGCAGCCACCTGGGCTGGCAGCCGCGCCGCCGTGACGCTGGTCTGCGCCCCAGCCGGCTTTGGCAAGACCACCGCGATGCGACAGCTCCTGGTTGCGGCGCGGCAGCACGGCGTGCCGGCTGCCTGGCTGAATCTCGACAGCGCTGACAACGACCTGGGCCGGATCACGCCTTATCTCTGGGCAGCCCTGCACACGGCACTGCCTTCGCTGGGAGAAGCACCGTCAACCGGCCAGTGGATCGATGCCTCCCGGGGCCTGCCCGGAGGATCCGCCCGGCAGCTGCTCGACGTGCTGTCCCGGGTAGAGACACCCTTTGTGCTGTTCGTGGATGAATTCGAGCTGGTCAAGGACAGCAGCGTGCTGTCCCTCTTCAGCGAGCTGGCCTTCAGCCTTGGCCCGGGCCAGCGCCTGGTGCTCGGCTCACGCCACAAGCCTGGCCTGCCGCTCGGGCGCCTGCGCGTGCAACAGCGCCTGCTGGAAATCGACGCGCCGATGCTGCGCTTCAGCGCCGGCGAAGTCCGCGACTACATCACGGGCTGCCGTGGCATCGGCATGCCGGATGCGGACCTGGGCGAACTCCAGGCCCGCACCGAGGGTTGGCCCGCGGCGCTGCAGCTCGCGGCCTCGGCACTGGCCGGGCGCGCAGACTCGCGCGCGTGGCTGCAGCAGCTTTCCGGCACAACCGGCAACCTCGCGGAGTACCTGGCCGAAGACGTGCTGTCCAGGCTGTCCGAGCCCCATCGCCGCTTCGTGCTGCGCTCGTCCATCTTCGAGGCGTTCTGCCCCCAGCTCTGCGATGCGGCGTTCGGGAGCGCGGACAGCGCGGACTGGATTGCGCAGAGCGTCAGCGACAATCTCTTCCTGTTGCCGATCGAGGCCGAAGGCGACTGGTATCGATACCATCCCCTGTTCAGGCAGTTCCTTCGTGCACAACTCTCGCGCACCGCGGCGCAGGAACTGGCCGGGCTGCATGTGCGCGCGGCGAACTGGCTGGCATCGACGGCCCGTTACGCCCAGGCCATCGCGCATGCTTCGGCTGCCGGCGATACCGCGCTGAGCGCCGACCTGCTCGAACGCTGCGGCATGGACTATGTGCGTGGTGGGCAAATGGCCCTGGTGGTGCAGTGGGCGGACACGCTGCCGCACGCCGAACTTGAACGGCGTCCTGCCGTGCTGGCCGCTACCGCGTACGCCATGGTTTTCCTGCACCGGTATGCCGCCGCGGAACGCCTGCTGGGCGCGCTGGAGAAGCATCCCGGAGCCAGCCACGAGGAAGACGTCACCGTCTTGCGGGTCATGTTGTCAGCCTGGCTGGACCGGATGGACGATGCCGTCCTGGCGGCGCGCACGGCCCTGGCGGGCGCGGAGCCCGCGTCGCCCTTTGTCAGCGGCCTGCTCCACAACGCGGTGGCGTACGGCGATATGCTGCAGGGACGCTTTGTCCCGGCCCGGCATGCCCTGCTGCAGGCAAAGCGCGAGCTCGAATCCGTCAACGCGATCTACGGATTGACCTACAGCGCCTGCATCGAAGGCATGATCGACATGTTGCAGGGCAATGTCCGCGACGGCCTTGCCCGCTTCAGTGCCATGCTGAACCGCATCATTGCCAGCGGGCAACGCTACACGAGCTCGGGCCCGGTTGCATGCACACTGCTGGCTGAAGCACTCTACGAACTTGGCGACAGCGCCGCCGCCGACGCGCTGCTGAGCGAATACCTGCCCCTGATTCGCGATACCTGCCTGCCGGACCACCTGATCGTCGCCCATCGGCTTGCTGCCCGCATCGCTTGGCTGGGCGGCGACTCTGGCAAGGCCCTGGAGCAGCTCAACACACTCCAGGAACTTGGCGACGCACGCGGCATTGCGCGCCTGGGCATGGCGGCCGCCATCGACCGGAGCCGTCTTGCCTTACTGGCGGGTGATGTCTCCAGCGCGAGGCATGCGTTGACCCTGGCCGCGTCATTGGCGCCGCCTTCCGGTACCCTGATGCGTTACTCGGACGACCTCGACGATCTCGAGATCGCCAGCTTTCGCATTGCGCTGGTTGCCCCCGACGAGGAAGCCGATGTGGAACGCGTCGAAGCCGCACTACGCCTTGCAGAGAGCAGCGGCCGTGCGCGGCGTGCCGTGCGCCTCGCTTGGCTGCTGGCGCAGGCGCACCATGCCGCGGGCCGGTCAGCGCAAGCGCAGATCTGGCTTGAGCGTGCCCTGGCACAGGCCCAGGCATGGCAGGCACAGCGGATCCTTGCCGATGAGCCGTGGCATCTGCAACCACTGCTGGCGTCGCTGGCATCGCGGCAGCATGTCTTCGATCCGCGGTACCTTGAGCGGCTGATACAGGCCGCACAGGCCTCATCGCAGCGCGGAACGCCCGTGCGCGGCGAACAGGAAGGCCTGCTCAGCCCCCGTGAACTCCAGATCATCCGGCGTGTCGCCGATGGCCACTCCAACAAGGCCCTGGCGCGCTTGCTGTTTGTTTCGGAAAACACCGTCGAGACACACCTGCGCCGCATCAATGGCAAGTTGGGCACAGGCAACCGGATGCAGGCCGTGGCACGCGCGAGGGAACTCGGCCTTTTTTGAGACTATCGCCTGGCGTGGGCGGCCTCGCTGTTGGCTGCTTATTTGTAGCGCTTGCGCGCAAAGGCTGCCAATACTTGTTCGCCAGCCGGCGTCGGCAAGCTTGCCGTGGCACGGGTGATGACTGCAGATAGGCAGGGGTGATTGCCGCAGATTGAGAGCAAGTGCGGTGATTGGTTTCCCCCGGGCACATCACAAGCCAATGTCACGTGGCCGTGAACGCGGCAATCTCCCCCAGGAATCGGATCGAAGCCTGTTCCAGTTGCGCAATGCCTGGCTCCTCCACTGGAAGATGGCCGCAGTTTTCCAACATGACCAATCTCTTCTCGCCCTTGATGCGGTCAAAGAACTGCCGGCTCGATTCGAAGCCCGTCCAGCGGTCGTTTCCCGGGTGCGCCAGCAGGATAGGGCAGTGATCGAAGTCTTCGGGCTCAATGTTCGGCCGCACGGCGAAGATTGACTGCATGAAAGCGACCGGCACGCGTACGCCGCCACCATAGGGGTCGTCGGCAACGAGCCGGTTCAGCGAGGGATTGTTCGACATCGCGTCCATCCTGGTAAACCACTTCACGGGCAGTCTCAGCCCGCCGATCAGAGGCGCGCAGATGGGCAACAGTGGCATCATGGCGTGCAGCACCAGCGCGTTGCGGGCAAACTGGCGCTTCACCAGCGGTGAGCGCGGATCCGCCAGGGTGGTGGCGATCACGCCAGCAATCGGACCAGCGCCCATCCGCGCCGCGCACAGGTAAGCCAGATAGCCACCAAGGCTGCCGCCGCACAATACTACGCGTCGCCCGGTGTTCCGGTACTCGGTGGACGCCAGATCGCATAGCAAGTCGGTCCACGCCTTGTAAGTGACCAGTGACGGTGGCGCCTGGCTCAACCCGTATCCGGGTAGATCCGGGGCTACTACCTCGTAGCCGGCGCCGTGCAGTAGTTTGCCAAGCGGCGCGAACAGTCGGCCATAGCCTCCCCCTCCATGCACCACGATCACCGTCAGCGGCGATGCAGCGCAGGGGAACCGATCCACATGGATCGATGCTCCCCGCCAGGGGAGCCACTCTTCATTCGGACCGCTGGCGGCGGCTACGCGCGCATGTGCTGGGAAAAAGGACTGGTACTGTTCCCAATAGGTTTCGGTCTTGTAGCTTGCCTGGAGCATCGGTAGATTGTGTAGCGGAACGCGCCCGGCGGAATAATCTAGCTGCCCAGCGTCCGCCGCGGTGGACGAAAAATAGAGTTTGACACAGCACGCCGAATAAAATCATGCGCTTGGCGACGCACGTGATTGCATCCCGACGAAACAGAGTTTGACACGAACACAATAGACGGAGAGAACGGTTCCTTTGGGGAAGATACTGTCTCAAGAGGCCGTTCGCGTTTTCGTTCGAGCCGCATTGCCATGGATGCCGAGGATTGCAGAAATAGGCCTTGATGTCCGTGGCCATGGTGAAACGCTTGTGTTCCGCCATCTCGGATCACATTGGTAATTTCGGCGAAACTGCGCATCTTCTCGACTTTGCCGGGAAGATGCGCAGAGACGAAGGCAAGCCGAGCAAACCCGCGTCAAGAACTGGAAGGCTTGCAACGCTGGCTTGATCGCGAAGGGTGATGTGACGATGGGAATCGAAGACAACGCGCTTGCAACAGCGGCTGATGCAGGTCAACCTAAGCGCGGCAGGCCCCCTACTCGCTATCCACCAGTGGGCGGCCTGGAATTTCGGCGGTTAATTGCAATAACAGCCTGGCCATTCTGGCGGAGGAAGATCGAATCCGTCGCCATCCTCAGGCCTACCGTCGCGGTAGTGACTTCTTCGCGATTGCCGGGACTAATCCTTTGCGTTCAGACTGGCCTGCCCGGCCGGCAGTCAATCCCATTCCCGGTCCCTGGCACGCCCTTCTTCATATGCCTTCGACTCTCGTGCCGCATGGGACGCCGCCTGCTCGAGGAGAGGTACGTGCTCCTTTGGGACGACCAGCATGGTCAAACCCAAGCCGTCTAGAGCGCGGAGTACATAGTCGAGGTGGACGCCCTTCCCGTTCTCCAGCTTCGACAGCATTCCCACGGACACCCCGCACATTCGGGCGGCCTGATCGATGGGGAGTCCTTGGGCGGCGCGAGTCGCGCGCACTCTATCCCCAAGATGGGAGCACATCTTGATCGTGGCGCGGGATGGCAATGTTGAATCTGGCAACGGTCGTGGCATGTGCAACCCGAATGGACTGGAACTCCTGCGAGGAGCGGCCTGAATATTATTTCACGAAAGTGAAATAATATCGAGAATTGTCTTGCCTCGTGCCATGCTGGAGGGCCACCGCGTCAGCGGGCAGCAGCGATATCGTTGACACCTTCCGCGCGGACCAGATCCATACTGGCTGGAAGATGCGCCGCCATTCGGCATGTGCGAAGCCAATCCGGCCGAGAATTGGGTACTTTTGAATCTCTGGTAGCGGTCGTCACCGGCATGTGGGCATCCGCTTCTGAAAATGAAATGCCGAGATGGGTTCAATGCCGAGGCCTTGTCGATTGTCGCGGCTATACGATTCGACTCGGCCCTTTGCCGATACGCTAAGGTTTCTACCTAGAGTGCACTGGTGATGGCCCCGCTATCCTGCTCGATTCTGCAGCTACTGCACCCGGAGTGGGGGAGAACCATATGGGATGGCTTCGTGGTTGTCGCAATGGCCAAGGATTGCTCGTGGTGAAGCATCGCTTGGCATGGCTTGCGCTGGCACTTGCTACGACCGGCTGCACCTGGAGTGCCAGCTCACCGTCGGGGCAGCTCGACAGGTTGTTTCGCTCGTACGCAAACGATACTGCGCCATATAACCCGTTCAGCGCAAGCGACTCCGGCGTGCGCAAGTACGACAGCGTCTTTGCCAACGATCTCAGCGAAGAATATCGACGCAACTTGACCGCCTTGTGCCGGCGTTACCTGACGGCGGTAAAGGAGATTCCCCAAGCGGAGCTTTCACGGCAGGAGATCCTGAGCGTCGAAATCTTCCGGCGGCGGTTAGACGAGTGTATCGAGCAAGAGCGCTTTCGCTGGTATCTGATGCCGATCAATCCGGCCGGCGGCTGGCCTGCCGCATTTCCGGTGATCGGCTCTGGCAAGGGCAGCCACCCGTTCAAGACGGTGCGCAACTATGAGGACTTCCTGAAGCGGATCGACGGCTTCGTCGTCTGGACCGATACCGCAATCGCCAATATGCGTGAGGGGATGCGGCAGGAAATGACGCAACCGCGCGATCTGATGATCCCGGTGCTAGCCCAGTTGGAAGCACAGATTGTGAAGCGTGCCGACCTGAGCATGTTCTATCAACCTATCCGGCAGTTCCCATCGGATTTCGACGAGGCGAGCCGGAACTCGCTTACCGTGCAATATTCGATGGCGATCGAATCGAAGCTCATCCCGGCGTACCAGCGACTGCGAACTTTTATCCAGGACGAATATCTGCCTGCATGCCGCACGAGTGCGGGCATTGGGGCACTACCGGGCGGCAACGAGATGTACCGCAGTGCCGTGAAGCGTTCGACCACACTGGACTTGGAGCCTGAGCAGATTTACCGGACTGGCCAAGCTGAGGTACAGCGCATCCAGCAAGAGATCCACCGGCTGCGCACGGAGATCATTGCAAGCGGGGAAGCGCCACTGCCCGCCTATACCGATGCCGAGAGCCTGCTGGCAGCCTATCGGGAAACCGGCGCAAAAGTGAATGCCGTGCTGTCCGGAGTGTTCGGACGCCTCCCAACGACAGGCTACGAGATCCGGGCGATAGAGGCCTACCGGCAGCAGTCGATGTCATCGAGCTATATCTTTCCGCCAACTGACGGCTCGCGTCCGGGAATTTTCTACCTCAACGCCGCTTCGGTGTATGGCGGCAACGGCAGTGCCTCGGTCTCGCAGAGCCTCTTCCTTCATGAGGTCGTCCCGGGTCACCATATGCAAATAGCGCTGCAGATTGAGAATAAGTCACTGCCGCTGTTTCGGAGGAAGCTCTGGTACAGCGCGTTTGGTGAAGGGTGGGCGCTGTACGCAGAAAGTCTGGGCAGCGAATTGGGGGTGTACGCTACACGGCATGACCAGCTTGACATGCTGCAGCAAGAATTGCTGCGTTCGGCACGGCTGGTGGTGGATGTAGGCCTGCACGAAAAGGGCTGGACAAAGCAAGAGGCAATCGACTACCTGCACAGCCATGGTGGTGGATCGGACGCCAACACGCGTCGTGAAGTGGAACGCTATATGTCCTGGCCCGGACAGGCGCTCAGCTACAAGATCGGGCAGCTAAAGATCCTGGCGCTGCGGGATCGGGCACAGGCCCGGCTTGGCCATGCCTTTGACATTCGTGAATTTCACGACGAGGTTCTCAAAGATGGCGTCATGCCACTAGACCTGCTGGAACGCAAGATGGACCAATGGATTGCCGCGCGGCAGAAGGTGCGGGGTGAGTCGAGCGAGACTGGCATTCCCGATGTCTCGCTCGACCAGATTGGGATTCGCTAAGCGTGCCGCGGTGCGAGCAGGGTTAAGGCGCGGTGTTTCCTTCGGACCCAATGAAATGCTCTTCACCTTCGCCGACGTATTGGCAAGGTGACGCTATTTCTTGGATTCGTATGCCATCCGCACCGCCAGACCTGTAAGAACGCCTCCCATCAGCCAGCGCTGCACCGATAGCCATAGCGGGCGTCCCGACAGGAAGGTAGATATCGACCCGGCCGTCACTATGATCAATGCATTCACAGCGAGGCTGATCGAAATCTGAACGCTGCCGAGCGCCAGCGATTGCGTAAGCACACTGCCGTGTCCTGCCGTAATGAATTGGGGAAGCAGAGACAGATACATGACGGCGATCTTGGGATTCGCCAGGTTGGTGATAAACCCCATGCCAAAGAGCTTCCTTGGGGTATCGACCGGTAGGTCACGTACTGCAAACGCGGACCGTCCGCCCGGTTTGACCGCTTGCCAGGCAAGATATAGAAGGTACAAAGCGCCGCCAAAGCGAAGCGTGTCGTAAGCGTAAGGTACGGCAAATACGAAAGCTGTGATTCCGAATGCTGCACAGAGCATATAGAACACAAAGCCCAGAGCAACGCCTCCCAACGAAATGAGGCCTGCGCGTCTACCTTGGCAAATTGAGCGGGAAATCAGATAAACCATGTTCGGCCCTGGCGTTAAAACCATTCCCAACGCCACAAGAGCGAACATGAAAATATTTTCGAAATCAGGCATAACCCATCTCCAAGGATAGTAGGCAATGCCCAGGCGCGCGGCGGCCAGCAACCTCATGCTCCCCGATAGTGCTCTATCTGTATGCGCCAGTCACATGAGTGCAGAGACTATAGCACAGGAGAAAATACTTTATGGGGGAGCCAGTGCGCTTACAGACAACCAGCGAACATGGGACGATCACTGGTGTCCATCGGACTGACAAAGTGGACCGATCGGTTTTCCGGACTTCAGGCTTTGTGCCGAAGAACTAGCCGAAAGTGCGCGGTTCCGGCCAGAAGGGGCTGGTACTAACGGTGCCCAAAACAGCGTCTTGACAACCAGGGGCGTCGACTTGCGAATCGCGGTGTACGGGTGGCTGCGGCGGTAATCGTGTGTTGTTGTCGATCTATGGTGCGATGTCTTGCCACGCTCTATTCCCGATCATCGGGTCGCCCGGAAAACGAACGTCCTCTCGCCGGAATGTTGAAAGGCTGTTGTGGGCAGGAGACGACCGGCGCTGGTCGGTGTCGCACGTCGGTTCAGCGAGATGAGCATGCTGTGCGGAATCTGGCTCTTCGCGTCGGGCTGCGCGATCAAAGGCCGCGTTCACGCTGCATCAGACCGAGCAGCGCAGTCCAGGCATCGCCGGCCAGGCTATGGCGCTGGCGTGCCAGCAGCACGGTACCCGGCAATTCCCGCGTCAGCGGCAGCGGGTCGCAATGCGACAAGCGCACGCGGAAGATGGCCGTGGTCGGCGCCAGTCCATTGTGCTGGCTGCGCGTGACCGCGATGGGGCCGCCGTAGAGGCTGGCCAGCGTGCGTTGCTCGAGGCCGGCTACGTTGACCTGGTCCGTCTGCGCGGTGGCGCAGCGCACCGAGCCGAACTCCGGCAGGTTGGCGACGAAGACGCCGCTGCTGCCGGCGGTGAGCGCGGCATGGTCCTGCTCGCCGATGAAGGCTTCCGCTTTCAGCTCGCTATCCTGGCCGACGATATGGTAGAGCGGCTCACCGCGCGCCAGCCACGCGCCATCGGCGAGGAACAGGTTGGCATCCACCACGCGCCCGGCAAACGGCGCGCGCACCTCCAGGCGCTTGCGCTCTTCGGCAAGACCCGCCACTTCCGCCTGGGCGGCGGCCCAGCGGCGGCGCAGCACATCGCCCTCCTCGCGCAGCTTGGTGGCAAATGGCTGCTGCTCGACCTGCCAGCGCAATTGCTGTGCTTGCGCCTGCGCGGCGGCCAAGCGGTAGTCCAGGTCCGGCGACACCAGCTGCGCCAGCAACTGACCGGCGGCCACGGCCTGCCCGGCGTGCACCGCGGCGCCGCTCACGTAGCCGGGCTGGGCCGCGTAGAGCGACTGGCTCTGGCTCGCGCTGAGCACGGCCGGCGCGCGCAGGGTGCCGCGCCAGGGAACCACTACCACGGCAAGCAGCACGGCAAGCCCGGCCACGGCGCGCCGGGTCTGCGTGTTTCAGGGCAAAGTGCTGCCGGATCGGACCGAAGCTTGAAAGGAATGCCTGCTTGCGCCGAGGGCACTCGGATTGTCGGGACTGCAGAAGTCCTGGAGGCGATCAATCCCCTGTTCAGAGCGCCCGAGACCGACGACACGATCTGAGATCTTCCCAAGCGCAGCCGGCGCTTACCGTGCACACCGAATGTGTGCGATGCACAAATGGTCGATGTTCTGCTATCCAGCGCCGATCAATCTAGGCAGCCGCTTCGGCCAACATCTCATCGTTTGCCGCATTCGAAATCAGCGGCTTGCCGTCGAAGGACTCAAGGACATCGTTGACGTCGTAAGTCAGGACCGGCCGCTGCTTGACGATGCCGACCACGACGGGCTTGACCAGCATATTGGCAAATGCCTTGTGCGAAGCGCTGGCGTACATGACTTCGAGCGCCTTCGCGGTGATCACATTGTTAAGGTTGGCGCTCAGGCTCTCCACCTCGCGTTCGGTCAGCATGAATAGCACGGCCAGGTATTCAACTTGTCGCTGGACGATTTCCAGCATCCTCTCCCCGTCTTCCTTCATCAGGCTCTTGGCGATCGAGTTGGTCACGGTGCCGGCGATCGCGCCACCAATGAAGCCGCCGGCGAATTTGCCGACCCAGATGCCGACCGGCCCGAAGGACGCGCCGATAGCGCCGCCGGCGATGGCCCCTACGGCGCCTCCTGCCGTGCTGCTTGCCGTGACGGCCAGGTTCTTGGTGAATTGGGCGCCCGACATGCGGCCGCGGATCATCTTGAGCAAGTCAGGTCCCGATGACACCGCCACGATGACCAGCGATGCCACGACGGTTCCGCGAAGAGCGTGATTGAGCTGGTTGCGGCTGCTCACCCCCATGCTCTTCTGGAGCGCTTCAGCCATGGGCTTGGAGATTCTGCCCACCTCGATGTACTTCACCGCCGCCTGCACCGTGGCCAGCCGATGCAGCTGTTGCGTACCCACATAGACGACCAGTGTCTTGCCGAAGGTCTTGCCGCCCTGTATGCAGGCAGCTTGCAAGGACTTCTTTGTGTCATTGGTATTCAGGTAGGAAATCGTCGCCGTGACGGCGAAGCTGATGCCGCCGGCACCGATGCTGACGATAGCGCCCTCCTGCACGTCGTATTTGACCGAGTCGAAGGTGCCGAAGCGCGTGATGCTCTTTGCCTGCTCGTAGGTCAAGTGGCCCTTGACGACAAGGTCCTTTGCCTGCGCGGGATCCGTAACGCCTGGCACTTTTCCTTGCTCGATCTTGCCTTTCATTGTCTTGACAGCTTGATCGTACTGGTCTCGCGGCACCTCGATAGGCATGGGCTTGCCGTCCGAATCGAAGTAGCGGAAGGTGCCATCGCCTTTGTTATCGAAGGCACTGCCGATACTGCGCGCGCCGGTGCTGCAATATTTCGTCTGGATCTCTTGTCCATTCACCAGGCGGTCTGCGCCATTCTTTGCATTGTCGTCGCCAATCACCTTGGCGGATTTCCCTGTGAGCCTGTCGTGCATGGTATTCGCCCTTTCGGCTGCGAAGCCATGCCCCTGCCCCCCGGCGGCAACCATCTTATGGTTCTGCGACCAGGCCCCACCCATTTCGATCACAAGAAACCCGGTCGACGAAGCGTCGCTCAAAAACTCGCTGAGTGGCTTGTCTTTGATCGATGTGCAGATCTGCTCCGTCTCATGGCAAATGGGCGAGCAGTACCATTCATCATTCCTGGCACCGCCGTGCTCACGCACCAGGCCGCATGAGCTGCAGCAGTTCAATTCGTCTTTCCGGCCATGCGTGACGATATAGGAGCCATCATCGAAATCGCATTGCTCCACGAAATCGAGGTATCGATCGAAATAGTCTTGCGCTTCTGCCTGTGGCACAGGAAAGTAATCGCCGATGCGCTGCCTGGCCACATCGCGGTGATGACGCAGTTCCTGTTCCAGCAATGCCCGGTATTGCGTGAGCGCGGTATCGTGGCAAGCCTTGTCGAACAACCAGATCTCGCCGCAAAGCTCGAAGAGCTCGACCAGGCCCGCATTGTTGGCCACATTTGCCACCCCGAGGACGATGGTTTCGACATCGTCGGCGTCGACCTGGGAAGAACCCTTGTGAAGCGCCGCGATCGTCGCGGTCAGGTTAAGCGCCTTCTTGTTGCCTGCGATCGTGGTCTTGATGCCCCGTATTACGTCGGCATAGCCCTTCTCAAAGACAATGGCTGCGACCATGACCAGGCAGGAAGCCACGCAATATCCCAGGTCAAACCACCACACGGTGGATGATCGCGAGAATACCAGTGTCACCAGCGCGGGAAAGAAGGCCTGTACGATGACAGAGAACAGCCAGAGGCTGATTGCGCTGAAGAACAACTGATAGGTGAGGTCGGCCTTCTGCGCCGGCAGGCTGATCTCGAGGCCATCGCGCTCGGCTGCCAGCCGGCGTTTGTGCTGCACATGGATAAGGATGGGCAGCAATGCAGGAACCAGGTATTTGAGGCTGTCGATTCCAAGTCCCGATATCCAGCCGTAACCGTCATACGCCACCCAGACCGCCACGGCGCAGCCTATGACCATCGCTATCCCGCTGGCCATGGGCCGGCGGTTGTTCTTGCGCGCTAGCCGTTCGATGCCCATGCCGATTGCCACGGGCACCCCTACCACGACGGCAAGTGCGATGCCCGCCAGCGCCGCTGCAATCTTTAGCGCGAGGGGCACAATTTTGCCCAACAACGCCAGCGCCATACACAGGAGAAAAAAGCCGATGATGATTTGTAGCATGAGACGTTCCGAAAAGGCCGATCAGTTCGCTTGTGTCTTGAGCTGCTCGAGCAGCTGACGCTGCTGGGCAAGCTCGGCTTTCTGGCTCTGCACGTCGGAAGATAATTTCTCGAGTTTGTTGCGCTGATCCATCAGCTGGTCTTGAGAAGTCTGAAGACTGCCTTGTTGCCGCGCGCGCTTTTCTTGTAGCGCCGCGCCCGACCTTTCGACATTGGCCGTCACGTCGCTCGTGATGTCATCCTGGAGCCTTGCGCGGCGCGCGTCGAATTCCTGTTGCGTGGCTTTCACGCGGCTCGAGTAAGTGTCGCGGGCCAGGTCGAGCTGTTCGCGATACTGCTTCTGTATTGCCGACTCCTGCTCGCGAAGCTGACGGCTCCTTTCGCTGTACTCGTCACGGGACAGGCGCTGGCTCTGCATGTCCCGGTACTGCGCCTGCAATGCCTGCATTTTTGCGCGATAGGCTTGCGTCAGCGTCGCGTTGCGCGCGTCAAGATCTTTCCTGTGCCCATCCAGTCTTTCGCGCATTTCGGCTTGCAGCCCCAGACTGGCTGCCTGCACCTCCCGTCCGACGCTCGATCTGATGTTCAGTTGCTCCTGCTGCAACTGCTTCTGCTCGGACTCGAGGTCGTTTTGGATTTGCTGGACGCTTTCCTTGAACGCATTGTTCGACGCATCCCATTCACCGGTTCTTTGGGAGAACAAGGCTTCATCGTTGCCAAGCTTCTCTTCTCTTTTCTGGAGCTCTGTCTCCGCCGATGCGAGGAATGCATGAAAGCCCGGATTGCCCACGATGACGATATTCGCGCCATGGGCGGTCTTCGGCGCACCGTCAAAGAATGCAGCGGCACGGTCGAAATCGAACTGACTGCGCCAGCTTTCCCCGTCGAATCTGGCATCCGCGGTTCCGGACAGGGATTCCACTTCGCCCTTCTGGGCGGCTGGCACCAGGACCGCGGTATTGTTCAAGGTCCCGATTTTTTTGTACAAATCCTCAGTAGGGAGAACCGTCGCGGTGAAGCGGTAATGCCATTGCCGAGGTTCCCGGCGCACAATTTCCCACGCCTTGATCTGTAGGCCTCTGACCTGCCATTGATTCGAGAGCTTTCCGGCGAGTTCGGCTTTCATATCCGGGCCGTAGTCGCCGCAGCCCGCCAGCATTGCACTTTGGCAGACGATGAGGACGCAGGCCATCCACTTCAGCGGGAGAGATTGAATTCTTCTTCTGACTGGTGGATGTTGCATGATCCTCAAGATGCTGTTGCTGTTGGCGGCCGTTGCATGTGTAACGGCAATCAACAGAAGAAATTTAGCTCTTGGGGCGGCAATCGCGAGCGGTCATTGTCCTTTGACTGCTTTCAGGCATACGGTGTATGCGCCGGCAGTATCGGCCATCGGCCACCCCGAACGACGCGCGCTCGCCGTTCTCGCGGCGGAACCGGCCGCAAGCGGAAACCGCAGCGTCTTCGACAAGGCGGCAATGCTCGCGAACTCAGACTTCGTCCTGAACGATTGCGCCGCTCGGGTGGTCATCGAGGTGCTTGGGATGTCCGGCAACGCAGACTGAGGCCAGGCTCTCGCCTGCGTTCGTGACACACCCCGGCCAATCCTCTGACAAGGCCGGGCAGCAGGTGACGCACTCAGCAAGCACCCGCGCTTTCCAGCCGCCAGAGATTAGTCAGGTCGAAACCGCTGCACTGGCCTGCGTTCCGCCCGGCCAGCAGGAAGTCGGCCACACGCAGCGTGTGGCCGGTGTGGGTGCGAACCACCTCCAGCGGCCGCACCAGGCCGGCGTGTTCGGCGGGCGTGACCCCGTCGCTATGGGAGATCGCCGGTTAGTGCAAGTTGAGCGTGCTGTGCGCATGCGGCTGCAGTTTGCCGAGATATGCATCGGCAATGGCATCTCGCACGCCAAGCACGTATGCGGGGCTTCCGGGCAGGACATGCCCGCCGCCGACCTCGGCAAGGCGCTTCTAGTGGACCTGGTATAGCGCGATGGCTTGCTCAGGCTGCCGCCTGAGCAAGCCGCCTTTCTGCTAGTACCTGATAGCTATCTGGTACCTTTTCCGCTTTCCAAGCGGTTTATCGAACCCAAAGCCAACGCTGACGGCCGCTCGTGAGCGGCTTGGCAGCAGCAGCAGCAGCGGCAGCGGCAGCATGAACATTGTCTGTGACGCCATGACCACCACCGAGTCCCATTCAGGGTTAAGCGTCACGGCGCCGACGGGCGTCCAGTTACGCGTGCTGCCTGACCAGCGAGCCGGGTTGCGTTCGCGGGCCTGAAGGCAGACTTCATGCCGAGCCGTGAGGATCTTCCGGTCATCGCCGACGTGCCGCTGCGATGGGCTGACATAGCGGATGCCGCTATGGCAGTGGTCAACGTTATACCAACGTACGAAGTGTGGCCGAGTGGCGATCGGCGCCAGTGGTGTCGCGGCCTCCGATGTGCGCGAAGATCGAGACGACCGCGTCGAGAGCCCCCTCCGGCGGCATGTATGCCGCAAAATCGGCAATTTCGGTGCGGTGCGAAGTGGAATTCTTCGGCGACGGCAGCGAAGCAACGAAGGTGGCGGAGTTCCGTGCCTAACCCTTCGCCTTTCGGCATCAATTTATGGCGCGCCTTGGCTTCGTGGGGAATCCGTGCGTGCTCGATGCCCAGACGACCGCCAAGCCGGCAATCAACAACACCAGCAATACCCACGGGAAAATACCGACGCCCGCCGTTCCCAGCAGCATGCCGCCGATGACGCCGCCAGCCGCGATAGCGATATTCCACGCCGTGACCAGGATGGATTGCGCTACATCCGCACCAGAACCTGCCGCTTCGGCCGACGCGGTCTGCAGCAAGGCCGCAGAGCCACCGAAGGTCAGGCCCCACACCGCGACCGCAAGATAGATGACAACTGGCTGGGAGCCGGCAATGCCAAGGGCCAAGGACGCCAATGCGAACCCGGCCAAGCTGAGCAGCACCAGCGAACGCAGCATGCGGTCGATCAGCAGGCCGCTGATCCAAATGCCGACCAGCGAGGCCACGCCGAAGACCAGCAGCACCAGATCGACCCGATCTGACAGGCCGGCCGGTGCCAGGAAGGGCATCACGTAGGTGTAGAGGATGCTGTGCGCCAGAACCCACAGCGCAAGAACTGCCAGCACTGGACGCACGCCGGGCGTCACGAAGACGCGGCGCACCGACGCGCGCTTCTCGGCCTCCTGCCCAGGATAGTCCGGCACCTGCAGGAAGACCCAGGCCATCACTGCCAGCGTGAGCAGCGAGATGACTGCGAATGCGCTGCGCCAGCCCATCGTGGCACCGAGCAGGGTTCCCAAAGGCACGCCCAGCGACAGCGCCAGGGGCGCGCCAAGCCCCGCCACCGCCAGCGCGCGTCCCTTGAGGTGATCGGGCACCATGCGTCGCGCATAGCCCGCCTGCATGCCCCAAATCAGGCCGCCCGCCATGCCTGCCAGAAAACGCGCGCCCAGGGCGACGACGTAGCTGGACGTCAAAGCCGTCAGCGTGTTGAAGACCAGCACTGCCAACAATGTCACGATCAGCAAGGGCCGGCGCCGCCAGCCCAGTGTCGCCGCTGTCAACGGGATGGCTGCGACCAGCGAGCCGATGGCATACAACGTGATGAACTGGCCTGCGAGTGCTTCCGACACGCCTAAGCCCTCGCTGATCTGCGAAAGCATGCCTGCCGGAATCGTCTCCGTCAGCAGTGCCAGAAATCCTGTCATTGCCAAGGCTAGCAAGGCGCCCAGTGGCAGTCGTTCCGCGCCTTTGAGCGGGGCATGCATCGTCGTCATTTACAGCCTTCCCATCATCAATCACCGCGCAGCCGATTGGCGCGCCTGAGTGTTCCAGACAGTTTGGGCCGCTAAAGATAAATGAAAAATAGGCTAAAGTTCCAAATACTTATGACATATCAGTCATCAATCGGAATCGAGCATGGACAATCTGGGCGCATTGGACGTCTTCGTTCGCGCAGGGGAGGCCCGCAGTTTCACCGCCGCCGGGCAGCAACTCGGCATTTCGGCATCGGCCGTCAGCAAGGCCATCGTGCGGCTGGAAGAGCGCCTGGGCGTACGGTTGTTCCATCGCTCCACCCGCACCGTGAACCTGACGCCGGAAGGCGCGCTGTTCCTGGAGCGTTGCCGCCGCATCCTCTGCGAGGTGGAATCGGCCGAAGCGGAGCTCCTGCACACCCAGAGCGCGCCACGGGGCAAGCTGCGCATCAGCTTGCCATCGGTCGGCACGCTGTTCATGCCCAAGCTGGCCGCATTCAAGCGGCGCTACCCCGAGATCGAGCTGGACATCGACTACTCGGATCGCCTGGTGGACGTCATCGAGGAAGGCTTCGATGCGGTGATCCGCACCGGCGAGCCCAGCGACTCTCGGCTGATGGCGCGCCGCATCGGGTCTTGCCGCAAGGTAATCGTCGGCGCACCGGCTTATTTCAGCCTGGCGGGCATCCCACTCAAACCGGGGGATCTGGCCAACCACGCTTGTCTGCTTTATCGCTTTCCCAGCACCGGCAAGCTGGATACCTGGCCGTTGGGGTGCACAGCCGACATGCCTACCATCGACCTGCCGGCCAGCATGGTGACCAATACCCTCGATCCGCAGGTGTGCTTCGCCGAGCAAGGGCTGGGGATCGCCTGCATCCCAGAGATCGCCGTGCACCGTCAGTTACAGCAAGGCAACTTGGTCACCGTGCTGGATGACTACAACAACGAAAGCATGGCCTTCCATGTGCTGTGGCCGTCGAGTCGTCACCTCTCGCCCAAGATCAGGGTGTTCGTCGATTTCATTGTGGAAAGCCTGTTCCCACTCTGATCTGATCGCGACGCGGGCTTGATGTGTAGCCGCTCGGCCCCGCGAGCGAAGCAGAGTTCTCCGGCGACGCTCAGGAAACAGCGCAAATGACGCAATTCCATAGCGCTCTCCGTCCCGTCATCCCGTTGTAGAACCGGCCCGCCTACCCGTGGCATCCGTTCTGTGTTCAGCCAGGCCGATACCGAAGGTCAGCAGCAATGCGACGGCGGCGAATCCGCCGGCCAGCCAGAGATTGGCTGTCAGGCCAAGCCCATCCACCACCTTGCCGCCCGCCCACGAGCCCAGTGCAATGCCAATATTGAACACGCCCACATATAGCGCGGTGGCAATCTCCACGGCGCCCGGCGCGGCTTTCATCATCCACGTCATCAGGCCGACCGACACGCCGCCATAGGCCAGTCCCCAAGCCAGCAGCACCACGCCACCGCCGATGTGGGAATCACCGACGGTCAGGAACAGCACCGGCGTGAGCAGCAGCCCCAGCGCGATCGCCGTCAAGTTCAGCGCCGTGCGCCGCGCCGCGCCGATGCCAGCCAGGAAGTTGCCGGCAATGCCCGCGATGCCGTAGGCAAACAGCAGTGCACCGATCCATTGCGCATCGAATCCCGACACCGACAACAGCAGCGGGCGCACAAAGGTGAAGACCATGAAGTGCCCGGCCACCAGCAGCAGCGTCAGGATCAGCCCGACTTGCAGCTTGCGGTTGCGAAGCTGTTCGTCGAACTGGCGCACGGTCGCCGAACTGGCAACGGGCAGCGAGGGAATGACGGCAAGATGCACGGCCAGCACCAGCCCGCTGAGCAATGCCATACTGCCAAAGGCCAGGCGCCATCCCGCGAAGTCGCCGATCAGCGCCCCGAGCGGAACGCCCAGCACGGATGCAGCCGCCACGCCGCCGAAAATGATGGACGTTGCCAGCCCGATGGCGTGACCGGGAACGAGCCGGGACGCCAGGCCACCGGCGATGGCCCAGATGCCGCCCATGCAGAAGCCGACGAGAATTCGGGCAGCCAGCATCCAGCCCATGCTCGGCGCCAATGCCGTGGCGATGTTGGCGATTACCAGCAGGCCCAGCAACCCGCACAGAATCCTGCGCCGATCCATACCGCCCGATGCAATCACCACCAGCGGCGCGAACAGGGCCGCCAGCAGTGCGGGCAGCGAGATCATCAGGCCAGCGGTGCCGGTGGAGGTGTCCAGGGTGTCTGCAATCGGCGTCAGCAGGCCGACCGGGAGCATTTCCGTCGTTACCACCGAGAAGGTGGCAAGGCCTACGGCGGTGACAGCCAGCCATGGGTTGCGGACTGCCGTTTCTGCGGCAGCAGTTGAAGGCGTGCTCATGGTTCAGATCCTTGAAATGGGGAAACAGGTTGAGCCGGCATCACACGGCATTCGGTACCGGTGAGCCATGCGCACGTAGACGCTGATACCCCCAGATCGCCACCAGCAGCACCAAGGCCCCGGCGCACAGGGCCACAGCAAATCCAGCCCGCGCCTCACCGTTATCCACCACCCGGCCGGACGCCGCCGCGCCCAGCGCCACGCCGACATTCAGCCCGGCCAGCAGCCAGGTCATGCCTTCGGTCAACCGGCGCTCCGGCACCAGGCGCTCGACCAGCGACATGGCCACGATCATGGTGGGTGCGAAGAACAGCCCCGCCACCAGCACGGCGGCGGCCAGTGCGGGGATGCTGCCGACCAGCGGCAGGGGCAGCGTCGTCGCAGCCGTCGCCAATCCGCCCAGCAACAGAAGGCGGTGCAATGGGGTTTGCAGCTTGAGTGCACCGAACAGCAGACCCGCCAGGCAGGAACCCACGGCATAGGCCGACAAGACCAAGCTGGCGGCCGCCGGCTGCCCCAGTTGCTCGGCGTAGGCCACGCTGACGATATCGACGGTGCCGACAATGACGCCCATCGCCACCATCAGCAGCGCCAGCAGCCATACGGTTTCCAACCGGATGACCGAACCGCTGCAATCCGTGGTGCCGTCCTGCGCTTCGATCGGCGGCTCGGTGCCGCGCTGCGCGACCAGAGCCAGCACGCCAAGGGTCAGCAGCACGGCCGCCAACAGTGGCCCGGCCTGCGGAAACACCGCCACCGACAACCCCACCGACATCGGTGGCCCGGCGATAAAGGTCACTTCATCGAACACCGTCTCCAACGAATAGGCCGTCTGCAAACGTGGCTGGCTCCGGTAGATCGCCGTCCAGCGCGCCCGCACCATCGCCGACATGCTGGGCATGAAGCCGCACAGCAAGGCGCCGACGAACAAAGTCCAGTCGGGTGCCTGCCACCAGGCACTGGCGAGCAGGAGCAGCACGCCGATGACGCTGATGGCCGTCGCCGCTGGCAGCACGCGGCCTTGCCCATGCCGATCCACCAGGCGGGAGATCTGCGGCGACAGCAGCGCGTAGGTCAGCACGAAGGTGGCGGACACGGCCCCGGCAAGCGCGTAGCTGCCGCGCAGTTGCGACAGCATGGTGATGATGCCGATGCCTGTCATTGGCAGCGGAATCCGCGCCAGCAGGCCTGCCAGGGCAAAGCCCTTGGTGCCAGGTGCGGCGAACAGTCCTCGGTAGGGGTTGGCCATCTCTTTCTCCAAGGTGCGCCCGCTTGCCATGGCAGCATGATGCGGGGACAATACGTACAGCTCGTATGAATAAAATCATATATTCATACGTGATGAATGTAAACAATCATGCAGCCCGTATGTAAGGAGACGTTGATGGTTCGCCGTACCCGCGCCGAGATGGAAGAAACCCGTGCCACGCTGCTGGCGACGGCCCGCCAGGTCTTCAGCGAGCGCGGCTACGCCGACACCTCAATGGATGACCTCACCGCGCAGGCGGGCCTGACCCGCGGTGCGCTCTATCACCACTTCGGCGAAAAGAAGGGTTTGCTGGCGGCGGTGGTGGAACAGATCGACGCCGAGATGGATGAGCGCCTGCAAACCATCTCCGACACCGCCGAGGACGGCTGGGAAGGCTTCCGCAGCCGCTGCCGTGCCTATCTGCAAATGGCACTGGAGCCGGAAATCCAGCGCATCGTGCTGCGCGATGCCAGAGCTGTGCTGGGTGGCGCCTCGCCGGACTCGCAGCGCCACTGCGTCGAGTCGATGCAGCGACTGATCGACAATCTCATGCGACAAGGCGTTGTAGCCAAGGCCGACTCGCAAGCCCTGGCATTGCTGATCTACGGAAGTCTGGCCGAAGCGGCGTTCTGGATCGCGGACGGTGACGACGGAAACACGCGGCTCGCACAGGGTATTAACGCACTCGAACTACTGCTGCGCGGGCTCCTGGTCAAGCAATAACGCTGCGGCGTTCAGCGCCGTGATGAAAGGGCGCCGCCCAGCCAGGTCGGTCAGCAGGGAAACCTGGCAAAGGAAACAACTGCCCGGACACGCTTGGCTCTGTCCATGTGCATGTAATCCGCATACCTATGCTCCGATAGTGAATGAGACGTATTCACGTTTGTGGGCGCATGAAGTCCAGGATTTTCATGCTCTTGCTCACATAGACGTTTCGGCGGGCGAAACGAAGACAGCCGCAGGGCGCGCTGCGGCCCATCCAGCATACGCAGCGATGGAGGCGATGGCTCGGTAAGGCAGCCTGCGGTCTGCAGATCGAAAAAGGTCAGGTCGCACCGGGCCAGACTGATGCGCACCGAAGCGATAGCCGCCGCGCCCGATGTCGATCGACACGACGCAGGTGCGCAGAGTCAAGGAGGCGCAGAAACCTGGTCGTCGTCTCCGAGGACCGTTGGGGGTTGGGGCCAATAGCTGCGCCGAGGGTCGCGGGTGCCGAGCAGCACGCTCTCGCGAGACGGGAAGGGAAGGTTTCGCTGCTCAATTTTTAATCAGGCCTGCGGAAACCCTGCGTGTAGCGCAGGTGATTCTCGACGGACGCACGCTCCCGTCCACGTGCGAGAGCAGGCCACGAGCCAGCTACGACGGGTACAAGCGCAAGCCTTTGAGCAACCCTCGACTCGCTGATTTTAAGCGTCAGTTCGCCGATCTTCCTGCTGCACAGGATCCAGATTTCATGGCGCCACAAGCCGAGTCCAGCGCTGGCGAGCCGATGGTCCCATCATGGGCTTGCTGTCGCGCCAGCGTGGACAGCCTAACCACCGAAGGATGCGCGAGCGGTAATCCAGGAGAAAAGCGCTGCGTCGTATTAACATCCTGTATGCCATTGGCGAGTCGCCGCTACTGAACAAGGTCCCCTTCGGCACGGCTACTGGGCCCAAGCGCGAAATGGCAGCGGCGCAGCTAGCGGAGCTCCATGGCAGGGGCGAAGTCAACCAGTGCGCTGCTACTCATGCCCAGTTGCGAGCCTACGCTACGCCAGGCGCTCACCGCCGCTTCCACCTGGGCCCAGATCGCGGCGGCGTCCTGCCGGGTGAGCCGAAAATACTGGGCGCCGTCCATGAGGGTCTGCTTGCTGTCGATGAGGCCGGAGTCCTCAGTGAGCCACGTCTTGCTCTCGCGGCGGTCGCCCGGCATTGGGTTAAGGTCGAACGCCGGCGCCAAGCGCCAACCCTTGCCGCGTGCGTCGTAGAGCAGCCCGGTATTGTGCAGGTGGTCGTCCGTGTTGCAGATGAGGAAATTGAAGACCAGCCGGCGCCACAAGTCTTGGATGTCGGCGATGGCCCTCGAGCCTTCTTTCAGAAGTACGTCCACCAGTTCAGTGTAGGCGCGCTCTTCCTCACGGCCGTCGACCAGCAGCATGGTGGCTGCGGACATGTACGGGATGCGCGCCCCATTGGCGGTGCGGTCAAAGCGCCGGATCACCGCCACCGCTGTGTCATTGATCATCGCCACCCGGGCGTCGGCAACGCGGATGCCAGCCTTGGCGGCGAGGTGCATGGCCAGCACTTCCCCGCGGACCACATCGCGCTTGTCCGCCTGGCTGGGAAACTTGCCCAAGGCCAGCCAACCGTCAGTATCCAGCACGGTCGACTTGGGACGTGCGCCGCCCAGCGATGTGCCACGCCCAATTAGATACCGGAGATCCTCGGCGCTCTCTGTGCCATCCTCCAGCGCCTGCGCCGCGTGCAGCACCTTGCCGAGTTCCACCAAGGGCGGAACGCGCCGATGGACGCCAGCGGCATGCAGATAGATCCGCTGCTCGGGATCGAAGAGGCGTAGCGCGCCGATGCGCGCCTCATCGTCGACCCACGTCAGATAGTCAACTGGATCCAGAGGGGGCACATCCCTTTCCTTCTCGCGCATCTTAGCGTGCGCGCGGCGGATCACGCGCTCTCCCCACGAGTCCGGGCCGGTGTCCTCCAGCGAACGGAAATACACTCCCGCCGGGTGCTGCACGGAGAGCACCGGCTGCAGATCCGGGGAAACGGCAAAGTAGCGATCGCTTTGGAGCCATTGCTCGTCGTAGCGAAACGCGCTGCGCTTACCGCTGCTGAAGAGCAGACGGCCCACCACCTGACCGCCGGCACCGAGATGAACTTCCAGTTCCTGCCGCTTTGCTTGCTTGCCTGCCATCAGAAGCCCTCAAAGTCGTCCGAGTCGGTTGGCCGGTCACGGTCCGGAGTGCGATCATCCCGCTTCGTTTCGGAAGCCTCGGGAACGGGCACGCCCTCGCCGGCCCGCTTGCGGTAGGCGGCAGTACTCACCGCAACACTCGGTTTTCGACGTCCGTGAATGCGCTTCGGTAGTTGCTCTCGCGCCAGTTCCAGGCCCAGCGCATCCTGGTCCGGTGCTAGCACCTTCAGCATCCCGTCCAAGCGCCCCAGAATGTGCAGCGCGCGCAGAAAGGTGTGTAGCGCTGTGCCCGGATGACCGTCCTCCATGCGCCCGATGGTGTTCACCGACGTCCCGATGCGCTCCGCCAGATCCTCCTGCGTCATGTGGCGCGTGCGACGCGCCGCCGAAAGATCCTGTCCTAGCGTCCGTAATGCCCGCTCGACCGGCCGCGGCATGGCCACCTGCGCACCGGATCGCTTCGTTAAGGTCGCAGTCATCCTTAATCCCCCAAATATGAGGCCTTACATGAGCCAAGCCTCCAGATATGGATGATTATGCATCATATCGCAGGAAAACAGGATTGCACATCAAATTTGGTGGTTTACTACACTTAAGATACCAAATTTGCTAGGTTTAATATCAGGTCGATCGCGTCCTCGACCACACCAACGATCGAGCAGATGTGGTTGGCGCCCCACCCTGGCGCGCCGACACTGTCCCCACGACGCCGTTGCCCCAAACCCAACGCATCTACGACTCGGGCTCACGCATGGCGACTACTACTATTGGGTAAAGCCAGGCGCCTGCGGTGTCTGGACCGCCTGTGTCGGCATTTGGTGGCCACAGGGGTGCGCGAGAACAATCCGGCCATGGGCCCGCGGGTGCTAGGCAACTCTTGCTGCCGCCGCCGGTTGCTCGCCGGCAGCGATCAAGCGGAAGTCAGCGAGTTGCTGGGCACGAGAACCGCCGACCGATGCGTTGCTTCGCTTCATAATCATGGGACTCGTGACGCGATTCAAGGAGATCGAGTCCGAGCCTGGGCGCACGCTATGCCACCCAATTGTGGAGAAATGGAATGTCGATCTTTCAGCCGGCTATGGTGAAATCAAACAACAGAAGCGGTCAGAATCATCCGTCCCAGCGTTCAATGCCATCGCGCGGAGGATGATCGACCGGACGCACACCATGCAGGCGCTGTACGACAAATGCGCGGGGCGGTAGCCTCCACGACCCGTTTCATTCCCTCACGATGCAGAGCGTCGGACGGCTTCGTTCCCCCTTGGATCGCCGAGAGTTCCCCGGTCACCCGGTAGTACAGACCATTCAGGTACTGATGCCGCAATCCATGCGAGGTGACATGCAGCTCACGCTTGGTTTCCCCCTGGAATCATGACGCAACCACTGACGCGAGCAGGGCATGCTCGCGCGTCTCCCAATAGCCCTCTTGGTACTGCGGCGAGTGGCGAGCGACTACACGGGCGATCTGCGATTGATTGACGCGCATGAACGCCAGCTCAACTTCGGCGCGTACCTGTTTCTGCGTGCCAACTGGTGCCACGACTGGAATCGTCGCTGACTTGTGAACGCGGGCTTATTCGCCCTCTCAGCCATTCGACGAATGAGACATGGGAGAAAATCACAGGCAATGGAGACGTCACGGAACACAAGAAAGCCGCCCGGATCACGAAGGCGGCCTTCTTCGTTGTCAGAATATCAAGCCGTTCCGTCGATCCGCACCGACAAGCCCGTGGCCGTGTAGATGGCCGTGGTCTTGTAGCCCGGCACCGAGATGGTGGTGAACTGGCCCTTCAGGCTGGCGCTGGAAAGCAGGCTGATGGTGTCCCCCATCGCCGGCCGGAAGCCGCTGCGGAAGTTCACCGTCAACGTGCCGCCCGCCACGGTGGCGATGCCGCTGACAGCGAGGCGGCCGGCGCCCCCGCTGCCCACGTCCAGTTGCAACGTGGTGTTGGCCAGCTGCGTGTAGGCGCCAGCGAGCACCAACTGCGCGTCGGCGCTGGAAGCCAGCGTGCCGCCGCCGAGGTAGACGTCGCCCTTGCCGAAAGCCGTGGCCGAGAGAGCCTGCAACGTGCCGGCCGAGACCTGCGTGCCGCCGGTGTAGCTGTTCTGGCCGCCCAGGCGCAGCGTGCCGCTGCCCCGCTTGTTCAGCTTGCCAGCGCCGCCGATATCGTTGCGCCAGGTGTCGAGCACGTTGAAGCCGCCCAGGCTGGCGTCCATGTTGACCACCACGTCGCCGTTGAAAGCGCCGTAGCCGTCCGCCGCGGCGAACAGGTTGATACGGCCCCAGCCCTCGGCATCGTCCATCACCGGATAGCCCGACGGCATTGCAGTGGTCTTCAGCACCACGCGGCGCTGGCTGGCATCCAGGTAAGGCAGGCGCGTTTCGAGCAGCACCTCGGCGCCCTTGGGCACCACGGCCGGCTTGGTGGTATCGGCGATCGGCGCGAAGCCGAAGGTCATTCTTCGGTTGTAGTTGGCCTTGTTGGTGGCGTAGTCCGCAAAGCGGTCGGTGACCGTGGTGCCGGAATGCGCGAAGTCGTTGAAGGCCAGCTTGGTGTCGGTCTTGGCCGCCGCCATCAGCGTGCTGTGGGCCTGGTCATACGCGGCGGCCTTGCGCGCGGCGTTGGCGCCGGTGGCGATGCTGGCGGCGGCGGTGGCCTGGCCCAGCATGCGGCCGCTGACCACGTCCAGCGGCGAGTGCATGCCGGCGATGATGCGGTTCTCGCCCAATTCCAGGCCGCGCGTGACCATTTCCTGGAAGCGCTCGGGCACGGCATAGGCCATGGCGATGGCGTCGCGCACGGCTTCGGCGGTGTGGCCGCTGGTGAAGCCGCCATCGGTGGCGGGCGTGGCACTCTTGGCCGGCGCCAGCGCGGGGATCACCTTGACGCTGCTGCTCCAGCGCCACGGGCGCGCGTACTTGTAGAAGCGCTTGGCCGGCTCGGTGGAGCCGTTCTCTCCGATGTTGCTGACAAAATCCACCACGGTGCCGAAGCTGGTGTTGGTGCTGCCGCCCACGCCGACGTTGTTGCCGCCGTCGTTGTACAGCACGGTAGTGGCGTCGCTGGCGATGCTGGTGATGGTGGTGGTCTGTTGCGCGGCTGCCTGCCAGGTGGCCGTCAGCGGGCCCAGGCCGTCGCTGACGCTGTAGCCCTTGTTGCGGCGGTCGTCCAGATAGGCGGCCAGTTCCTGCGCGGCGGTGCGTTGCGCGGTCACGTTGGCCACGTATTGGATGTTGGCGCCGAGCACGCTGGCGTTGAGGATGGTGCCATCGGTACTGTCGCCAGGAATGCCGGTCCAGTTGGAGGCTACCACGGCGGGGAAGCTGCCATTGGCGGGCGCCGTGACCCCGGCGTCGACGATCAGCGTGCTGGGCTTCCACAGGTCCAGGAAGCCGGTCAGCACGCGCACGCCGGCGTTGGTTTCCTTGGTGGCGTAGCGCGCGTCGCCGCGCTGGTTGGTGTAGGCGTAGTCCACGAAGGGCAGCACGGCGGCCTGGTCGGCCACCGGTGCGGAGTCGGCGAAGCCCAGGTCCTTGGGCGCCGCGGGGATCGACAGCGGCTGCGTGACCGCGGATGTGGTGGTGGCATCGCCGCCACCGCCGCAGGCGGTCAGCAACATGGCGCCGATCAGCGCAGCGGTCAGGACGCGGAGGGAACTTGGAGGAAGCATGAGGCGCGGGCGCTTGGGCCGGGGGCATTGGAATCGGCGGAATGCTACGCAGCCATTGTGAAATCATTATTACTTTCAATGCACTTTCATGGTGCGCTGCGCAGCGGGAACGACTTCGTCTCAGCTCCGCCGTCTGCAAATGGCTCGAGCGCCGTGCCTCCCTGCCCTACTCCGGGGATCTGGTGTTCTCGCTCAAGCCCAGCGGCACTCCGATCGCGGAGATGAGCTTGGGAAGGATCGTGCGCGCAGCGCTCGCGACGATTGATCTCGAGGCGGGACGATATGAGCCCCCGGATCCTGCGAAAACCATGCTGCCGACGCCAACTGCTCGCTGGACGCTCGAGCGATGCGATCACACGGACATTCGCGCGGTCGGGCGCGACATCCTGCTGCCCCGATCCGCGCCCGCTTACTGAGATGGGCTTCTCAGGCCGATGCGGACGTTGCCTCGGCGCCTGAAGGCGTCGGTGCATTCCCGGCGATCAGGCCTTCGGCCTTGAGCGTATCCCACAGCGCCCTGGGGATCGGCGCCGCTGCCAGTTGCAGGTTCTCGCTGATGCGATCGGGCCGGCTCGCGCCGGGAATCGCGCCCGCGACGGCCGGATGCGCAAGCGAGAACTGCAGCGCGACCGCCTTGATGTCGACACCGGACCGATCGCAGATCTGCCGGATGCGCGCGACGCGTTCGAGCATTTCCGGCGGCGCGGGCTGATACTCGAAGTGCTGGCCACCGGCAAGCACGCCGGAGTTGTAGGGGCCGCCGACGATAATGCCGAGTCCGCTCGCTTCGCAGGCCGGCATCAGTCGCGCGAGCGCGTCGGCGTGATCTAGCAGCGTGTAGCGTCCGGCGAGCAGGAAACCGTCAGGATCGGCGCGGTCGAGCGTGAGCTCGCACGGTTCAATGCGGTTCACGCCGAGCCCCCAGCCCTTGATGACCTTCTCGTCGCGCAGCCGCGTCAGCGCCTTGGCCGCGCCCGACATCGCCACGTCGAACACCTCGCGCCACCGGTCGCCGTGGAAGTCGACGGCCGGATCGTGAATCCACACGGTGTCGAGCCGATCGGTGCGCAGCCGCTTCAGGCTCGCTTCGATCGAACGCAGCGTGCCGTCTTCGGTATAGTCGTAGACGATCTTGTTCGGCAGCCCATGGCGGAACAGGCCGCCTTTCTCGCCGAGATCGCGCTGCGAGGCATCCTCGTGCTCGTCGAGGATCAGCCGGCCGACTTTCGTGCCGAGCGAATAGGCATCGCGCGGGCGTCCCGCGAGCGCCTCGCCGAGCCGCAGTTCGGCGAGGCCGGCGCCGTACAGCGGCGCGGCGTCGAAGTAGCGGATGCCGTTTTCCCAGGCGGCATCGACCGTGGCCAGCGCCTCTTCGCTCGGGATATCCCGGTACATATTGCCGAGCGGCGCGGTGCCGAAGCCGAGGCGGGAAGGGAGTGTGATTCTCATGCTATGTCTCGAAGGTAACGAACGGTGGCGGACCTCATCGGATCGCGACCGGATTGATGTTGACTTGCGTGGAGCCGACGTACAGCGGCTGGCCCAGCACGAACAGGAATTCCCACGCCTTGTCGCGCACGAGCGCGCGGCTGTCGATCAGCTCCAGGTTGTAGATGCCGCGCTTCGCGAGGGTCTTCTTCATCATCGATCTCCTGTGCGCGCTCACGCCGCGGCCAGCATCGGGTAGTCGGTCAGGCCGCGCGCATCGCCGCCGAACAGCGTGCCGCGGTCATGCTGCGCGAGCGCCGCGCCGATGCGCAGGCGCTCGGGCAGGTCGGGGTTCGCGACGAACGGACGGCCGAACGCAACCATATCGGCCCAGCCCGCGGAGATCGCTTCGCGCGCGCGTTCCGCGGTGTACTTGCCCGCATAGATCAGCACGCCGGGGAAGGCGTCGCGCAGCTTCCGCTTGAAGGCCACCGGCATCAGCGGCGCATCGTCCCAGTCCGCTTCCGCGATGTGGACGTAGCCAACGCCGAGTTCGCCGAGCAGCTTCGCCGCGGCGAGGTACGTCGTTTCCGGATCGTCGTCGACGCAGCCGTTCAGCGTCGTCAGCGGCGCCAGGCGGATGCCGACGCGCGACGCGTCGCCCGTGCCGTCGATCAGCGCCTGCGCGACTTCGCTGAGGAAGCGCAAGCGGTTGGCGAGCGAGCCGCCGTATGCGTCCGTGCGTTTATTGGCGTTCGAGTCGATGAACTGGTTCACGAGGTAGCCATTCGCGCCGTGCAGCTCGACGCCATCGAAGCCCGCGTCGACCGCGTTGCGGGCGGCGGCGCGGTACTGGTCCACGATGTCGCGGATCTCGTCGACGGTCAGCGCGCGCGGCGCGGATGCCTGGACGAAGCCCGGCGTGCTGCCGTCTTCGCCGGCGATGAATACCTTCACGCCTTCGGCCTGGATAGGCGACGACGACACGGGCTGCTGGCCGCCGAGCAGGCTGGTGTGGCTCAGCCGGCCGACGTGCCAGAGCTGCGCGAAGATACGGCCGCCGGCCGCGTGCACGGCGTCGGTCACCTTGCGCCATCCGGCGACCTGCGCGGGCGTGTGGATGCCGGGTGTCCACGCATAGCCCTTGCCGAGCGGCGCGACGTAGGTGCCTTCGCCGACGATCAGGCCGGCGCCCGCACGCTGCGCATAGTACGCGGCCATCAGATCGTTGGCTTCGTCACCGGGCTGGCTCGCGCGCGAGCGCGTCATCGGCGGCATCACGATGCGGTTCGACAGCGTCAGCGCGCCGAGTCGCAGCGGTTGAAAAAGAGGATCCTGGGTCATGATGTGTGTCCGGTCGGGCCCGCGGCCAGCGGGCCGCAGACAAATCGAAGAAGGAGCCGGCGCGTTCAGTCCCACTGCGGCGCGAGGCCGTCGGGGCTGACTTGTCGGCCGTTGCGTTCGAGCGCGGCGATCTGCGCCATGTCGGCATCGCTCAGGCGCAGCGTCTGCGCGAGCAGGTTGCTCGCAAGGTTCTCGCGCCTGGTCGACGACGGAATCACCGAGTAGCCGAGCTGCAGCGCCCATGCGAGCACGACCTGGGCCGGCGTCGCCTGGTGCCGCTGCGCGAGCGCGCCGATCAACGGGTCGCCGAGCACCTTGCCGTACGCGAGCGTCATGTACGACGTGACGTGGATGCCTTCGCGCTGCAGGAACTCGACGAGCCTGCGGTTCTGCAGGTACGGGCTCAGCTCGATCTGGTTGGTCGCGATCGCGTCCTTGCCGACCGCGGCGATCGCCTGCCGCGTCAGTTCGATGTTGAAGTTCGAGATGCCGATCTGCCGCGTCAGGCCCTTCGCCTTCGCGTCCGCGAGCGCGGCCATGAATTCCTCGATGGACACGCCGTTGCCGGGCGCGGGCCAGTGGATCAGCGCCAGGTCGACGTAGTCGGTGCGCAGCTTCGCGAGGCTTTCCTCGAGGCTCGGCACGAGCTTGTCCTGCGCATAGTGGTCGACCCAGATCTTGGTCGTCAGGAACAGGTCGTCGCGGCGCACGCCGGAAGCGGCGATCGCCTCGCCCACTTCGGCTTCGTTGCCGTAAATCTGGGCGGTATCGATCGCACGGTAGCCGACTTCGAGGCCGTTGCGGACCGAGTCGATGACAACCTGGCCTTGCAGGCGGAACGTGCCGAGGCCGAAAGCGGGAATCTTGCTCATCATGTGCTCCTTGGAGTGGATGGATCGGTTCGATCTGCCAGGCATTCTGGCGCTTTGGACTGATGAAATAAACGCCGCTAGCGAATAAACATATTTGACTTTAAATCAAGTATGAAGGCGCCGGGCGCGATGGCGCCGCAGCGGTTCGTGTGGATCGGGGGCGAGGTCAAGATGGCGTTCAGTGGGCAAGTTCGACGGGTTCTGCCGTGCGTTGGGGCAGGCCTTGGCGCTGGTCAAGCGTGCCGCTCAGCGCGGTCAGCGCGAACGCACCGAGCGTCACGGCTGCGGCGATCCACGGCGTATGGCCAAGGCCGACGTGCGCGACGATCAGCCCGCCGAGCGACGAGCCGCCTGCGACGCCGAGATTAAAGGCGGCGATATTGAAGCCCGAGGCGACATCGGTGGCGTCCGGCGCGAAATGCCGCGCCTGCTTGACGACGTAGACCTGCAGGCCCGGTACGTTGCCGAACGCGACTGCGCCCCATGCGAGCATCGTCAGCACCGCCAGCCACGCGTGGTGGACGGTGAACGTCAGCGCGAGCAGCACCACGGCGAGCAGCAGAAAGATCCGCTTGAGCGCCTTGACGGGGCCGACGCGATCCGCGAGCTTGCCGCCCCAGACGTTGCCGAACGCGACCGACACGCCGTAGCCGACGAGCACGAGGCTGACCTGCGACGGCGTGAAGCCGGCGATCTGCTCGAGCAGCGGCGCCATGTAGGTGAAAGCGATCAGCGAGCCGCCGTAGCCGACTGCCGTCATCGCGAACACGAGCAGCAGGCGCGGCTGCGTCAGCACACGGAACTGCCGGGCGAGCGGTGCGGGTTCGGTGTGCGCCAGGCGGCGAGGCACGAAGGCGAGCGCGCCGACGAAGGCAATGAGACCGAACAGCGCGACGATCAGGAACGTCGCACGCCAGCCGAAGTGCTGGCCGATGAAGGTGCCGAGCGGAATGCCCGCAACGAACGCGACGGTCATGCCGCTGAACATGGTCGCGATCGCGCTCGCGGCCTTGTCTTTCGGCACGAGCGTCGTCGCGATGATCGAGCCGACTGAGAAGAACACGCCGTGCGCCATGCCGGTGAGAATACGGGCGACGATCAGCGATTCGTAGCTGGGCGCTTGCCATGCGATGAGGTTGCCGACGGTGAAGAGCGCCATCAGTGCGGCGAGCAGCGTCTTGCGCCGCACGCGGCCGGTGAGCGCGGTGAGGAGCGGCGCGCCGACGGCGACGCTGAGCGCATAGAGACTGACGAGCAGGCCCGCGGAGGGCAGGCTCACGCCGAGATCGGACGCGATCGTCGGGATCAGCCCGACGATCACGAATTCGGTGGTCCCGATGGCGAATGCGCTGATCGTCAGCGCAAGCAGGGCGAGTGGCATGATGGGCATCCGTGGGTCCGGTGAGAATGGACCGCAGTTTGCCCGCTTTACTTTTGCGGAAAAACTGGTCTATAAACGAATATATTTTGATTTCAGATCAACAATGAAAGTCACGCTCGACGAACTCCAGGCATTTGCGACGGTGGTCGACACGGGTTCGATCACCGCGGCCGCAGAGCAGCTCGATCTCACCGTGTCGGCGACGAGCCGCACGCTCGCGCGGCTCGAGGAAAAGCTGAAGACTACGCTGCTGCGCCGGACCACCCGCCGCCTGGCCTTAACCGAGGAAGGGCAGGCATTCCTGCAGAATGCGCGGGCGATCATCGACTCGGTCGAAGGCGCGGAAGAGCAGATGCTCGCACGGCGCGAGAAGCCATCAGGGCGCTTGCGGGTCGACGCCGCGTCGCCGTTCATGCTGCACGTGATCGTGCCGCTCGTGCGCGGCTATCGCGAGCGGTTTCCCCAGGTGGAGCTGGAGCTGAACAGCAATGAAGGCATCATCGATCTGCTCGAGCGGCGCACCGATGTCGCGATCCGGATCGGCCGCCTGAAGGATTCGACGCTGCACAGCCGGCTGATCGGCAACAGCCGGCTGCGCATTCTCGCCAGTCCCGCGTATCTCGACGCGCACGGTCAGCCGCGCAAGATCGAGGATCTCGGCAAGCATGCGCTGCTCGGCTTCAATCAGCCCGAGTCACTGAACGTGTGGCCGATACTTGACGCAGACGGCGAGCCGTACCGCATCGCGCCGGCCGTGTGGTCATCGAGCGGAGAGACGCTAAGGCAGCTCGCGCTCGACGGGGCCGGTATCGTCTGCCTGTCGGATTTCATGACCGCGCAGGACCGCGAATCCGGGCGTCTCGTGCAGATCCTCGCGCGCCACACACAGGACGTGCGGCAGCCCATTCAAGCCGTCTATTACCGGAACACGGCGATTTCGTCGCGGATTGCGTCGTTCGTCGATTATCTGATAGAAGCGCTCGGCGGCAAGACCCCCGCGCGGCGCGCGGCGACATGGACGGATCAATGACGGACGCTCGAGGCGAATCTACCTTCGACGAATGCACGTGGTGAGATTGAATACAGCATTCCCGGCGTTGCTGCTGCGCTAGGATATGAACTCCACCGCTCCACCTGAGGACACCGATCTCACTGCGCCGACGCCCTTCTTCGGCCGGTACCGTGGCGCACCGATGGTTGTCCTCGAGGTCCTGAGCTGCCCCAATCCTTTTTCGATGGCGGAGAAGGCGGTCGACGCGTCACGATACCGCTGGGTGGTGCTGGCGGTCGTGTGGGCGGCGTTCCTGCTCAGCTATGTGGATCGCGTGGCGTGGAGCAGCAGTTCTACTTGATTGCCCCCTTGCTGGGCGCAGTCGGATTCGGCTATACGCCCGTGCTCATGGCCCAGATAAGCGACGCCTCCGGCCGCAACTCCGCCGGTGCCGCCGCTGGCCTGACCAATGCGATCTGGCAATCCGGCAGTGCCATGTCACCGCTCGCGGTGGGCTACTTCTATGGGCAGACGCATTCGTTTTCGGTTGCGTTGCTGACACTTGCTGTCGGGCCGGTGATTGCGGTGGCAGCCCTTTTGTTCCTGTCACGCCGGTCGTAGGATGAATCTCCGTTCTTGAGCGGATGTACCGTCTGTGCTGATGAATGACGGCATTCGGAACGGGCGCGGCCATCGCACCCGCCGGCCGGATGTCGTCTTTTCGGCCGAAACGGTCACAGGCCTCAACCCGGGCGAACGTCGCAAATGGGGTCGGATAGGGACGACCGCTGCTGCCGGGCGGGGATCCGACCGGGACCGGCCAGAAGGCGACGTTATTGTCCAAACAGTGCGCTCGCGCGCCAGCATGGAAGGCACCAGCCAGGAAGATGATCGTCGTCTTCTTCATGCACTCCTTATTGTCCGCCGTGGAAAGTGAGGCGGACCTGCCTAGCTTAGATCTATCGGCATTTGTGCCCGCTACTTTACATCCAGGCGTCGCCCAACGCGGCCATCGCCTCCCCTTCGTAGTTCTCGCTTCGTTGTCGGTCGGCCGCCTCCAACGCTGCATCGCGGCGACGAAGCAATGACAAAGCGGTGCCGATGACCCGGTGTCGCGCGCCCCCACCGGTGGCCTTGTGGCGGGCGGCTCAATCTCAACGCGCCATTTGTGCCTTGGCGTTAGGGTGGCGCGTGCCCCCCAACTCGGCCAGCTCTGGGGCACTTCAATCGTGACGCTCTTTCCGGGTATGCCAAGACCTCAGTCGGCGCCAGCGTAACGACTGACGGACGCGGCATTTCCGGACCACGACTTCGCACCTGGAAGCTGCCGTTAAGCTTGGAACAGACGGGTAGCCGGGATGGGTCAGTATCGGCCTCTCGGTTCGGGAAAGGTCACCCGTTCGATAATCGGCTGCAGGCGGCCGTTCACGGCCGATAGTGTTGAAAAACTCAATCTGCCCACTGAGCAGACCAGGTCTGCCGGTTGCCGACCTCTCAGATCGGCCTGTATTGAACGATCGTCGATCGGTCGGGGGTTCGGGTACCCCTGAAACCTCGCCGGAAACGGGGTCCACAGCGTTTTTCAACACTATCGGCCAGGAGCCGTCATTCACCGCTATGTTCGCTGGCCCCGCAGCCGGAGCACCCCGTGCGCCAGGGGCCGCCTTGCTTTATGGCCGGTGGGCGCCGCAAAGCGCAAGCGGTTCTTCACGCGTGCGGCCAGAAAAGCGACAGCCCTGCACGTCCGATCGGCTATCATGCCAATCCTCTCCGAAGTAGCTCCCTATGATCTCCGTCCGTAATGTTACGCTGCGTCGTGGCGTCAATGTCGTGCTCGACCGCGCGTCCGTCACCTTCAACCCCGGCGAAAAGATTGGTCTTGTCGGCCGCAATGGCGCCGGCAAGTCGTCCTTCTTCAGCCTTCTCAACGGCACGCTGCACGAAGACAGCGGCGAGTTCTCGATTCCCGCTGCATGGAAGATGGGCCAGGTCGCGCAGGAGATGCCGGAGACCGAGCAGAGCGCGACCGACTTCGTAGTCGAGGGTGACACCGCGCTGTTGGCCGCGCAGGCCGAAGTAGCCGCCGCCGAGGCCAGCGACGACGGCATGCGCATGGCGCACGCCTACATGGCCCTGCACGACGCCGGTGCACACGATGCCCCCGCACGTGCCCAAGCGCTGATCCTGGGCCTTGGCTTCAGTGCTGCGCAGCTTAGTCAGCCGGTCAACAGTTTCTCCGGCGGCTGGCGCATGCGACTGCAACTGGCGCGCGCGCTCATGTGCCCGTCCGACCTGCTGCTGCTCGACGAGCCGACCAATCACCTCGACCTCGACGCGCTGGTCTGGCTGGAAGCCTGGCTCAAGCGCTATCAAGGAACCCTGGTAGTGATCAGCCACGACCGCGAATTCCTCGACGCGGTGACGCAGGTGACGGTGCACGTCGACAACGCCAAGCTCGTGCGTTATGGCGGCAACTACAGCAAGTTCGAAGACATGCGCGCCGAGCAACTCATATTGCAGCAGGCCGCGGTGGCCAAGCAGGCAGACAAGATCGCCCACCTGCAGAAATTCATCGACCGTTTCAAGGCCAAGGCCTCGAAGGCGAAGCAGGCGCAGAGCCGGGTCAAGGCGCTCGAACGCATGGAAAAGATCGCACCGGTGCTTGCCGACGCAGAGTTCAACTTCGAGTTCAAGGAGCCACTCAACGTCCCGAACCCGCTGTTGTCAATGCTGGACGCGAGCTTCGGCTACCCGGCGCCGACCGGCGCACTGCCGGGCACGCCGCCCACGGTCATCGTGCGGGGCATCAACCGTTCCGTGCTGGCCGGGCAGCGCATCGGCATTCTCGGTGCCAACGGCCAAGGCAAATCCACGCTGGTGAAGACGGTGGCGCATGCGCTGGCGCCGATTTCCGGCGAAATCAGCGAAGGCAAAGGCCTGAATATCGGCTACTTCGCACAGCAGGAACTCGACGTGCTGCGCCCGCTCGACACGCCGATGGAACACATGATCCGCCTCGCCAAGGACACGCCGGCGCACATGCGCGCCCCCGGCCAGAGTGGCAGCGAACAATCCCTTCGCACCTTCCTCGGCACCTTCAACTTCAGCGGCGACATGGTCCATCAGGCGGTTGGCACCATGAGCGGCGGCGAAAAGGCGCGGCTCGTGTTGTGCATGATCGTGTGGCAGCGCCCCAACCTGCTGCTGCTCGACGAGCCGACCAACCACCTCGACCTGGCCACACGCGAAGCGCTGGGCATGGCGCTCAACGAATTCGAAGGCACAGTGATGCTGGTCAGTCACGACCGGGCCCTGCTGCGCGCCGTATGCGACGAGTTCTGGCTGGTCACCAAGGGCGGCGTCGAGCCCTTCGACGGGGATCTGGACGATTACCAGCAGTTCCTGCGCGACGAAGCCCGCCGCATGCGCGAGCAGCCTGCCGCAGAGTAGAAGGTCATCGCCTGAAATGGCGAGACAAAGGGCAGGCGTGAGCTTCACGGGATTCAGCGTGAAGGTCGCCATGGAGCGCATCGAGACTGATACGAACTTCGGCGTCGAGATCGTTCTCGGGCTTACTTCGGCCGCTTTGTTTTGCTGGATCGAACAGCAGAAACGGGGTGTGGATTCAACCGGTCGATGCAGCACTACGTATCTGCCGATCCGGCAGCAATGCTAGGGCCGCCGCCAACCAGGCGGAATATCTACGAAAGTACCGTCCCTCGAAAGTCGCGGTTACGACCTCGATAAGACAGGCACCGTCTGCCAGCCGTTGGGACGAGCCCAAACGTTTGACCTCGGGTCATGGCACCCGACGCACGACATGTCGTGCGGCATAGTTAGCTCTGCAGCCCTTCCACCGCGCGCCTGACGATCGTCGCAAAGAATCGTACTGGCACCGCCCGCGGCGCACCCCGCTTCCACAGCAAGCCCGGCGTGCGCTGCGGTGTCGGGCTTTCCAGAGGAATGAAATGCAGGCCCTTGCCTGATGATTCCGCGCTGCCGCCGATCACGGCGGCGATATCGGTTTGCCTGACAAGCTCTAGCATCGGCGCGATGGAATTCAGCTCCGCGATGACCTGTGGCTCGGCGCCTGCCGCACGGAAGCAATCGTCAAGCAATTGTCGCGTGGCGAAATAGGCCGGCAACAGCACCATCCGCATGCCGTGCAGCTCGACCATGCGCGCCCGCTTGCGCTGGGCCATCGGATGGCTTTCGCTGACCACCAGCTTGAGTTCCTCGTTATAAAGCGGTTCGAAGAACAGCCCTTCCGCCTGCACCGGCCGGTACGATACCCCCAGGTCGAGCCGGCCATCGGCAATCCGCGCCGTGATATCGGCCGCGCTCAACTCCTCCACAATGACCCGCACTGACGGATAGCGGCGGATGAACGTCGACAGGCATTGCGGAATCAACTGGATATTGAAGCTGTGCGTGGCGCCTACACGGACTTCTCCCGCCAACGGCCCCTCTTCGTCGCGCACTGCGTGAATCGCACGGTCAACCTGGCGCAGCGCGGGGCTGATATGGAGCAGCAGCGTTTCTCCCGCCTCGGTCATCGACACGCGCTTGCCGATGCGGTCGAACAGCGGCTGGCCGATTTCCTCTTCGAGCTGACGGATCTGGTGCGACAGCGTGGATTGCGTCACATGCATGCGTTCGGCGGCTCTCGTGAAGTTCAGCGTTTCTGCGAGTGCCTCAAAATAGCGAAGATGTCGGAGTTCCATGGTCAGGGACCGGTCATTCCTTGGAAGCCGAGATCATACATCGATGCCATCGATCATTTGAAGTGAAATTCATCATTTCCATCTGTAATGCGCGCTCCGTAGACTGCTTGCATCAGACAGGCAACCATGCAACGGAGACACGCAACATGAAGATCGGCAAGGAAACCGTGCCACGCACTGCCATCAGTACTTCCAATACGGAAACCATCGTGGTGCGAGGCGCCGATCTGGCGCGCGAACTGATCGGCAAGCTCAGTTTTACCGAGTACTTCTATCTCCTAGTGACGGGCCAGCGCCCCAGCGCGGCCGCCCTGACAGTCGTAGACGCCACGCTTGTGGCCATTGCCGAACATGGCCTGGTGCCGAGCGTGCAAGCCAGCCGCATGACGCTGGCCGCGGCGCCCGATGCGCTGCAAGGTGCGGTGGCGGCTGGCATCCTGGGCTGCGGCTCGGTGATCCTCGGCGCTTCCGAAACCGCGGGCGTGATGCTTTCCGAGATCCGTCAGCGCATGCAGGCAGGCGAATCGATCGAGGCCGCCTCCCGTGCAGTCGTAAGCGCATGGCACGAAGCGCGTCGCGCAATTCCCGGCTATGGTCATCCGCTGCACAAGGCCCGCGACCCGCGCGTGGCGGCGCTGTTCGACGTGGTGCGCCAGGCGGGCGCCGACACCGTCTATGTCGAAATCGCCGAAGCCGTGGAGTCGGTCATTCCGGACATCGTCGGCAAGTCGTTGAGCCTCAATGTGTCGGCGGCGATCCCAGCGGTACTGCTGGGCGTAGGCTTTCCGCTCAACGCACTGAAGGGCGTGCCTATCCTGGCGCGCACCGGCGGTCTGATCGCCCATCTGAGCGAAGAGCTGCGCCAGCCAATCGGTTTCGCGCTGTCGTACCAGGCCACGCGCGAAGTCCAGTATGTCGGCGAGACGCCGGACGGCTTCGATCCCGCAGCCTGACCTTGCCGGAGCCATTTCATGATCAAAGTCCTGCAAGGCGTGAAGGTGCTGGAACAAGGCACGTTCATCACCGGGCCCGCCGCCGGCATGCTGCTGGGCGACCTCGGCGCCGACGTCATCAAGATCGAGCAGCCAGAGACCGGCGACCCGTTCCGCGCGTTCAAGGGCGGCCTCTACAGCCCGCATTTTCAGACCTATAACCGCAACAAGCGCAGCATCACGCTCAACACCAAGAGCGCCGAGGACCTGGAAGTGTTCGATGCGTTGATCCGTGAAGCCGATATCTATATCCAGAACTTCCGGCCGGGTGCGGCGGAGCGGTTGAATGCGGGCGAGACACGGCTACGCGAGATCAATCCACGGCTAATCTACTGCGCGATCAGCGGCTTTGGCGCGACGGGCCCCGCCGCGGGCAGGCCCAGCTATGACACCGTGGCGCAGGCGGCCAGCGGATTCCTGAATCTGCTGGTGAACCCAGCCAATCCGCGCGTGGTAGGCCCCGCCATTGCGGACTCACTGACCGGGTTCTACGCCGCTTACGGCATCCTGGGCGCGCTGCATGAACGCAACCGCACCGGCGTGGGCCGCAAGGTGGAAGTGTCGATGCTTGAAGCGATGAGCCATTTCAACCTCGACGCCTTTACGCATTACTATTCCGCCGGCGAAGTCATGGGGCCGTACAGCCGGCCCAGTGTTTCACAGTCGTACGTGCTGCCCTGTGCCGACGGTAAATGGATCGCCCTGCATATGTCGTCGCCCGAGAAGTTCTGGCAAGGGCTAGCCAATGCCATCGAACGCCCCGACCTGTTCAAGGACCCGCGCTTCGCCTCACGCGAGGCCCGCATCGAACACCAGGAAGTGCTGATCGACGTACTTGGCGAACGGTTCCGGCTGCATCCGCGCGAAATCTGGTGCCAGCGACTGGAGGCCGAGGACGTACCCCATGCGCCGATGTACGACACCAGCGAGGCCCTGGAAGACCCGCAGGCGCGCCATCTGCAACTGCTGGTCTCGGGGCGGCATCCCACGCTCGGTGAATTCCGCACCGTGCGCAGCCCCGTGTCGTACGACGGCGAGCGCGCGCTGGAAGTTGTGCCGCCGCCCTTACTGGGCGAGCACGACGTCGAGGTGCGGCACGCATTGCAGGCACGGTATGACCAGAGCGGCACGGCCGAGACCGAAGCCTAACCATAGAAACGGAGGAGACAATGAACAAAGCACTGGCGGCCGTGGCCGCATCGATGGCCCTGGTGGCCAACCTCGCCCTGGCCGAGACATTTCCGTCGCGACCCATACGCATGGTGGTGCCGTTTGGCGGCGGCACCTCTACCGACATCACCGCGCGCATCATCGGTGAAGCGCTGGCCAGGCGGCTCGGCCAGCCCATCGTCGTGGAAAACCGCGCAGGCGCAGGCGGATCGATCGGCACCGATTACGTCTCCAAGGCCAAGGGCGACGGCTATACGCTGACGATGGGCACGGTCGGCACGCTTGCGATCAACAAGGCGCTCTATCGAAAGCTGCCCTACGACCCGGGCAAGGATTTCTCGTTCATCGGCATGCCTGGCTATACCCCCACGCTGCTTGTGGTGCGCAACGACGCGCCCTACAAGACGCTGGCCGAACTGGTGGCCTACGCGAAGGCGCACCCCGACAAGCTGTCGTTCGGTTCCGCCGGCAGCGGCACGTCGGGCCACCTGGCCGGCGAGTTGCTGAAGTCGATGGCCGGCGTCAGCATGACGCATGTGCCGTTCAAGGAAGGCGGCCAGGCCTTGACCGCCGTGCTGGGTGGACAGGTCGACTTCATGTTCTATCACCCGGTTGCCGTGCTGCCTTACCTCAGGGACCAAAAGCTGCGCGCGCTGGCGGCCAGCAGTCAGCGCCGTTCGGTGGCTGCGCCCGATGTGCCGACCGTGGCGGAATCCGGCTATCCGGGTTTCGACCTGACGGCCTGGTACCTGCTGGCCGGCCCGGCGGGACTGAACAATGCGGCCCGCACGCGCCTGGTGGAAACGATGCATTCGGTGATGCAGGACCCGACCGTGCAGAAACAGCTTGCGGTGCAAGGGGTGGAACCCGCTACGTTGAGCACGGCACAACTGCCTGCCTTCGTGGAGACGGAAACGCGCAAGTGGTCGGCGGTGGTCAAGCAGTCGAACGCCCAGGTGGATTGATTGCGCGGAAGATATCGTCGCTGACTAACTCGCCAGGCCGGGCCACAGCGCCTGCTCCTCGCTGACCACGCTGACATCGGTCCAACCCTGGCCGAGCATCGACGAGACATTGGAATTGGCAGTGCCGTAATGGAAGGTGGTCGGACCCACCACCAGCGTGCCGGCCGCGCCATGACCGGTATCAGCCGAGATGCGGCCGTTCGCTCCCAACGATTGAACGGCAGGGAAGTCGAGAGGCGACATTCGCCCATCCCGTCGGCCGGACGTTCAGACGTCGGCTCCGCGCTAGAATCGGTCACTGGGACGCAAAAGACGAGTCCTTCGTGATCGGCCATTCCAGCCAGACCAGAAAATTTAAGTCGTCGCGGCGGGTTCGGTGGTTGCATATCGCCGCCCGTAGGCAATGCGCCCCGTGCACAGTCATATCGGATATGGCGGCAATGCCCGCCTCCCGTCTGAGCGCTTCTTTCTGAATGCCCGCCTCCCTATCATCTGGAGCAGTTCTCGCTCATCCCGTATGCGCTTGGCTAGGGGCCTGGGTCGTGCTCGCGCGGGCCAGCTGTGCGCAGCGAGCTGGGGACGGGATCGCCAAGAGCCCCAATTCGTAGACAGAAACGACGGCCTTGCGTCAGACCCGCCGCTGGAAATGCACCGCGCCCCCTAAGGCTGCGCTCATGATTCCGGGCCGTGGCCGCTCCTTTCAGTTGCGAATGACTGATTCGCGCGTTGATCGCCGCGGCCTAGCACAACTCCACAAATATCAAATTTATTGAACAACATTGTCAATCCAGATTGGCTGTTCGTGCACTTACCGACGCTATAGTTCTGCACATGGACGGCGCTACACCGCAACAGAGCGAGAACAGGGTCGCCGGACAGAACATCAAAATCATTGAACATTGTTCCACAGGAGAACACCATGTCGAACGCCAAGCTTGAAGTCCTGACCCCCCGCAACAGCCAGCTCATCATCATCGACCACCAGCCGCAGATGGCCTTCGGCGTGCAGTCAATGGACCGCCAGACCATGAAGAACAACGTCGTGGGCCTGGCCAAGGCGGCGAAGATCTTCGACGTGCCGACCACCATCACCACCGTCGAAAGCGATTCGTTCTCGGGCTATACCTATCCGGAACTGCTCGACGTCTTCCCCGGCAAGCAAACCTTGGAGCGCACCTCGATGAACTCCTGGGACGACCAGAAGGTGCGCGACGCGCTGGCCGCCAATGGCCGCAAGAAGATCGTCGTGGCCGGCCTGTGGACCGAGGTCTGCAACACCACCTTCGCGTTGTGCGCGATGCTTGAGGGCGACTACGAGATCTATATGGTGGCCGACGCATCGGGCGGCACGACCAAGGAAGCGCATGACTACGCCATGCAGCGCATGGTCCAGGCAGGCGTGGTGCCCGTGACCTGGCAACAGGTCATGCTGGAATGGCAACGCGACTGGAAGAACCGCGAAACGTACGACGAGGTGATGGCCGTGGCCAAGGAACACTCGGGCGCCTATGGCATGGGGGTCGACTATGCCTACACGATGGTCCACAAGGCCGCGCAGCGCACGGCAACCCCGCACGCATCGCTGGCTCCCGTGCACGCGCCGGTCGTCGAGCGCTGATGCATGTCCGCCACCACTCATCCCTCGGAGCGCACAAGATGATGCCAGGTCGAAGCGTGGCCAACGGCGCCCTCCTGCTGGGATGCCAGCTGTCCATCAGCGCGTCCAGCGTAGTGGCGGCAGCGATCGCCGCCAAGACGCTGATTGCATGATCGCTCCCTTTCCGCGGGGGAAACCCTCCCCCGCGGGCATGCCCCTGCGAGACAAACAAGCGAAGACAATGCTGCCGGCGAGCGTTTGCCACCGTTCAGCATTCCCGGATCGGCCGAGCGCCTGGAGTTGGGCGAGTGCAAGGCCCGCTGCACCCATTTACAGGATGGATCTCAACCATGAGCGCAAACGTCAACGCATCAAACAATACAGAAAAAAACGAAAATCTCAGCCTCTGGGAAATATGCAAAGCGCCAATCCTTCTTACTATTGTGGGCGGCGCCATCGACACGATTGGCTTCATTGCGCTGCTGGGCTTCTTCACCGCACACGTCACCGGAAACCTGGTGCTCGCGGGAGCGGCATTCGTCAAAGGTGGGGCTGGCTTATGGATCAAGCTCGGCGCCATACCACTGTTCATTGTCACGGTCGTCATCAGCAAGATGCTGATTGACCGCAATCAGCGGACCCACCAGACCCACCAGACCTTAGGTTGGCTGTTTGTTGCTGAAGCGACCTTCTTGCTGGGTTTCATGGTCGCCGGCATGTATCTCGAACCGTTCGATCATCCGGATGGCGCGGGCCTTGCTTTGACTGGAGGCCTCGGCCTTGTCGCGCTTGCCGTCCGGAATACTGCCAGCAAGACACTGATCAAGTACATCAGTCCCAGCACCATGATGACCGGAAACACCACGCAACTGGGTATCGATCTGTCGAACTACTTGCGTGCCAGGACGCGCACCAATTTCCAGGATCTTCTCAAAAGCGCAAGTGTTGTGATCGGCTTTGTGATCGGGGCTTTCCTGGGTGCATCCCTCTATGTGACGATCGGATTCTGGAGTGTCCTTCCATTTACGATCCCGGTCGCATATATGGCGCGCATGGCATTTCGCAACCAATTCAGATGAGTGGATGACATCATGAGCATCAGCAAAAACAGGCTTGAATCATTTAGCGATGGCGTCATTTCCGTAAGCTTGACACTCATGTTGTTTCAATTACAGGTTCCTGAAGGCTTTTCGCTTAAAGATATCCTTAATAACGCCTCTAATTTTTTCGGATACGTACTAAGCTTTGTTTACGTCGGAATATACTGGAACAACCATCATCATCTATTTAAAGTTGCCCGTGGTATTAACGGCAAAATTATGTGGGCCAACCTCCACTTGCTGTTTTGGCTAAGCATGATTCCATTCACCACCACCTGGACTGGAAAATCTGCCTTTGCGGAGACACCGACGGCAATGTATGCATTTGTCCTATTCATGTGCGCTGTCTCTTACTCACTGCTCACAAGACTCATCATGAACTATGATGGCGAACATTCCGCACTTAGACAGGCCATCGGAAACGACCTAAAAGGGAAGCTATCCATCCCTATCTACGCATTAGCGATCCTGGCCAGTTTTTTCAGCAGCGCAGCTTCGTTTTTTATACTGACCTTAATGGCTGGCGTATGGTTCTTTCCTGATTCCCGCATTGAAAAATATCTGCTTGGTAACAAAACTCACGAACTCTGACTACAAGCCTTACTCCCCGCCGCCGGCACCGCAAGGGACGCCCCCGAGCGGGGCCGAGAAGTGACCGGCCTGGTCTGCGGACCCGGACTTCCGCTCTCGGCCAGGAATGGCCGTTGGATCGGATGCTGCCAGGCGTTCTGGCAACTCTGTGGTTAGGGGCGGAATCCATGGGAGAGCTTCTGGTAAAGTGACGCAACAGGCTTGGATTCGCAACGACGCCGCCCCCGCAGACAAGCAAAAGAAGGCCATACCGATGGATCTCCAGCTCTTCTTCATCTGCTTTCTCACTTTTGTGATCCACCTGATCGGGACGTTGGCTTACTCCATCCGAATTGCCGGCGTTCGTACAGGGAGGATCGCAGTCTCCTTTGCGCTGTTCAGCGTGATGATGCTCGTTTCTCGTACTTCCAACTCCTTCCTCGGCCCATTTTTGGCCAAGCGTGTGGAGAAGAACCTTATGGCGGAGAGTACGGGGAATTTGGTGACGGATTTCAGGTGGCTACTGATGGCCGCCGCATTGGCGACTCTCTTGGGTGCCTTCCTCATTCCGACTTTTCAGCGTGTCTTTAGTAGGGCTGTTCTCCACTTTCAGGTTCATCGATCAATCCCAAAGCTAATCCTGCATGGGTTCTTCAAGGGTGGGATCAGCTATATCAAAGACGCAGCCGCGGTGCCGGCAAAGGCGAACATCGTCGCCGCGCACCGGGGGCACGGTATAGCACCGTCGGTGATCTGCCTCAATATCATCGCCGTTGCGCTGTGGACTGTTGGGGTTTTTGCGTCGCTATACGCAGGTTATCTCGATCCGAACGTGAGGGTCACCTCAAGTACGTTGTCGTCGATCATCAATGGAGGTGCGACGATTGCGATGGCGCTGTTCATCGATCCGTATATGTCTGCAATGACCGATGATGTCGTCGAGGGAAAGGTTACCCAGTCGCAGTTCAGGAAGGCCGTGGTATGCCTGGTCGGAAGTCGACTGGCAGGTACGCTATTGGCACAAGTGTTACTTGTCCCCGCAGCAGGTCTAATTGCCTACGTTGCATCGATACTCTGATCGATGAGGCAGGCTGCGCGCTGGCGTGTGGATCAGAGACGGTTCAGCGGCTGCCCAATCGGACGTACTTGCGCGAGTCATCTCGGCCCAGCCTTCCGGGCGTGGGCGGTTTCGAATCGGCCACGCCCGGTGGTTTGTTCGAACAGCCGCGCGTCTGTGCTGGGACCGCTCGGAAATCAGCGGCTTGTCGACGGATGATTCTTGGCCAACCGGCGAGACGTCGGGAATCGGCCAAATGGCGGAAGCTGCAGTCTTTGAACAGACCTGCACTCACTCTCGCATGGCAGGCAAATGGAGCTTGCTGGGGATGTCCTGCCCCTGGGCATCCAAGCACGGCTTGCTGCCGACCCCTCGACTATTCGGATTGTTGTTGAGTGCGACGGCGCCATACTCGAAGCAACGTTTGGATTCGAACACCAGCGCGGTTGTGACACCCAGCGGATCAAACTCGATGATCAAACGGCGGTAGCGCATGTTCGCGGTGCCGACTACGCCTGCTCCTGATCCCGCGGCCACGAACACCACGAGACCGCCAGAGGTGTAGGTGCTGGCATACGCTATCCAGGACTCGTCAAGCGCCACGACGTCGGGCTCGCCCAGCAGCATTAACACATCCTCGCGCGTGGCCTCACCCGCCTTGATGGCCACCGGAGCCGTGGCTGCGACATTCTCGCGGCTGTCCCGATCATAGCCTGGTGGGATGGGGATCGGGCAGCCGGCTAGCAGCAACGCCGCACTGCCTGCGCCAGCGATGGACCAGTACGCATGCGAAGGCATTGCAATTCCTTCGCCGGTCAGGGGGAGTTTGGAATCGACCGGATCCTGACCAGGGAGTGGCGCCGCAGCACGCCATGCTCGTCAAAGGCGAGCACCAGGCTGTACTTGCCATTCCATCCCTTCCCGCTACGATGCATCAGGATGTAGCCGGCCTGGTCCTCGTCCAACAGGTACGTATGAATGCGCCCGGCCTCAAACGTCGCACTGGGTTCGGCCAGATGCAGGTAAACGTCTTCGCGCGTCGTCGAACCGTCTTGCAGGAATGACAGGAGCTGCGGAGTGCCGACCACCGGTGTCCCGCAAGCTACCAAGAGAAAGGCCAGACAGCCGGCGGCGAAGAGATACGCGGTCCGCCACATGCTGCGGCCTCGGCATCCGTTGGCAGCGGCCGCGTGCAACCGCTGGCGTTGGCCGTCTCGTCGCATCCCACTCTCCCCTACTCCACCTAACATAGACGATATGGCGCAGAGCGCAATTGGCGGATGCCTGCGGGTGCGCCAGCGATCACACGGCTAATGCCGCCCATTCGGGAGGTCGTTCGACCGACGTTTAGCGGCGGGTCTTCAAAGTTGACGGTTCGCGGAACGCGGAAACAGACGGGTTGACTTTTGAGTGTCTGCTTCGATAAGCCGCCGTTGGGCGACACGGCGGCGGACGGATCTTGCAGCCATAAGCGGCCGTTTGCACGCGATAGCTGCCTGTCGGTGAGACGGGCACTGACAACCAGATCGGTATTGGCGCTCTTGCAGCTTCACTCAATTGGCGGGTAAACAGGCCGCGAAGGGATGCCTCATAAAGGCAAACATCAGATTTCCGTTCTCCCGCGTAGCGAATGGTTCTGTGATAGCCGACTGCGCTCGCCAATCAACCATCAATACTCGACTCCTGCTGCTTATTGCTGTAGAGGCTCACTCCAAGCTTGAATGCGAGTGCGAGACCTGACCATTCCGACAGGGTGCGATGAGCCATTCTAGTTACAACTACCGGTCAATCCTGACCGATCTTCTCCTGCTCATGTCTGCGATAGCGGGAAAGCGAAACCCCCGTTTGACGCTTGAAATAGCGACATAAATAGGATGGGTCCGCGAAGTGAAGCTCGTCCGCTATCTGACCGATCGCTAGATCACTGTAAGAGAGAAGAGCCTTGATCTCCAAGGTCACCTGTCGATCTATCAGACCTTTGGGTGTGTCATTGAAAAACTCTTTAGTTAGCTGTGACAAGTAGAACGGCGTGATATTGAGCGAATCGGCATAGAACTTCACATCCCGGTACTGCGCGCACTGCTTGCCTACCAATTCCCAGAAACGCCAACTGAGAATTTCCTTGCGGCTGTACTCCCTGCTTCCTTTGTGTTCGGCTGGAATCTTCTCTGCAATCTTTAGAAAGAAGTTCTGCAACTGATTGCGCAGCATGATGCGCTGGTAGGTCGGGCAGCACTGCGCGATATCCCGCACCTGCGCCATCCACCCCCCTATCAGCGGTTTGTCGTCCGTGGCTGGAACGCAATGAGGATGGTCATGAAGAAATACGAACAAGGGGTTAGGCAGTTGGTAGGCGACTTCCGCGGCAAAGTCTTTCCGCATCAGGCAGAAAAATATCTTGAAGCGACGCGAGCGGCGCTTGAGCAAGGCGATGGAGTCTTCAGCCAGCACCATCACATCATCGCGCCTGACCGCATGCTCTTTGAAGTTAAGGGTGAAATAGGCGCTCCCGGATAGGCAGATTAGCAGTGTCAAGTACGCACTGCCGAAAGAAAGCGGTACCCCTAGCCCTTCGGCTAGCGTGGTTTCCCCCGTCCGTATCGAATCGTCAGAAGCAAGCAGCTTCGGAATGTGATGCATAGTGTCTCTGCGCTGCAACATACAAAAGCAGTAAGCGTACCGCAGTTCACGATGGAGGTTTCGAAAAGTACCGAAAATGCCGAGGTACTGACATGTATCGGTGACGCATTTCCCAGTACTCTGTCCTACCGAAACACCCGAAAATGAGTACAAGACATGAGACTTGAGACAAACCGACTACTACTTCGCCCCTGGCAAGACACAGATGCCGCTGATCTGTACGAATATGCCAAAGACGACCGAGTTGGCCCCATCGCCGGTTGGCCGCCGCACACCAGCGTTGAGGAAAGTGCCGATATCATCCGAACGATCTTCAATCACCCTGAGGTCTACGCGGTCGAGCTAAAGGAGAATCGTCGTGCAGTTGGTTGCATCGGAATTCTCATAGGTGGCAACAGCAATTTCGAGATCAGTGAGCAGGAAGGGGAAATCGCATACTGGATCGGCGTGCCATATTGGGGCAAAGGCCTTATCCCGGAAGCGGTGCGTGAAGTGATGCGGCACGCCTTTGATACCCTGAATCTCAAGGCGCTCTGGTGTGGTTACTTTGATAGCAACATCCAGTCCTATTCCGCCCAGTCGAAATGCGGCTTCCGCCATCATCACACTGAAGAAAATAAATATAACCAATTCCTGCAGGACTATCGGAGAGAGCATATTAGCCGCATCACTTACAGGGAATGGCTGGAGCTATCTAAGAGATGATGAAAGAAGCATCATTTCAGGCTGTGAAGAACTCAGTAAAAACGCCGCAGGCGCGAGCGCGCTGCGGCGTGTCTTATATTCAGCCTTGAAAACTAGTAAGGTTCGTTGCGCCTACGCCTGCGGCACGGGCGAAGTGAAACTCTTCGGCAACGACGAGGAAGCAGCGAAGATGGCAAAGCTCCATTTCACGGCTCCGCTGAGGTTGTGTGGGTGGTGGCACGTTGCCTTCTCAACAATACGAATACGGCGCCAGCGGTCACGGCTGCCAGCGTGGCCAGAGCATGCAAAACAGTCACGAACGAGGTCGCATAGCTTTGCGCCAACTGTCCTTCCAAGCCTGGCAAGAGCGATGCTGCCGCGTGCAACTCACCGAGCGCAGCCCGGCCTGCGGCTTCCAGCACCACCGTCTGCGGGAAGATCGCGGCCTCCAGGGCCAAACTGTGCTGGATCAAGGTCGCGAGCAAGACGCTAACGATGGCGATCGCGACACCGTCGGCGGATACGCGCACGGTGTTGAAAATGCCCGTCGCCATGCCAACCCGTTCCGGTGACACCACACTGACGGCCATCCCGTCCATCAGGCCCCACGGCAGACCGATACCGATGCCGATGAGCAGTAAAGGCAAGCGCACCTCCTGACCACCGCCCACGGAGAACCCATGCGCCAGCCAGATCAAACCGCCGGCCACAAGCAACAGACCTGCACTGGACAGGGTGCCGGGCGTAAACCAGCGCGTGAGCAGCGCCGCCAGAAACGGCACGACGAGCAAAGGGGCTGCCAGCCAGACCATCATCCGTCCTGCCTGCAATGCGCCATAGCCGTCGGTGCCGATGAAGCGCCCTGGCAACATCACGATCAGCACAATGAATAGGAAGGCAGGCGACGCGGCCAGCGCCTGCACGCCGATGAATCCGGGATCGCGGAAAAAGCGCAAATCAATCATGGGCCGTGCGACTCGTCGTTCGATGTGGATGAATCCGACAAATGTGCCCCCCGAAGCCAACAATGCGCCGATGGCGACTGTATCTAGCCAGCCCCTCTCCGGTATCAGCAACATGCCATAGGTAAACAGGCCGAGAGCCAGCGTAAAACTGATCGCGCCAGGCCAATCCAGGGAACCATTAGCCGCTGCCCGTGCGTGTGGGGTGCTGATCGCCACCAGCCCAAGGCCTAGTACGCCGAGGGCCCCGGTCACATAGAAGACACCCTGCCAAGTACTGACTTCGACCATCCAGCCAAAAAACCAGGGGCCGAAAGACAGTCCCAGACCAAAGGTCGTTCCCAGCAGACTGAAAGCGCGGGCACGTGCCTGACCGTCAAAAAGCGGCGCCAGCGACGACATGGCTGCAGCGAACGCCGCTGCACCGCCCACTCCTTGGAACAGGCGCAGCACGTCCATCCACACCACAGACGGCATAAACGGGATGGCGAAAGTGAACGCACAGAACCACGCTAGCCCGATCAACCAGATGCGCCGCTGTCCATAAATGTCGGTCAGGCTGCCCGACACCATCATGGCTCCGCCATAACTGAGGATGTAGGAATTCATGATCCAACTCAGTTGCGCAGCGCTGCCGCCCAGTTCATGGCTGATCGCGGGCAGCACGACGGCAGGGCCGGTAAAGCAAAGCGGAATCAAGAGGCCCGTCAGGCACGCGGAAAGTAACTGAAGCCAGCGCGTTGCGGGCGAAGAGGCAATCGAAGGCATGGTTCTCTTCTCTCACACGGGTTACAGGTGCCCGATGGACACCTGCAGACGGGGGACGACATGCGATGCAACGGGGGTTTTCAGCAGCTTAAGCTGAGGCGACAAAAAGAAAAATACGCTACAGTTATTAATACTTCGGAAAAAATTTCTCAAGTGAATCGACACCATGATGGATAACCTTGGAAGTATTGGCGTATTCGTGCGCGTGGCAGAACGCCTTGGCTTCTCGGCCGTGGCGCGCGAACTAGGTGTTTCGCCATCGGCCGTGGGTAAAGCCATGGCGCGCCTGGAAGAACGCCTAGGCGTGCGCTTGCTCCACCGCAGCACGCGCACATTAGCGCTGACCGCCGAAGGAAAGAGATTTCTCGAACGCTGCCGGCGTATCCTGAGTGAAGTCGAGGCGGCAGAACTGGAGATGTCCCAAGCCAGTGAAATGCCACACGGCAAGCTACGCATCAGCCTGCCTCGCTACAGTGGCCTGTTCGAGCCGGTCATTGCTGACTTCATGCAGCGCTATCCAGCGGTGGAACTCGATCTGGACTTCTCGGATCGCCTGGTGGATGTCATCGGCGACGGCTTCGATGCCGCCGTGCGAGCCGGCACCCTGGCCGATTCAGGACTTAAGCGGCGCCGTCTGGGGACGTTCCGGCGAGTACTGGTCGCCGGCCCTAAGTATCTCGAGACACACGGACGGCCTCAGCAACCTGCCGACCTGCAAGCCCATGCCTGCCTGCACTACCGCTTTCCAAGTACAGGCCGGCTTGAGAAATGGCCGCTGCCACGCACAGCGGACGACGACCTGCCTGACCCTCCGCGCACACTGATCTGCAACAGTGTGGAAATGCGAATCCATCTGGCCTTGCGCGGCCAGGGCATCGCCTGTCTGGCGGACTTTATGGTGGCAGAGCATCTACGCACCGGAGAGTTGCAAACCATTTTGGATGGCTGCACCGACAAGAGTGGCGAAATATGGGTGGTCTGGCCAGCCAGCCGAGACTTGTCACCCAAGCTGCGCGCCTTCATCGACTGCTTGAGTGCGGGTGTTTTCGGCTGATGAAGCCATGCACCCATGCTCGGTCAACCATCAAATGTGGCTATCAATGGCGCAGCAGCCATCAAACATGCAATCCATGTATCGCTTAATTCTATGGCAGCTTCGAAGGCTTTTTCTGCAAGTCTGAGCAGGTATGCAGCTAGCTCGTTCATCCAAGTATCGACAACGCGCACATTCAGTTCGAATTGTTACGAGGAGCCTCCAGTTGCCAACGCTATTTATGCAATAAAAATCATTCGACAGGATCAGCGCGGAGCAAGCTCGGCGGCGGCAGCCTCGTGGCTGTGCGCGGTGACGCGCTGGAACAAGCTAGCCGCTTCACCGGGGGGGAGGTAGAGGTCGAAGCGTTTGTGCAGACAGTCTGCCCAATCGCCGGCATCGGTATACCGATGTTTCTGGTGCTCGCCTTCATTGTCGCGGTGCGTGTAGGTATCGTTCACCATCAGTTCGCGAGCATTGGGCTGGGTTCGGCTGACAAGCAGATTATTGAGGAAGACGGATTTAGGATGGGTGGATGTGTACCAGTTGCCGATTTCGAAATCTATATCCGCTGTGGGCGAGAGCGTATAGAGATATACAGTCTGCCATCCCGTGAGCGTTTGAAACTCCAGGCCCAGTTCGTCTCCTGCCTGGACAATACGAAACACACCGTGTGGAGTAGCTTGAGGTATATCGAGCAGAAATTCGAGCGGAGCAGTCTGCGTCGTTGATCCAAATGCCACGTCGACGAACCAACTGCGGCCCTCCAGTTCCACGCGTAGTAGCATGTGTGTCAATCCGGTCTCCACTTCCGTCGGCACTTGCCAGCGCACACGCGCGATGAGCGGTGTGACATGAAAGCCAATCTTCCGCAATACGGCAAGGAACAGCGTGTTGTGCTCAAAGCAGTATCCGCCACGCCGCCGCGCGATCAATTTTTCGGAAATGGCGTCCAGATCCAACTGAACGCCTTGGCCAGTGTAGGGCGCGATGTTCTCAAACGGAATAGATTGCGGATGCAGTAGGTGGAGTCGCTGTAGCACGTCGAGTGTAGGCTCCGCGAGGCCGTGATAGCCGATACGGTCGAAGTAACGGGTAAGGAACGCTGGTTCTGGAATTGCTGCCATTTGAGGTCACCGACGTGAGCGGTTTTTAGAAGGTTGGAAGTTGTTCTTGCTTCAGGATCCGGTGCCCAAGGCATCCAGATAGCGCTCGGCATCCAGAGCCGCCATGCAGCCGAAGCCAGCCGAGGTAATCGCCTGGCGGTAGTTTTGGTCAGCCACGTCGCCCGCAGCGAACACACCTTCCACTGAGGTCTGCGTGGCATTTCCGGCCAGGCCAGAGCGAATCTGTAGGTAGCCGTTGTGCATGGCTAACTGGCCCTCGAACAGGCCTGCATTCGGGGTATGGCCGATGGCCACGAACAAGCCTGTCGCCTCAATCTGTCGGGTACTACCATCTAGCGTGGATTTCAAGCGTACGCCGGTCAGGCCTTTGTCGTTACCGAGCACTTCGTCCACTTGTTGGTGCCAGACGGTCTCGATCTTGCCGGAATCGATTCTGGCGCTCAGCTTGTCCTGCAGGACTTTCTCCGCGCGCAGGGTGTCGCTGCGGTGGACCAGATAGACCTTGCGGGCGATGTTCGACAAGTAGAGCGCTTCTTCGACAGCGGTATTGCCGCCGCCGACCACCACAACACTCTGATCTTTGTAGAAGAAGCCGTCGCAGGTGGCGCAGGCTGACACACCGCGCCCCTTGAAGTGCTCTTCAGAATCGATCCCCAGGTACTTCGCGGTCGCCCCGGTGGCGATAACTAGCGCGTCGCAGGTGTCAGTGCCACTGTCGCCCACCAGCCGCAACGGCCGTTGTGATAGCTCTACTGTGTGGATGTGGTCGAAGATGACTTCGGTATCGAAGCGCTCGGCGTGCTCCTGCATGCGCGTCATCAGATCCGGTCCCATCAGCCCGTGGGCATCGCCTGGCCAGTTTTCCACCTCCGTGATGGTCATCAATTGACCACCCGGCTGCATGCCTGTAATGACCGCTGGTTTGAGATTCGCGCGAGCGGCATAGACCGCGGTGGTCCAGCCGGCCGGGCCGGAACCAAGAATGATGAGTTGACGATGCAGTGCCATGCTCAGGCGAGGTGCTTATTGATGAAATTCACGACGTTGTGCTTTGGGGCTGCTCCAGTCATCCGATCGATCACCTGACCTTCTTTGAACAGCAACACGGTCGGAATGCTCTGCACTCCATAGCGCACCGCCAGCTCTGGCGACCGGTCAAGATCGACCTCGCCAAACTGTGCTCTGCCTTGCATATCTTGGGCGACCGTTTTGAAGACAGGGGCCATGACTCGGCATGGGCCGCACCATTCCGCCCAGAAGCAGACGGCATATACGCCAGGCGATCGGCTGAGTGCAGTATCGAAATTGTCTTTGTTTAGTTCGTGAAGCACGAGATGAGACTCCAGAGTGGAAAGGAATGACGAGCGTCGCCGGTGTGGAAAGCGTGTGTAGTGCTCCTCGTTGCACGGCTACTGAACGGACGGGCGGGCGAGATTTGGATACGGAGGCCGCTCACTTTGGTGCAAACATGTCCTTGAGTTCCTTGTCACGGATCTTCTTAGCCATGCTCGTGAGCAGCACCTTAAAGAGCAGCCCGCTGACCAGCGTGGAAAGCGTCAGGCTGAAGAACGCGGCAACAATCCAGTCCAGCAACGCAAAGCCGCTATCTGTGACGGCGGGGCGGTAGATAGCTATGCCAAGGAGCACTACCCAGTGGCTTATGCAGAAGAAGCACTGAAATAGATGGCCGATCATGTGCCCGACCTGGCTTGGGAGCGGTCGCACTTGCGCAGGAAAACGCCACGGTGCATCGCATCACAGACTACGTCCCAACAATTGACCTGGCCAACCATCCACGTTGAAGGCTGAAATTCGCTCATATCCACAGGACTCATAGAAACGCACCAGAGCCCCTGTCTCGCCGCCGTAGCAGTCCACACGCAAGCGCTTCGCCCCGGCAACCCGGGCGCGGTCATCGGCAAAGGCCAACAGACGCCGGCCGACACCGCGCACCCGCGCATCACGCGAGGCAACCAGCACTCTCACATAGACCTCCGGCTCGGTCGCGGAAGGCACATAGGGCATGGACTCGCCCAAGACTAATACGGCCTGAATGCCGCCGTCCTGGTCTTCCGCTACCCATGCCTCAGGCTGCGCACAGGCTTCAGTCACTCGCGCAATCCGCTGGGGCAAAGTCGACCATGGTTCGCTACCCCATTGCCCCTCATTGCTCATTTCAACAAACCAAGCAATCACTTCATCGAAGATCCGCAACACTGCTGGGGCATCAACTACGCTGGCACGACGAATCGCCAGTCTGTCCATTCCTGTCGCCGCCACGTTCAAAACTCCTTCGCCAGCGTTACCGACCGGCGCACGGTTGTAAAACCCAGGCGCTCGTAGAGCACCCCGGCATCGGTAAGGCTTTCGGCATCCACATTGCGCACCGCCAGTTCCAGGCCTTCGTCGCGAAAGGTCTGCATTGTGCCCGCAAGTAAGGCGCTAGCAAGACCCAAGCCGCGCACCCGCGGGTGCACGCCCAAGACCTCGATGTAGCCAAAGCCGCGGCCTCGTGCCAGCCAGTCTTTGTGCGGCACGGCGCAGACGACGTATGCCAGCACGTCCTCGGCACCGTCGGCGCCCGGGCCTTTCACTTCAGAAGCCGGCCGGCCGACTCAATGCCTTCCCAGACATTCACTGCCAGCAATGCGGGAAGACCGGCGTCGATTGCCGACAGAATCCGAAGCCCGCGCCGCTGCTGCCAATTGAGCAACACTGAGCCTATGCCTTTTCCTCGGTGTTCAGAGTGCACCATTCCTTCAAGAGAGACCCAGGCCAGCGTTTCGTATATCCGGCTGGCGGCGACCAGTCCATAGGCCACAGCGCGCCCCTGGAGGTCAAAGGCAATGGCCAGTCCTGCACTGGATCGATTCCCGGCTCATCGAAGTCGAACTCAAAGCTATCTGCCGCAGCCACTTCCACAAGCAGCGCTATATCGTCGCGGTGGGCGTGGCACCAAGAAATACCGGCGATCGTCGCCGGCAGGCAGACTTCGGGGGAGACCGCGACACGATGTTTCAGCGCGATGGATGAGGTCATCCGCCCCTCCTCATCCCTTTCACTCCTGGCTATCTGGAGAAGGTACTTCCCAGCGCCCGAACAGTTCCAGCCCAGCCGCCTGGGCAAGTGCAATGGAAGCCGGGTTGTCAAGCTGGCTACGGTACTGAAGTTCATGCCGGTTGGTCATGGCATGACGGCCCACGGTTCGTAGCACACGCGTGGCATACCCATTGCCGCGTGCCGAAGCAAGGGTCAGCACGCCAACGTCGGCCAGGGCTGCGCCATCCCAGGGGTAGATGCTCGCAGCGCTGAGAAGACGGCTGTCCTCGCCGACCACTCCAAACACAGCCCAGTCATCAATGCCAACCTGCGCAGCTTCGAGATCTTGCTCGCTGGCGCGACTTTCGAATGCGGCAAACAGCGAGGCATCGTTAGCGCGCAACCTGCGAACATCATCGGGCTCCGGTTCGGCCAGCCATGCATCACGAGCTGCGTTGGGTAGATAGTAGAGATTGTCGGCGCCATGCATAACAATGCCGATTTCCACCAGACCCTCACGCAGCCTTGCCTCAGTCAACGCGCCGGCCTCACCTGGAATTCCGATAGCGCCAAGAGACTGCGCCGCTTCAGGTAGCAACGCCACGGCAGTGTGCATGTCGCTCACCGTGTGGAGGATAGTGACGCCTTCGTCATCCTCCAGCTGCGGGTTGATGACGATGCTCAACTTGTCGTCTCGATAGATTGTGCGACCCACAAAGAGCGCTCGCCAGTATCGATGAACGGACTCGGCAAATAGTGTCATTTTCTTTCATTCGATCAATGTTTCCTAGATAAGCACCCCGTCAGTACTACGGCGCGCAATTGAGCACGATAGAACACGTCATTGGCGAGGCCCTCCCTGGATGTCAATCGCTTTTCCCAACCGAGAAGAGATCCATGGCCGCGTTGTCGTTCCATATGTACTCAGTGTCATGAGCGATTTTCTCGGCAACCTGGCGGTTATATATTATTTCCACGAGACCAAGAGCCATGTCGGTTCCGGCCGAGACGCCCGAAGATGTGACGTATTTTCCATCAACAACCCAACGTGCACTTCCCTGCCAAAGCACGCTACGATCTTGGCTTGTTGCGAACTCATATGCCAATTTGTTGGATGTTGCACGGCGGCCCTTAAGAACTCCTGCCTTTGCCAGAATAGCCGATCCTGTACATACAGAGGTAGTCCATTCAGTTTTTTTGTCTTGCCTACGAAGGAACTCTAGCAAGGCGGAATTGTTAACCTCTCTACGGGCACCCATTCCACCGGGGACCATAAGAATGTCGAATTGAGGCGCATTGTCGAATGAGTAAGTTGCGTTCGTTTCGACGCCTTGTGCTGACTTTACGAGGCCACCATTCTGAGAAACCATGAAGACCTGATAATCTGGCAGATCACCCCACATCTCCACCGGACCGAAGACATCAAGTGTCTCGAATTCATTAAATAATACAATTCCAATTTTCTTTTTAGTCATCGCCACATTCCTTGATGTATCTGACGACTTGATGGTTTCGGGTAATTTATGAGTATCAGCGCGCGCCACCCCACCAAATAAGATGATTGCAAATGCAAATATGACCTGAAATATATTCGGGGTAGCGTAATGAAATATTGACCTAGTTAGCATTCTGTTTAATTTAATTAACTGGTTCGATTTCGCTTCCCGGGAAGTAGGAGCTGACCTACTCGGCGTGGACGGATTCATAAGCAGGACCTGCCAACTCGCGCTTGATTGAACATCTATGCAAGTTCACCAGCAGATTCATGTGCGTGGCTCAATCGTGTGTCGAGAGCGGCCAACCCAAGGGCAATAGCACCTATTGCCGCCCCCACCCAGCCAACTGACGACAGTCCATAGCCGAAACTGATAGGAAGCCCCGCAAGCAGTGGGGCAAGCGTTAGGCCGGCTTGAAATGCGGATGAATTCGTTGCTCCCGCGAGCATTGGCGCATCCGGTGCCACCGCATAGACGCGGCCCCATACCGCCGGATTTAGCAGGAAGCCCGCGAAGCCAAGAACGAGCACCAAAGTGACTGTCGCCACCCAATGTGAGGCCAAGAGCGCTATTGCCGCAGAGGCAAGAATGAGGCAAATGATGCCGGTAACAAGCGTGGCGAACTGATGACGATCGGCGGTTCGACCGCCGATCGTAAGCCCGATGAATGCGCCGACGCCGAACAATGTCAGCACGGCAGGTAGCCACTCAGCAGGCAACCCGCTCACGTCGAGCAGCAAGGCCCCCAGATAGCCGAACGTGCCCATATAAGCGGCCGTGGTGACCATCGTCGTGGCATATGCCACCCAAAGAACAGGGCGCTTCATTGCACGTAACTCGGTCTTGAGGTCTGGCACCACAACATCCCCAGGTGTTTTTTTTGGCAGCGCAAGGAGGCCGGAGACCGCCGACACGGCAGTCACCGCCACGACAGCCCAGAATCCCCCGCGCCAGCCCGTGGAATCGCTAATGAACGTGCCCACTGGCCCACCTAGAACCATGGCAGCGGTTAGGCCGCTGACGACAATGGAAAGCGCCTTGGCGCGGCGATCAGGAGGCGAGAGTTGCACGGCTGTCGCCGCCGCAACTGCCCAGAAGCAGGCGTACGCCAAACCCATAGCGAAGCGCGCGACAAGAATTGACCAATACCCTTGTGCAAGCAGGCTGAGTGCCGTCGCGACGATGAAAGCCACTTGGCTGATGAACAGTGTGCTGCGACTAGGCCAGCGCAGCGCCAGGATGGCGAACGGCGGCCCACCAATCAGTGCGCCAACCGCAAACGCGGAAATTAGGGTGCCTGCTGTGGGTAGCGTGATGCGCAGATCAGCCGCGATCATTGGGAGAATGCCTCCCATCAAGAATTCGGCGGTACCCATCGCAAAAAGGCTAAGGGCAAGAAGATAGACGGCAGCAGGAATAATCCCGTCGTTCTTGTTTTCGTTCATGACAATTTTTCCAAGTGCCCCACTCATTCCCACACCAACTTGAGCACTGCTGCGGATAGATAAAGACCGCCCCCAAAGATCGCATGCGTCAGCAGGCTGCGCAGACGATTTTTCCAAGGGGTTGGTGTGCGAGATGCCGCAATTCCTGCGCCCATTGCTGGCTGCATCACGAAGAAGGGGATAACAACAGTCACCGTGCCCACGGCCAGGGCGGGCAGCCACACGGGATCATGCAGCCATTCCGCGCCATAGATGCCTACCAGCAACGCCGCGAACGCGATGCCAACGGCGTAGTGAATCGCCCACCCCAGGGACAACTCGCCCGGTATCGGCGCGGCCTTGCCGATGCTGGCGTGCGCGAACCTGGCCCGACAAAGATGGCCTGCCCACCGGCCAACCATTGCGTAGTCGAGCGTAGGAATGCCCAAGCTCTTCTGGATCATTGACCACACGTCCATCACGGCTGTCGCGCCGACCCCGATCAGAACCAGCCTTATCAACTCGCCCATCGATATCATTTTCTGTCCTTTCCATTGATGAGAGCATCGTCTGCAGGCATGCTAGAAGTTGAAGTCAACTTCAAGTCAAGGGATGCAACACGGATATTTCAGAAGTTGCCCGACGCACGGGCCTGCCATCCGCGACAGTGCGGTTCTATGAGAAGAAGGGCTTGATCACGGCGACCAGGTTCGCGGGCGAGCGGCGGCGCTTTGCATCGGGCGTGGTCGATCAGTTAGCGTTGATTGCACCCTGGCAGGCCGGCGGCCTCTCGCTGGCCGAGATCCGCGCCATGCCCCCCTCCGATGGTGCTCCGCGGGTGGACGGAGAGGTGCTGTTGGCCAAGGCCGACAACATTGACGCGACCATCAAGCGCCTAAGGACCATGAGCCAAGGCTTGCGTCATGCCGCAGAATGCCCCGCTGCTAGCCATGCGCAATGTCCGACTTTTCAGCGGCTACTCAAGGCTGCTGCGGGCAGGTAAAAAAAGCGTAGAGCGACAGCCCGGAGTGAGGCGACGTCACGAATCACCAGTGCACCCTTGTGACCAAGCACAATAGGAAACAAGGAAGCGGTCAATGGTTCGATCATGAACACCCCGCTTCCCCCCTCGACCCATGCACTGGAAAGGCATGTAACGGGCAACCGTCGATCAAATGCTGGTCGAGCCCGGTGGCGCCGATCACACGGACCTGCCGCTCGATAGGAAGATGCGATTTCAGCTCCACGGCCACACCGGCCAGGCGCTGCGCGTTGTACTGGCGGCCACGCTCGGGCAGGTCGACCGGCACCTTCCATAGCCCCTCGGCGATGGCCGCTGAACTGGCGCTCCGTGCGCTCTGCCCTGAGCCTTGTGGCCCCCCGCTTCGATTCAGATTGAGGCACCCAGCCTCTCGCCTCGCCATCGAGCCGTTGCGCGACAGCGTCGCGCAGCGTCTTTGGATGTACTCCAGCGCCTTGGCCCGTGACGCTGCTCTCGGACACGAGAGAGCATCTCAATTGCGGCCTGGCGTGCGGTTGCTCCGCGGTGGCGGTCTCGTCGCTGCTCCTCGTGACCAGCCTTCACTTACTGGTCAAGGCCAAATCCCGTTCCAATGGAGAAATCTACGCGACGACGCAGTGACTATGACGCGACGGTCCTGCCCAGACCCCATAGCCACTCCTCGAGCTTGGGTCTGACATGTGCAAGGCATCCCGTGGCCACGCGCTCCGGGTGGGCCTGCAGCATACCGTCAGATGCCACGGATTCGGCTCTTTCCTTCCAACATCGGTCATTACCGTATTCGCTGGTTGCTCCCACGAGGGCAATCGGGTCATGCACCGCGCGACCGATCAGGCTGCGGGTCGCAGGGACCGCGCGCATAGGCTCAGACGCAAGCACCCAGTCTTGCCTGGGCGGGGGTCGAACTGTGCTGCAGCCGTGCCGCGGCAGCGAACCCGCACCATCGTCCCCACGATCTCCCTTCGTGAGAGAGCACGCTGGATCGCTTCGGCCGATTCTAGGTGGAAGAGCTGGACGCTCGCCAAAAAGTGATCCCTGCCCCTCGTGATCTGTCCTGGTGTGAGCCCTTAGCTACGCCTGGCCAGACATATCCTTCGAGATCGGCACCCACAGGGTCTGGTGTGATCCCATGGTCTTCAGCGGAGGCCGCCGGCACGAAGCCTTCCCGGCACGGTTCACTGGTGCAATGGGTTGGGCCGCAGTTTCCTATCGCTCGGGCTTGGTGCAATGAATTGGGCCGCAAATCAAAGGTTGCCGGTGAAAGGTGCATCGTTTTGGGCCGCTTTTAAGGAAGAGCAACAAATAGTAAGTGCTTCCTATCATTAAAACCACTGAGTTTTGGAAATCGGGAGGGCTTTGCGGACCAAAGAGATACACCTTTCCAGCTGAACTGCCAGGGAAAGGGCCTCTATAGGCTTTTCCGCTCCCCCTCCCGATGCTGTTCGGACCAATGGATTGCGCCTTTGCGGAAGTGGCGTCTAAGCAGCATTTTTTGCGGACCAATACGCTACACCCATGGACTATATGGTCCGTGAGTGCAGCGGATCTTGGTGGCAGGCCATGCCGCTAGCAAGTGCGAGGCTACAGTTGCGGACCAATAGATTGCACGTTGAGCCGGGCGCCTACTATATTGCGGACCAATGAATGACACCGTTTTGCTTCGGCTACGAGAATTGCGCACCAATAAATTGCACTTTGCCTGGGTGCATGGTGTTGCGGACCAATGGACTGCACCTTCTACAGGTTTGGAGGACTGCGCACCAATAAACTGCACCTTGCCTGGGTGCATGGTGTTGCGGACCAATGGACTGCACCTTCTACAGGCTCGGAGGACTGCGCACCAATAAATTGCACTTTGCCCGGGGGGGTGGTATTGCGGACCAATGGACTGCACCTTCTACAGGCTCGGAGGACTGCGCACCAATAAATTGCACTTTGCCTGGGTGAGTGGCGTTGCGGACCAATGGACTGCACCTTCTACGAACTCGGCTGACTGCGCACCAATAGATTGCACTTTGCCTGGGTGCATGGTGTTGCGGACCAATGGACTGCACCTTCGGATGAATCGCTCAAAGTGCGGACCAATGGAGTACACCTTCAGATAGGTTGCTAGATTTGCGGGCCAATAGATTGCACGTTAAAGAGCAACTTAGGTTGCGGACCAATGGATTGCCTCTGCATGCGTGGAGATTTAGTTGTCCATCCACAGTTGCTGTGGATAACCTGTTCGGTTTTGACCTTCCGCACTTCTGCGCGGAGAGCAAGCAGCTTCTTTGTTTGTAAACCAGCTAACGTATACGAGACCGTTTTTTTTGTTTGAAATCAGTAGGTTGCGACGAGCAAAGTGTAATCTTTTGGTGGCAAGGTGTGATTCGTTGGTTCGAAGGTGTCATTTCTTGGGCCGCAAAAGTGTTAACTATTGGTGCTTGATGGTGTTATTCATTGGCCTCAAAGTGCAATTCATTGGCCTATGGTGTTAACTATTGGTTTATGGGCCCCCGAATCGCTTGGATTGCCTAGCAGGCAAGGCTTCGCAGGCCATGCTCCATCGCGGATGGTGTAATACATTGGTGCGGAGGTGCAGATTTTTGGTGCGGCGTGGACATCGCCTCCGCGCCAAGGTGCAATCGTATACTTGACTCATTGCACCTTTAGATAGATAGTACCGGCACTATCGCTAGTGCACCCCTCCCCTATGGCTGACGTCCCACGTAACCTCCAGGAACAACTGGGCTTCGACATTTTCAACGCAGTCCGTGGGGAGATGGGTGCTGCAACGGCGATCACCGAGTCGAGCCGTGAGATAGGCTACCGCAAGACTAACGTTCTGATCGACGTTTCGCCGCTCACCCTCCTCGCTCGCAGAGCAATCAATGCGCTATGGTTGACCGTCTCCGAGAATCCTGACCTGCCGCACTACGATATTGAACTGGGTTATTTCAAATGGCTCGCCAAGTTTGAGACATCTAACAACCTGGCGCACCTAAAGAAGGCATTGCGCGAATGCCAAAGTGCATCGGTACAGGTCTCTGTTGACGAGACCGATGGCGATCCGCAGTGGGCCTCCGTTCCACTGCTTGGGTCGGTCGGGATCTCTGGCGGACGCGTGGTATTCAAGGTCGACGAGATGATCAGGCGTCAACTCAAGGACCCACAGCGCTACACCTATCTGTCGTTGCGCATGTCGGCTGCGTTGAGCAACTATGCCTACATTCTGTACGAGAGGTTGAGCTCGCTTCGCTTCATGGGGACGACGGATTGGATTCCGCTTGATGTGGTGCGAAAGTGGGTCAATGCTGACTCCGTCAAGTCGCTCACGGAGTACAAGCAGTTCAAGCGCCTCGTGCTTGATAAGAGCACGGAGCAAATCAACGAATTGACTGACCTGTATGTAGAGTTCGAGACAAAGACCACGCCTGGATCGCGTCGTGTAGCTGCTCTCCGCTTCAAGCTGCGCGATAACGCGAAGGGCAAACTGGTCCTGGATTTCGCTCATCCGCACGAGCTTAAGGATCTCTACGAAACCCTGGTGAAGGGCTTCGGGCTAAGCAAGCGGCAACTCAATGAAATCATCGGCAACCGGGAAGTCAACACGGACGATCGCATTCGCAAGGCTATTGAGTTGGTGAAACATCGTGTGCGTGTCGGCGGAGTAAAGTCGCCTGGCGCTTACCTGATGCGCGCGATCAAGGAAGGCTGGGAGCTTAGCGAAATCGAGCGAGAGATTGCCGCTGGTAAAAAGGTGGAGCCTGGTCAGCCGATCCTGATCGCCCCTGCCGAACTCGAGTTCGCCAGTTCACTTGAGCGGGACGTCGATGCAGGCCTGGCGTCTTTTCAGACGTTGGACAAGTCGGCACGAGACGAAGTGCTTGCGTCGCTGTATCGTGAAACTACCTTCAAGATGGCCACACGGCGCGCAAAGATTAAATCCGAGCCAGATGAAGCAGCCATTCTCGGGCGGAAGGCCCTGAAGACGGAACTTGGCCTCTTTATGAGCAGGACCCGAGGACAGCCTGCAACGCCAAAGTGATTGCGGTACCCACGGCAGGCGCAAGAAAAGGGGGCGCGCCCCCTTTTCTTGCGATTCAGATGGTATCTGATAGCTACCAGATAACTATCAGCGCTTATATTTGTCTTCCAGCGCTTCCACTGCGCGCTCGAGCAGCGCGCCGGCCGGGATATTCAGAGCTTCGGCCAGAGCATTGAAGCGTGCAATCGTATCGGGCGTTGCCTTGATATTGATCTGCTGATTGCGGCCAGTAGTGAATCGACGCTGGCGCCGCAAAGGTGGCGCGGCCGCCGCCGTCTCCAGCTTGCGGGCATCACGACTGACAAAGCCGTTTTCCTTGGCGACTTGCTCAATAGCCTGCCGGTCGGGCCGGGGCTTGTCTTCTCGCGGCCGCGGCTCGAAATCATCGAGCGCGGCGTCAAGTGGGTTCGCTCTGCTCATTGTGCAGCCTCCTTCTTCTCTTCCATATGGCCCTTGCGCAGGAACTGAAGGAGCTCACCTGCGAACATTTCTGCGTTCTCGATCGCCTTGTCGACGTTTGACACCTCAGATCGGCTAAGGCCCGAGAGCGACTGACGGTATGCGAACATAGCCTTGAAGGCCGCACGCTCGTTCAACTCGGTCTTGAATACTGGAATACCTGCATTCGCGAAGGATCGCCGGATGTGAGTCGTTTCGCGGCTCTGGATGGCTACGGATGTTCTGGTGAACAAGACAGCATAGGGAAGCTTGTAGTCGGGCTTGTGTTTTTGGATGCCGCGCTCGTGTGCGCGGATGAGGCGGAATGCTCTGCCAGCCTGTTCTGCGTCCAGTTGCGACCCTTGTGTCGGCACTACAACAAAGTCTGCTTCGCTGATCGCGTGTGCGACGATGGTTGCGGCGGTTCCCTCTAGGTCGACGATCACAAAGGCGGACTCTTTCGCCGCTGCATCGATCCTATCGGCGATGTCTTCCTCCGTGACATCCGAGATCACCGCCATGGACTTCGGAGCCGCACCTTCGGCGGCCCATGTCTTCACAGGATGATTCGGGTCTGCGTCGATGACAGTGACGCTCTTGCCGCGCTCCGCGATTTGGGTTGCCAGGACTAGGGATGACGTCGTTTTCCCCGCTCCGCCCTTAGGGCTTACGAACACGATAGTCGGCATCGAGATTCCTTTTTGCTATTAGATATCTGGTAGCTAGCGGATAGCCTGGCTAACTAGATGCCTAAGTATAGCGGATAGCTACTAGATATCAATAGCTACTAGATAGCTACCATGATACCCGAATGGTAGCTGCCGATGATGCCCTGTCACCGACGTCACCAAACTGCCTCATGATAGCTTCCAGCTATCTCATGGCTAGCTGAAAGCTATCCCATCGCGGCCACGGAGCGAACTCGACCACTCAGAATACAGGCGTGTTCGTTGCGGCCAATGCGATCAACTAGCTACCGTCATGGTAGCCAGCGGCTACCATTCAGCTGCGAATCCCACGTAGCGATGAATCGAGACAACGTGCCACAGAGTGCGGTATCGCAAGCCTCTCTCTGCGCTCACCGATAAGGCAGGACAGCATGATGGGCAGGCGGAGCGCATCTCAGGTGGCTATCGGATAGCTACTAGCTAAATCGCTGGAACAATTCGTTCGCCGGATCGAGTGACGGTGGTACGGGATAGCCGCTGGCTCCGATCTTGATAGAACTGGGACGTGCACCGCGGAGGGGCAGAGCTCCATAGGGTGCTTCGAGCCAGCGTTGCTGGTGGCGTCGCTTTTGCAGTCCTGCAATCTGGGTCCGGACCAGGATGATGGTGGCTTCCCACGGGCTCACAAACTCGATTCTCGACATCCACGATTCCCTCTAACCATCGGCTATCTGGTAGCTAGCCGATATCCTACCAATCGGAATCCCGGCAGCGTAACTGATAGCTACCGGATAGCCAATGGTACTATATGGCTACCAAAGTGCTACTATCGTAACCAAGACGACGGGGAGGTATCTGATAGCTATCTAGACGATGGCTTCGAATGAACGCACTGCCGGGCGAAACAGGAACGCGCTTGCTATTGAACTAGCTATCATTAGGCTATCTGGTAGCTACCATCTTGAGGGGCTTGTTGGTTATAGCTGGTAGCTACCAATTGCACCGGCTCGCCATGATGCAAAATAGTGGACGCGCTCGTCGCCACGTTTTGGGGGGCGGGGGGCTGATCACTAGGGGGCAAGATCCAATGGGAGTGGCCGCCGGAATATGTCTCGCGGACCTATCAGATGGCTGCTGACTAATTTCAGTGGAGCGAAAAACCTAGCGTTCGTGAGGATAGGGCGCTTGGTAGCTACCAGATATCCTTCGTGAGACAAGCGATCAGCTGTTCATGGCACAGGCACGATAGCTGGGAGCTAGCTTGCGTCACTAGGAAAGCGCAGGAACACCGTGTACCGTACGATTCTGTGATTGGTAGCTACCAGTTAAGAATCTGATCTGGGAGTGGCAGTATCGGATAGCTACTAGCTAGCCTTGCCCAGGCATCCCCTGACGAGTGGGCCTTCAAGGACGCCTTTGCAGGACAACGTATCTCCTAGACGTGCGCCTTTCGGGGCAGGCCCAGACGAGCGATTGCCGCCATCGTCCCGTCCATGAATGCACACATTGGAGCAGGGCAGTCCTGCTTGTCAGTGGATTTAGAGTGCAGCGCGTCTGCAGAGCGCATCGCGAGACAGGCTTCAGCAGGGATCATCTGGAGCGTTCCATTTGCAGCTGAGAAAGCTATCGGATAGCTACCGGATATCGTTGGGTGGATTCGGATTCCATACGCCTCGCCGCGGCAAATGCTGCCGACCTTTGTCACGCCGCTCAACACGGACCGTTGGCTACAAATTCTCTCCACGCGGCGCAACTATTCACGGCGGGGCGAAAACCTGAAGGCTACCGCGGACCCCCAAAGAACCCGAATCCAGCAAGGGGAACGGCAGACCAATAGCAAACACAGATCCCATGCCCGGCTTCCGGACGTACACCTCACGGCGCTAAGAACGCCCGGCGCATGCGTACCGGCACCGCCTGTGGAGTGTAAGTCTTTGATTTTCAACATCAACTATATGCTCCATCAATCTACCGGCCAATAATGTTGGGCAAAATGCTATGCCGATAATCGATCTTCGGGCATCTTGGAGTCCCGTCGCGGGCGGGGAGCACCACTTCGACCAGGTCGCAACCAATCCATACAATTTCTCATCTTCGATAAACGTCATTACCTCTGCAAGGCTCGCCTGCCTGGCAGGCCGCAACAGTCCGATGTCGCCGAGTGCCCGGCCCGGGCGATATGGAAGGGTTCGCCATAGGTGGTCGAGGCCGTGGCCGCCAGGCCGATGCGTTGCGTCACGGTCGGGAGCGCGGCCAGCAAGGTCAGCGGCTCGAAGCGCGCGATGAACGAGGGATGCTCCTTCGCGTTGGTGGCGAGGTTGTCGCCCAGGAATACCGTATCGAACCTGGCCGCCTCGGCTGCCTGGACAATGCGAACGATATGCGGCAGGTTCTCGCTGCCGAACTGGGCGCCGGGGTAGCGCCAGCCAGCCACGCGGTGGCCAGCGGCCTGCAGAAACAGGCCGAGCCGCATTTGTCTGTTATACCCCGGCGGAAAGATCCCCGGCTTCGCGCGTGGAGGTGCCGAAGGCCGTGCGGATCAGGGTCTGCGCCTGTTCCTCCACGACCGACAGCAGCCGGTTCCATATCAGCTGGAGGCGGATGTGGTCCAGCGCGGCGGGCGCGGTGCGACGCCCTGGCGAAGATGGGGGCTGCTGCATTGAACTCATGAGGCGGCGAATGGGCTGGTGCCGCGCGTGGGGATGGCGCAACAGCGCGATCCCGGCGGGCAGGGCATAAGAGCGCACCATAGTCCCGCGCGCGGATCGGGGCAAGGAAGCATTGTGTCTATCCATAGGCATTGCCATGACATAAGCAAGTTCGAATTCCTTCGTTCCGGCGTGCCTCCCCCGCTGACTATGCTGCGCTCTGGTTTTCAGCGAACTCCGGCGCTTGCTCCCTGCCTTCATGCGGGGGAACGCATCTATCCAGTCGTGATCCAGGGGCAGTTCCCGATGGTCGTCGTTGTCGAGTGCGCCGCGGCACCTTGCCGCGAGGGCTGAAGCCAGACCTTCCCACTCCACGAACAACGGCATGTTTGCAGACAACCAGAATCCACACCAGGCGAGCGTACGGCTCGCCGTCGACGTTGGCGGCACCTTTACGGATACCGTCCTGCTGGCTGGCACGCAGCGCTACACAAGCAAAGTCCTGACCACGCCGGCCGCGCCCGAGAACGGCGTGATCCGCGGTGTGCAGGACCTCCTGGCCAGCGCCGGGCTCTCCCTGGCCCAGGTCGACCTCTTTATCCTCGGCACCACCCTTGCCACCAATGCCCTGATCGAACGCAAGGGCGCGCGTACCGCGCTGATCACCACGGCGGGATTCCGCGATCTGGTCGAGATCGGCTGGGAGGATCGTTTCGCGCAATATGACATCTTCCTCGACAAGCCGGCGCCGCTGGTACCGCGCTACCTGCGCTTTGGCGTGCCGGAGCGTGTCGACGGCCGCGGCAACACGCTGCTGCCCCTCGACGAGGAGGCCGTGGCCGCGCTCGTGCCGCAGCTTGAGGCAGAGGGCGTGGAAAGCGTGGCTGTTACCTTCCTGCACAGCTATGCGAATCCCGCGCACGAGCAGCGGGTGCGCGCCATCCTGGGCGAACTGGCACCGCATCTGTGGGTCTCGCCGTCCTCTGACGTGTGCCCTGAGATCCGGGAATACGAACGCCTGTCCACCACCTGCGCCAATGCCTATGTGCAACCCCTGGTGGCGGGCTATCTCGGGCGACTGCGCGAGCGCGTGGCGGCGCTGGGCCTGCGCAGTCCGCTCTTCCTGATGACGTCGGGCGGCGCCATCACCAATATCGAGGCGGGCATTGCGCAGCCAGTGCGGCTGGTCGAATCCGGACCCGCCGGGGGCGCCATCCTGTCACGCCGGGTGGCGGAGCAGGGTGGCATCGGGCGCGCGCTGTCCTTCGACATGGGCGGCACGACCGCCAAGATCTGCTTTATCGACGACTACCAGCCGCAGATCTCGCGCAGTTTCGAATTCGGCCGCATGCACCGGCACCTCAAGGGATCGGGCCTGCCGATCCGCATCCCGGTGATCGAGATGGTGGAGATCGGCGCAGGCGGCGGATCGATCGCCCGCATCGACGCGCTGGGCCGCGTGCAGGTCGGGCCGGACAGCGCCGGTTCCGAGCCCGGCCCGGCCAGCTATGGCCTGGGCGGCAACGCGGCCACCGTGACCGACGCCAACTGCGTGCTGGGCCTGCTGGACCCGCAGCGCTTTGCCGTCGGCAAGGTGGCGTTGCAGCCGGAGCGCGCGCGCGCGGCGCTCGGCATCGATATTGCGCTTGGACTGGGTACGACGCCGGAGTTCGCCGCGCTGGCCGTGACCGAGATCGTTACGGAGAATATGGCGAACGCCGCCCGTGTCCATGCGACCGAACTCGGCAAGACGGTGGAGGACTACACCCTGATCGCGTTCGGCGGCGCCGCGCCGTTGCATGCGGCGGCACTGGCCAGGCGGCTCGGCATCCGCCGCGTAATCGTTCCCCAATCCGCCGGCGTAGGGTCGGCGCTGGGTTTCCTGTGGGCACCGATTGCCTATCAGGCGGTACGCAGCTTCTACCAACGCCTCGACGCCTTCGACGCGGCGGCGGTCAATGCCGTCCTCGGGCAACTGGCGGCCAGCGCGCGGGATATCGTGAGCCAGGCCGCACCCGGCCAGGCGCTGGGCGAACAGCGCCTGGCTTACATGCGCTATGCGGGCCAGGGTCACGAAATCCCCGTGCCCCTGCATGCACAGGCCCTGGGCGCGGCCGACGCGGCGGTGCTGGGCGAGAGCTTCGAACGCGCCTACGCCGCGCTATATGGCCGCACCTTGCCCGGCAATCCGGTCGAGATCATCAGCTGGTCGATCAACGTGAGTACCGCTCAGCCCGCGATCGGGCGCGCGGGGGAGGAAGCGGTGTCCGGGGCCGCGGTGGCAGCCAGCGGTGGCCGGCGCAAACTGTTCGACGGCGAGCGCGGTGCGGGGTACGAGGTACCGGTGTACGAACGTGCGGCGCTGCCCCCCGGCCAGGCGATACGCGGCCCCGCGCTTGTGGTGGAGGACGAGACCACGACGGTGGTGCCGGCCGGCTTTGCCTTCTCGCTGGATCCGGGCGGCCATCTGGTGCTCGAGGCGTCGATACCCGTACCGGCCCAAGCGGGCCTTGCTGATCTTGTGGAGGTGGCGCAATGAGTTCGGCCAGTCCCCTAGCAACCCATGCCGCGTTGCGCGGCACCCTCCACGCCCAGCTGATGTGGAACCGGCTGCTGTCGGTCGTGGAGGAACAGGCGCAGACCCTGATCCGCACGGCCTTCGGCACCTCCACGCGCGAAGCCGGGGATCTTTCCGCCGGGGTATTCCTGCCCGACGGCCGCATGATCGCGCAGGCGGTCACCGGCACGCCCGGGCACGTCAACTCGATGGCCGAATCGGTCAAGCACTTCCTGCGGGCGTTTCCCGCCGCGACCATGGCCGAGGGCGACGTCTACCTCACCAACGATCCCTGGAAGGGCACCGGCCACCTGTTCGACATGACCATGGTCACGCCAGTGGTGCGCGCGGGCCAGGTGGTGGCGCTGTTCGCCTCGACCCTGCACGTGGTCGACATCGGCGGCATCGGCGCAGGCCCGGACGGCACCCAGGTCTATCACGAAGGGCTGTTCCTGCCGATCCTGAAGCTGTTCGACGGGGGCCGGCCCAATGAAGCCGTGTTCGACATCGTGCGCGCCAATGTGCGCGAGCCGGTGCAGGTCATCGGCGACCTGCACGCGCTGGCCGCCTGCAACGAGATCGGCGGGCGCCGCCTGCGGGCCATGATGGATGAGTTCGGTCTCGGCGACCTGCACGCGGTGGGCGAGTACATCATCCGCCAGGCCGGCCAGGCCATGACCGCCGCGATCGCCGCATGGCCGCGCGGCACCTGGCACAACAGCATGACCATCGACGGCTACGAAACGCCGATTACCCTGAAGGCCAGCCTGACCATCTCGCCAGAGGGCATCGACGTGGACTTCACCGGCTCGTCGCCGGTGGTGGCGCGAGGCATCAACGTGCCCAAGGCCTATACCGATGCCTATACCTCATTCGGCATCCGTTGCCTGATCGGCGCCGATATTCCCAACAACGCGGGCTCGCTGGCTCCCGTGCGCGTGCATGCACCCGAGGGTTCGATCCTGAACGCGCCGTTCCCATGCGCCGTCACCGCGCGCCACATCATCGGCCAGATGCTGCCGGACGTGGTGTTCGGCTGCCTGCGCCAGGCGCGCGCCGGTGCGGTGCCGGCCGAAGGTTCGTCGAGCCTGTGGAATATCCAGCTCTCGGGCGGCCAGCCGCTGGCCGGCGCCGGCGCCGCCGGCGAACTGCTGCAAGGCCGGCGCTTCGCCATCACCAGCTTCTCCACCGGCGGCACCGGCGCGCGTCCGGGCAAGGACGGGCTGTCCACCACCTCTTTCCCCAGCGGCGTGCGCAACGTCTCGGTGGAGATCCTGGAGACCGTGAGCCCGCTGGTGTTCTGGCGCAAGGAGTACCGGCCGGACTCGGGCGGCGCCGGGCAGCAGCGCGGCGGCCTGGGGCAGGTCATCGAGGTGGCCAACGCCGAAGGCGCGCCCATGGTGCTGGCGGCCGCCTGGGATCGCCTGCTGTTCCCGGCGCGGGGTGCCGACGGCGGCCTGGCTGGCGCACCCGGCCGCGTCTCGCTTGCTTCCGGCCAGGTCCTGAGGGGCAAGGGCCGGCAACTGGTGCCGGGGGGCGACCGGCTGGTGGTGGAAACGCCGGGCGGCGGCGGTATTGGCGACCCCGCCTCGCGTGATCCGGGGCAACTGGCGGCTGATCTGCGCAACGGCCTGGTCAGCGCCGCGCAGGCGAGCGCCAGCCATGGCCAGGATGCCGTCCCGGGCAATGCGGCATTGGCGTGAAGAATTCGCTCGACCTCCCGACACAGGCTCGCGGCGCTGCCGCGGGTCCGGCGGTGCCCGGCGCCGCCATCCATCCGTATTCTGATCAGGATTTTCCGCCCATGTCTTCAAAGCCTTCGTCGCGCAAACTGCATCAACGCATCCTGTCCGGCGCATTGCAGGCTGCACTGGCCATCTCGCTTGGCATTGCCGCGCTGGCGATGCCGGCCGCGCACGCCGTGCCCTCTCACGGTGGCACGCTCAACCTGCTGCTCAACTATGAGCCGCCCACGCTGGTATCGCTTGCCAACGTGGCCACCCCCGCGCTCAGCGTCAGCGCCAAGGTGACAGAAGGCCTGCTGGAGTACAACTACGACCTGACCCCGCGTCCGCAGCTGGCTACCTCGTGGAGCATCAGTCCGGACGGCAAGCAATATACTTTCCATCTGCGCAAGGGCGTCAAGTGGCACGACGGCAAGGACTTCAGCTCGGCCGACGTCGCGTTTTCCATCCTGCTGCTCAAGAAGGTCCACCCACGCGGCAGCAGCACCTTCGCCAACGTGACGGAGGTGAAGACCCCCGATCCCTACACCGCGATCATCGTACTGTCCAGGCCCGCGCCTTACCTGATCAAGGCGCTGGTGGCCACCGAATCGCCGATCGTGCCCAAGCATATCTACGAAAACACGGACGCCATCGGCAATCCCAACAACAACGCGCCGATCGGCACCGGCCCCTTCCGTTTCAAGGAATGGGTGCGCGGCAGCCACATCGTCTATGAGTGCAACCCGGACTATTGGGACAAGCCCAAGCCCTACGTGGACCGCATCGTGGTGAAGTTCATCCCCGATCCGGCCGCGCGCGCCATTGCCTTCGAGACCGGCGCGGTCGACCTGGGCTACCGCACGCCGGTGCCGCTGTCCGACCTGGCCCGGCTGAAGAAGGTGCCCAGGCTGACATTCGAGACCAAGGGCAACAGCTACTCGTTCAACGTGACCCGGCTGGAGTTCAATCTCGACAATCCGTACTTCAAGAACCTCAAGGTGCGCCAGGCCGTGGCGCACGCCGTCAATCGCGATGTGGTGCTGAACACGGTCTACTATGGCTACGGCACCCGCACCGCATCGCCGATCGCCCCTGGCCTCGGGGCGTTTCACGACAGTACGCCCACGCCTTACCCCTTCGACACCAGGGCGGCCGAGAGACTGCTCGACGAGGCCGGCTATCCGCGCCGGGGCGGCGCGCCGCGCTTTCGCGTCACGCTGGACTACAACCCCATCAGCGAGGACAGCAAGCGCTTGGCAGATTACCTGCGCTCGGCGCTGGGCAAGGTCGGCGTCGATGTGACCATCCGCTCGCAAGACCTGCCGGCCTTTGTCAAGCGCATCTATACCGAGCGCGACTACGACTTCACGGTCAATGGCGCGAGCAACCTGTTCGATCCCACCGTCGGCGTGCAGCGCTTGTATTGGTCCAGGAACTTCAAGAAGGGCGTGCCGTTCTCCAACGCGACCCACTACAGCAATCCGGAGGTGGACAAGCTGCTGGAGGACGCCACGTCCGAGATCGACCCCGCCAGGCGGGTGGCGCAGTTCAAGCAGTTCCAGCAGATCGTCGGCAAGGAGGTGCCCGACCTGAACCTGGTGTCGCCACAGTTCATCACCATCGCCAACACGCGGGTACATGACCATTCGCTGACCGCCGACGGCGTCGAGTCCAACCTCGCCAACGTCTACCTGGACAAATAGTCCGGCCGACCGGACACCACACCATGCCAACCCTGCTACGAATCGGATCGGCCCTGCGGCGCACGCTATGGCGCGCGCTGCCTACCGCCCTGGGCGTGATCGTCTTCAACTTCCTGCTGCTCCAGCTGGTGCCGGGCGATGCCGCCGACGTGCTGGCGGGTGAGTCGGGCTCCGCCACCGAGCAGACCATGGCGTTGATACGGTCCCGCTTTGGCCTGGACCAGCCGGTGCTGCATCAGTTGCTGGCTTACCTGGGCCACCTGGCACGCTTCGACCTGGGTTTCTCGCCGCGCTACAACATGCCGGTGGCGGACCTGATCCTGGCGCGGCTGCCCAATACGCTGCTGCTGACCGGCGCCGCGCTGTGCATCGCGCTGGTGCTCGGCGTGGCTTGCGGCGCCGCCATGGCTGCGCGCGTAGGCACCTGGCTGGACAGTGCGCTCTCGCTGGCCGCGCTGCTGCTGTACTCGGTGCCAGGCTTCTGGATCGGCTTGATGGCGATCGTGCTGTTCTCGGTCCGCCTGGGCTGGTTGCCCAGCGAAGGCACCGGCACCATCGGCGCGGAGCTGGGCGGGTGGGCGCGGCTTGGCGACGTGGCCAGCCATCTGGTGCTGCCGGCACTGGCGATGTCGACGTTCTTCATTGCCATCTACGCGCGCCTGACGCGCGCCGCCATGCTCGAGGTGCAGCGCCAGGATTTCGTGCGCACCGCTGCCGCCAAAGGGCTGCATCCGCTGCGTGTATCCGTGTGCCATGTGCTGCGCAATGCGCTGCTGCCCATCACGACGGTGGCCGGCATGCACTTTGGCGCCTTGTTGGGCGGCACGGTGGTGATCGAGACGGTCTTCAGCTGGCCCGGACTGGGCCGGTTAGCGCTGGAGGCAGTGATGGCGCGGGATTTCAGCGTGCTGCTCGGCGTGCTGTTGCTGTCGTCCTTCCTGGTGGTACTCGCCAATGTACTGGTCGACCTGTTGCAAGCATGGCTTGATCCGCGCATCAAGACAGCCTGACGCACGGAGCAGGGCATGACGGGATTGCCGATCAACCGAATCGCGGAGCGCCATTCAAGGCGCGTATCGATATGAATTCCATTTCTTCCACCTGCCCCGCCGGTGCGGCTGGCACCGCCAACACCACCTCCGTGGACGTACCGCTGGCGGGCGCCGCGCGCATGCGCGCGCTGCGCATTTTCCTGGGCAACCCGGCTGCGCTGGGCGGCGTACTGGTACTGCTGGCGATGGTGGGGATGGCCACGTGCGCCGGTGTGCTGTTTCCCGGCGATCCGCTCGACATGGTGGGCCAGCCGTTCCTGTGGCCCGGCGCCGATCCCGCTTTTCCGTTCGGCACGGATTCGCTTGGCCGCGATGTGCTGGCCGGCATCGTGCACGGAGCGCGCGTCTCGCTGCTGGTGGGACTGGCGGCGGCGTCGCTGAGCCTGTTGATCGGCACGCTGGTGGGCGCCGTGGCAGGCTACTTCGGGCACGCGGCTGACGCCCTGCTGAGCCGGCTGATCGAGCTGGTGCAGACGGTGCCGAGCTTTCTGCTGGTGATCGTGATCGTGGCCATCGGCAGTCCGTCGGTCACCACCATTGCGCTGGCGATCGGGCTGGCCTCCTGGCCCACGGTGGCGCGCCTGGTGCGGGCCGAGTTCCGCACCCTGCGCGAGGCGGATTTCGTGCTGGCCGCACGCAGCGTGGGCTACCGCAACAGCCGCATCATCATTGCCGAGATCCTGCCCAATGCGCTGCCGCCGGTGATCGTCACCACCTCGGTCATGGTGGCCAGTGCCGTCCTGATCGAATCGGCCCTGTCCTTCCTGGGCATGGGCGATCCCAACGTGGTGAGCTGGGGCAGCATGATCGGCGCCGGCCGCGAGGTGCTGCGCAGCGCCTGGTACCTGACCGCGCTGCCGGGGACCGCCATCATCCTGACCGTGCTGGCGCTGAACCTGGTAGGCGATGCCCTCAACGATGCGCTTAATCCTCGCCTGCGCTACGACTGAGACATGACTGAGATATGACTGAGACCGATGCCAGAAAGGCCGGCCGTGGCCTTGCCGCCGCGCATGCGGCCGTATCAGGGGAGAGCGCGTGAGTGCACTGCTGGAAGTCGAGCAACTGGAGATCCGCTTCGGTACCCAGCCCGTGGTGCATGACCTGAGCTTTGCTATCGAAGCCGGGCAGACGCTCGCGCTGGTAGGCGAGTCGGGCTGCGGCAAATCGGCCACCGCGCTGGCGCTGATGCAATTGCTGCCTGCTCCGGGGCGTATCAGCGGCGGGAGCCTCCGCTTTGCCGGGCGGTCTTTGCTGGGCTTGCCGCCACCGGCGCTGCGCGACCTGCGGGGGCGCGCCATGTCGATGATTTTCCAGGAGCCGATGAGTTCGCTCAATCCGGTGATGCCGGTGGGCCACCAGATCGCCGAGGTGCTGCGCCGGCATCAGGGCTTGTCGCGCCGCGCCGCGCGCGCGCGGGCCATCGAGCTGCTGGACCTGGTGCGCATTCCCGCCCCGGCGCAGCGAGTGGATGCCTTTGCACACAATCTCTCGGGCGGCCAGCGCCAGCGCGTGATGATCGCCATGGCGATCGCCTGCAAGCCTCAGTTGCTGATTGCCGACGAGCCCACCACCGCGCTCGATGTGACCATCCAGGCCGAGGTGCTGGCCCTGCTGGATACGTTGCGGCGCGAACTGTCGATGGCGCTGCTGCTGATCACCCACGATCTCGGCCTGGTGGAGCAATGGGCCGACCGCGTGGTGGTGATGTACGCCGGGCGAAAGATGGAAGAAGCGCAGGCGGGCGAGCTGTTCGCAGGCCCGGCCCACCCATACACACGCGGCCTGCTCGATGCCTCGCTGCGGCTGGACCAGGGCAGGTTCTATCGCGACACACGGCTTGCCGAGATTCCCGGCAGCGTAGAGTCGGCGCGGGAGGCTGCCGGCTGTCCCTTCGCGCCGCGTTGCGCGCAGGCCGAGGCGCAGTGCCTGGCACAGCCGCCAAGGCCGCAGCCGCTGCCGGCAGCCGTGCGTGAACGGCCCCGCGCGGCGCCGGCGGGCGCTTGCGCGCAACCCGAAGCGGCGCTGCACCGCGTGGCCTGCGGGCCCGCCCACCGCGGCGCAGTGCCAGGCCAGTCTCAGAACGAGAAACAGGTACCTCATGCCGTTGTTGTCAGTCATTGATCTGCATACCCGCTACGCCACCCGCGCGGGCGTTACCCATGCCGTGAGGGGTGTGTCTTTCGACATTGCGGCCGGCGAAACGGTGGGGCTGGTAGGTGAGTCCGGCTGCGGAAAATCGACGCTGGGCAAGACGCTGCTGCAACTGGTGCCCGCCAGTTCCGGACGCGTGCTGCTCGACGGCATGGACCTGGGGGCCTTGAAACCGGGGCCGCTGCGCGCATTGCGTCCCCGCATCCAGATGATCTTCCAGGACGCTTACGCGTCGCTCAACCCGCGCCGCAGCGTGCGCGACACGCTGGAGACGATATTGCGCGTGCATGGCATGTCCAACGCGCGGGAGCGCCTGCGGCAGGTGGCGCTGATGATCGACCGGGTTGGCTTGCCGCTGTCGGCGCTGGGCCGCTATCCTCACGAGTTCTCCGGCGGCCAGCGCCAGCGCATCGGTATCGCGCGCGCCTTGCTGCTACGGCCCGATCTGGTGGTCTGCGACGAGCCGGTGTCGGCGCTCGACGTGTCGATCCAGGCCCAGATCCTGAACCTGCTGGTGAGCCTGAAGCGCGAGTTCGGCCTGGCCTATCTGTTTATTTCACACGATCTCGCCGTGGTGCGCTATCTGGCGGACCGCGTCATGGTGATGCAAGCCGGGCAGATTGTCGAAGACGCGCCGCAGGAGCAGCTCTGGCGCCATCCCGCGCATCCGTACACGCGCGCGCTGATTGCCGCCGAGCCTTCGTCCGGGCGCCGGGCGCGGGCGGTCTAGCCAGGCCCGGTTCCGCATATCCATATCCGAAACCCCTTCTTGTGGCCGTGCGCGCGATCCAGCAAGATTCCCGCTTCCTTTCTCCTTGTATGAAGGCCCTGCGCGGCCAGCCGGCGCGGCACCCAGGTGCTGCGCTACGGCAATACGCGCGAGCTCAATGCGTTGACTGATCCACAGGTCGGCCGCATTGGATTTGCCTGGTCGAAGATGCCCCGCGTGCGGGATCTGGCGGGAGGGCAGGCGACCGGATACATCTCACAGGCTGATGCGCACGGGCGCAGTAACTGCAAGCACGTCGTGCGGCGCGAGCGCTATCTCAACCGGAGACTGCGCCGAAGCGCAAGAATCAATGGGAGCCAGCCGCAGAATTGACGGTCCTCAACATCTACAGATCCAGCGTCAGGACCGGGGTTCTGGAGCGTGAGCAGCATGGCAGGAACTGGTCGTTCGCTGTGCGCTCCTCATCGGTCAGGTACGCGTCGCGGTGATCGGGATCGCCTTCCAACACGCGCGTGAGACACGTGCCGCATATGCCTTGCTCGCAAGAGGTCTGGATCTCGACGCCGCACGCACCAAGCGCCTCCACCACGGTTTGATCAGCGCTAACGTCTATGATTTTTCCGGAGCTAGCCAGCCTGACCTGAAATGCGCTATTTCCTGCGACGGCTCCTTTCTGAGCGCTGAAGTACTCGCGATGGAGGTTGGATTCCGGCCAGCCGGCATTTCGCGCGCGCGACAGCACTGCATCGACAAAGCCCGAGGGCCCGCAGACATAGGCATGCTTGTCTACATCGGGGGCCGCGAGAATCGCTTCCAGATCGATACGCTCCTCAGGCGGTGCCGTATCGAAATAGACTCGTACGTGGCCCTTCATTCCGGGACGCATCAATTGTTCGCGGAAGGCGGTTCTTTCCGGTGCGCGAGTGCAATAGTGAAACTCGAACGATGCGTCGAGATGAGTCAATCGCTCTGCCATGCAGAGTATTGGCGTCACGCCGATCCCGCCCGCGAGCAGAATCGAGTGCTTGGCTTCCTTGGCAAGCGGAAAGTGATTTCTGGGTTCGCCGATTTCAATCTCCGCCCCTTCGTCCTGAGCATGCATTGCGATCGACCCGCCACGGGAGTTGGGGTCGCGCAGCACACCAAGGACGTAGCGATGCGTATCGTTCGGATCGTTACTCAAGGAGTACTGCCGTACCAACCCATTGCCGACATGGACGTCGATATGCGATCCTGCGGAGAATCCGGGTAGGGGTCTTCCGGTGGGATCCACAAGCTCGAAGGAGAGAATATCCGTTGCCGTCTCGACCTTCTTCAATATCTTCACTTTCATGATGGGCTGCCAATATTCGTGACAAGTTCTGCTTCGATCCGACGATCAAGGATTCTCCGCGGCTGCATCCCGCCGTGGGACGGATAGCGGCGGATCTTCGGGAGACTGCGCCGCGCGCCGGCCAGGCCTGCTCGTGCATTCGTCAGCTCGCGAGCAGTCCATGCGGGTCGATGACAAATTTCTTCGGCACGCCGGAATCAAACTCCAGATAGCCTTGAGGCGCCTCGTCGAGCGTGATTACCTGCACGTTTACGATGTCGGCAATCTTAATCCGGTCCCAGAGAATGGCCTGCATCAGGTTTCGGTTGTATTTCATGACCGGCGTTTGCCCTGTGAAGAAGCTGTGTGACTTGGCCCAACCAAGGCCAAATCGAACGGACAGGCTTCCGCGCTGCGCCGCTGCGTCAGTTGCGCCCGGATCTTCCGTCACGTACAACCCGGGGATACCAATCTTGCCTGCGGCCCGCGTGACCTCCATCAGTGAATTGAGGACCGTTGCAGGAGCTTCTTGATGCGAGCCGCTGTGACCGTGGCCCCGAGCTTCGAAGCCAACGCAGTCGATAGCGCAATCCACCTGAGGCTCCCCCAAGATGGCCGCAATTTGGTCGGCGAGCGAAGCGTCTTCGGAAAGGTCGACCGTGTGAAAGCCGACGTTGCGTGCGTGTGCCAGCCGAACCTTATTGACGTCGCCGACCATCGTGACAGCCGCGCCGAGGAGGCGAGCCGACGCGGCCGCTGCCAAACCAACCGGACCAGCGCCGGCGACATAAACCGTCGAGCCGGGACGGACGCCCGCGGTCACAGCGCCGTGGTAGCCGGTTGGCAGGATATCCGACAGGCACGTCAGGTCACGAATCTTCTCCATGGCCTGCTCGCGGTCGGGAAACTTCAGCAAATTGAAATCCGCATAGGGCACCATCACGTACTCGGCCTGTCCGCCGATCCAGCCCCCCATGTCGACATACCCATATGCACCACCGGGCCGTGCAAGGTTGACGCTCAGGCAAACGCCGGTGTTCATCTCCTTGCACATCGGGCAACGTCCACAGGCGACATTGAACGGTACCGATACAATGTCGCCTTTCTGCAGCGTGGTGACATCCGAGCCTACCTCTACCACTTCCCCGGTGATTTCGTGGCCTAGCACGAGACCCGCGGGAGCCGTCGTGCGGCCACGCACCATATGCTGGTCCGATCCGCAAATATTGGTCGACACGACACGGAGCACCGCCCCGTGGTTTGCCTTACGGCCGCTCGGTTCGATCAATTCGGGAAAGGCAATCGACTGAACCTCTACCTTGCCTGGGGCGACATATACAACACCTCGGTTACCTGACATCTCTATCTCCACTGTATGACTGAGAACAACGCGCGCAAGCAGCTATCCTGCAGCCTGCGGATACTTCTCCGCGGACGTATCGAAGCCTCGGCTTCCTGGCGTCGATACCACCACCTTTGGTGATTTAGTTCATTGCTGGATGAGCGGGCGCTTCGCGCTGTCTTTCCGAATCGATTTATGCGGTGTCCGTGAGGTCAGACTAGCTTGCCTGCTTGGCGGTCAACGCTGCGATAATGCGGCGAGCGCGGTTCGCCCCAATGTCGACGTGAATGTCGACCTGTGGTTGCGTTCCGAAGCGACACATGTTCTGGTGCTGCGCTTCGATTACGACCTTGTCCTCCTCGAAGGTCAACGCTGTCTGCTCATAAACGACATCCAGATTGCTGCTGCCGGATGGCGGCCGGTTTGTGGCAATGGTCCAGAAATAGTGCGCGGTCCTATCGGTCTCAGGCGTAATGCAATGGAGACCACGCATGTGGAAGCCGCCACGATCCTGGTTATCCAGCGACTCGGTCCCGGCGCCAACTGCGCCGGTCCAGATTCGGATGTGGTTGACGTCGAATTCAATCTCCTGCCATCGGTCGATCCGATCACAAAAACCCCAGGCATCCACATAAGTCTTCGGCGCTTGAGAGTTCATCATGTGCCGGACGATCCGTACCGTGTTTCCCTTGCTCTCCACCTTCATTTCGGCATTCATATGCACGGAGGGGTTGCCACCAATCGTTCGCAAGTGAACGTAGCCGAGATGGCTCAGATCCAGCAGGTTGTCGTGGATGAGTTGATACGGCGCATCATAGTGAACCACGCCACCTCGGTACTCGTAGCGCTCGTCGTTATGCCAGCGATACGCGGGGGGCTCGATATCGGGTTTGCTTTCGGGATGGGCACCGAACCATATCCACAAGATCTGATCCTTTTCCACCACGGGAAAGCTTTCCACGCGAGCCTTGTCGGGGATGCGATCCTGTCCCGGAATTTCGAGGCATTTACCTTGCGGCGAGAACAGCAGGCCGTGATAACCGCACCGGATACCTCGTTCTTCCACAGTGCCGCATGAGAGCGGCAGGGATCGATGGCAGCAACGATCTTCGAGTGCTCCCGCGACACCGTCAGTGCTGCGGAACAGCACCAGGTGCCGGTTGAGCAAGGTGCGCGCAAGCGGCTTATCTGTCAACTCTGATGAGAAACCGCCGGCATACCACTGGTTGAGTGCAAACATGCTGTCTCCTTGTGAGGGGGCGTCACCTATGGCTCGCCTCTCTACCTGTCGAAAGGCTTGCTCTTCAGTCAACGTTCAGTGTACTTAATCTGACGTTAAGTATACTCATCGTCAACCGTGCGCGAAAGATCTTTTTGCTGCACAGGTACTAGGGATTAATCCCTAGTACCCAAATTTCGAGGGAAGGACATGAGTCGCCAGACCGCATCATCCAGTCGCACCACAAAACCGGGCGGACCCGAAGAGGAGTTGTCGACGGACCTCTATGACCAGCCCGGCCATCTGATCCGTCGTGCCCATCAGATCTCCGTCTCGATGTTCCATGCCGTGATAGGGCAAGAGGTAACGGCGATCCAATATGGTGCCTTGCGCATCCTCCAGGATCATCCCGATATCGATCAGGTGACATTGGCGAAGCTGTGTGCTCTAGATAACTCAACGACCGCCTCGCTTGCTGTCCGCTTGGAAGAGCGAGGACTGATCGAGCGCTTCGTGCCGCCGGAAAACAAGCGCTATCGCCTACTGCGACTCACTCGTGCCGGCGCGGAGCTTTTGGAAGAGCTTGTGCCGTCCGTGCACGAATTGCGTCACCGGCTGCTCGAGCCGCTGACGAAAGAGGAGCAGGCCACGTTTCTTGCGCTCCTCTCAAAATTTGTCCGATTGAACAACGAGAAGAGCCGGGCGCCGCTTCGCCGCGAGCTTGGGGATTCCGAGCGCTGATCGTTCTGCTTTGGCAGCAGGTCTGGGCTTGATGGCCATACCGCCGCAAAGCGGTGGACAGGGTCAACGCACTTGTGGCCTGCTCTGAACAGGGCAGGTGGGATGTGGTGCAGTTACGCTGGCAGGCTGGTGCGGTCGAGGTCCTTGGGGACCGGATTTCGCTCCGAGGGCGGGTGCATGTGCGGCGGCCACCCGTGTGTCAGGGGGCCGTTCGTTGGCGTCCCTTTCCCTTGCCTGGACCGGGTGCCTGTGCCGTGTTGCCCTCAGCCGCCGCAGTTTCGCGCCGTAGATCGAGCGCAGGTGCCGGGGCCCCACTGTTATCCAGGGATTCGTGGCCGAGCGCTTCCGCCGTGGTGTCGCGTACGTTCCGCAACAGTATTCTGAGGGCCACTTGCTCGGGCTGGGACAGCCGTTGCACGACGACCTGGGTGGCTTCTTCGGCCAGATGCAGGAGCGGTACTTTCAGGTCCCGTGCCCGAGTGGTCAGGTAGACGCGCGTCTTTCGCTTGTCGAGCGAATCACGTTCGAACCTGATCAGATCATCGCGCTCCATGGACCGTAGCATTTCCAGCGTCGACGGCTGCGTCATGCCCAGACGATCGGCCAGTTCGCGCTGGGTCACGCCATCGCCTTCCCACAGCACGCGAAGCACATACCAGCTACCGCCCCGGATGCCTCGGCTTGCCAGGCGGCCGTAGAGCAATCGCCGGCTCAGTCGGGACGTTTCGTTCAACAGGAATCCGATCGACTCATCCAGGCTCTGGGTCGGGACGTCTTCCTCCGCGTGCTTGGGAGGCGTTCGTGGGTTGCGGGTCATCGGCTCATTCCAGCGGTGTGCTCTTCAGAAATATTAGCGCTGCGCTCGCGGGCAAGCGCTGTCGATTGGGAGCCAATTTTATTCCACAGGGCTGTCCGGGAGTAGCAGTCTTATACCTCGAGAAAACACTTATAGGAACCGAATTAAAATTGAGGTCCAATCCAAGGGGTCGATGGCTGGTCAGAAGACCTTGGTCGGGGCGCTCAAGGACAACGCGTTGGAGACGGGATGCATTAGTCCGCGCCATCTGCCCGAACTGGTTCAACAGGAATCCCGGCGGCAGTGGGGAAGAGTCGCCCGGGAGCTGGGCTTCACCGCCGAAACCTGAAGATACCATCCCACGTCTTGCGTCAACAGGACCGTCACATAGGAGTACAACATGGCGCATATCACCCGTCGCGAACTGATGCTGGCCTTTATGGCGGGCTTGCTGGCGAAGCACGCATCGGCCCAGGTGCTCCCCGCGAACGCACGCATCATTGTCGGCTTCACGCCGGGGTCGGGCGTCGATCTCGTGGCCCGGCGTCTTGCCAACGAACTGACCGGCAAGCTCGCCGGCGCGATCATTGTCGATAACCGCACGGGAGCCTCCGGCAACATCGCAGTGAGCGCTGCGCTGGCTGCGGCGCCTGACGGCACGACGCTGATCTCGAATCCCAGCGGCGTCCTGACGGTGAATCCGCACACTTTCCGCAAGCTCGGTTTTTCGCCTTTCAAGGATCTGCAGCCCGTCAGCCTGGTGTGCCGCTACGAACTCGGGCTGGCGGTCGGGCCGGCGGTGCCGGAGTCAGTGAAAACCTTGCCTGATTTCACGGCCTGGGTCCGCCAGCAGCGCCAGGTCGTGGCCTACGGCTCGCCGGCCACCGGCTCGGGGCTGCACTTCATGGCCCACGCTTACAGCCGAAGCCAGAGACTGAACATGGTGCATGTCCCCTACCGGGGCGCTGGCCCCATGATCGTCGACATCCTGGGGGGGCAAATTGCAGCGGGCGCCGGCTCGCTACCCGCGCTGATGGCGCAAGCCACCAATGGCAGGCTGCGTGTCCTCGCCAGCACGGGTGTCGGGCGCTCCCGCTTCTTCCCGTCCGTGCCCACCTTCGAGGAGCAGGGTGTGCGCGGACTCGGGATGCGCGAATGGCATGGCATCTATATTGGCGGCAAGCCCGACGCGAAGGTGCTTGATCACCTGGTCACTCTGGTTCAGTCAGCCGTCAAGACGCCCGCTTTCGCCGAGGCGATTGCGAAGCAGGGTTTCGAGGCCGTCGCCTCCTCGCCGCAGGAACTGGATCAACTTGCCCGGGCCGACTCGGAACGCTGGGGAGAGATCGTCAAGACCTCCGGGTTCGTCCAGGAAAGCTGAGCGTAGGCGACTTCATGACCGCATCGGCTGGCCCCCCGAGGTTCCGCATCGTCTCCTACCAGTCGGACGGCGATCCTGCCCGCGCGGGCCTCGACCTCGCGGAGGACCGCGTGGACGCTGCGCGCCTCCGGCATCGCCGCACTCGTGTCACGCAGCTGTACCGGCTTTCACGAAGACTTGCCGGACCCCGCCCGGGTCGGCAATCCGGGCCTTCGCGGCCGGATAGCTGCGGAGCCGGGTAAATATGCTAATCGGTTTCACTGGCAGTCGGCGAGCCCAGTTTCTTTGCGAGATCCTCGAGCAAGTTATAAAGTACATGAGCATCTTCCTTGCCGAGCGATAATTCTATATTTTTATAGTTTTCCTTCCAGTGGGGAGTGATTTTCTCCACTAGCGATTGCCCCATAGGCGTAATATTGATTTGTGTTGCACGAAGATCTCTTTCATCCGCTGCGCGCTCTATCAAAAGCCGAGATTCCAGCGTCTTTAGTCGTCGCGAGAGGTTGGGCATGCTTAATGAGGTCAGCTGGGAAAGCTCGCTAGGCCTGATTGAGGAAATGGCTGAAGAGAGCGCTGTGAGTATGCGCCATTGCTGCTCCGTGATGTCGTGCTCACGCAGGGTTGTGCGAAGGCGACTCAACACTGCTTCACGCCCCCGCAACAAGGAAGACGGCAATGAGAAAAGAATTTTGTCAGGGCCGTCGTTATTCGCTGGAAATGCGGTGGGTGGAGATGGATTTATATTTTCAGGCATAAGATGGCCGCTATGGAGAATAGTATCGATCGTGATGCATTTCAGATGGCTTGAGGCTCGACGTAGCTGGCGATCTCAAGCCCGTAACCCGCCATGCTGGGCATGCGGCGTGGTGTCCCCAATAGCTTCATCCGGCGCACTCCACATTCGCGCAAGATCTGTGCTCCCGTGCCGTAGGTTCGCAAGTCCATAGGGCTCCGGATGGGAGCATGCGCGGCATGTGCCGCTCTAGCGACCTGAGCAAGCAGTTGTTCGGTGCTTTCTCCGCAGTTGAGCAATACGGCAACGCCGTGGCCCTCCTGCACAATGTGAGCCAAGCTTGAATCCAGACTCCACGAGTGTTCGGTTCGGTTAATTTCCAGTACATCAAGGACAGACAGCGGTTCGTGCACGCGGACCGGTACCAGATCGTCTTCAGCCCATTGCCCGTGAACCAGCGCAAGATGCACGTTTTGACCAGGACGGTCCTGATAGGCATGCGCAACGAAATGACCCCAATGCGTGTCCAGCGTGCGGGTGCTCATGCGCTCAATCATCGATTCGCGGCGGCTGCGATATTCGATGAGGTCCGAAATAGTGCCAATCTTCAACCCATGCTGCGCCGCGAATAGTCGCAGATCGGGCAATCGCGCCATGGATCCGTCTTCGTTCATCACCTCGCAAATCACAGAGGCCGGGCTACAGCCAGCCAAGCGGGCCAGGTCACAGCCTGCTTCTGTGTGACCCGCGCGAATAAGGACCCCGCCATCGACGGCCTGAAGAGGAAAGATATGACCGGGTTGAACCAAGTGCTCGGCCCGGGCACCTCTGGCGACTGCAGCCTGAACGGTTCTCGCGCGGTCAGCTGCTGAAATCCCGGTCGTGACGCCCTCTGCTGCTTCGATCGATACCGTGAATGCTGTGCCATGTTTGGCGCCGTTACGCTGAGTCATTGGGGGCAGACGAAGCCGCTCACACATCTCGCGCGAGAGTGTCAGACAGATCAGGCCACGCGCGTAGCGCGCCATGAAGTTAATGACTTCAGGTGTGATGTGATCCGCTGCAATGATGAGGTCGCCTTCGTTCTCGCGGTCTTCTTCATCGACCAGGATAACCATGCGGCCCAGATGAATCTCCGCAACGATCTCCTCGACAGAGGAGATACATGTTTCGGCTTGAGCGTGCGGAAAGGCGTGATCGTGAGCTGCATTCATGATTTCGTGCGGGTAGGCTTGGACTCTGTAGCGGTGTTGTGTTGGTGCATGTCTAGTTGTCGAAGAGTGCTTGTGCGCTCATGACCAGATTCACGTTGCCTTATTTTTTTTGAAACTCGAAGCCGGCTTGCGGGCTTTGCAGATGCCTGGGGGGCTCGTCGGTAGTCGCCATGGCTTTCTGCTTCCGGCCGGGCGAGAGGGCGGGGGCCGCCACCTCGTCCGGCGACTCGCTATCCAAGACTGCGGATGCGGTGTCGCGTATGCCACGCAGAAGCATCCTGAGCGCCACTTCCTCTGCTGGCGATAGGCGTTGCGCCATCACCCGGGTCGCCTCGTCGGCCATGTGCAGCAACGGCACTTTCAGGTCCCATGCGCGGGTGGTCAGGTAGACACGCGTCTTCCGCCTGTCGAGGATGTCACGCTCGAAACGGATCAGGTCATCGCGCTCCATGGTGCGCAGCATTTGCAGCGTCGACGGCTGAGTCATGGCCAGCCGTTCGGCCAGCTCGCGCTGCGTCAAGCCGTCGCCGTCCCACAGCACGCGCAACAGGTGCCAGCTACCCCCGCGGATGCCTCGGGCCGCCAGGCGGCCGTATAGCAGGCGCCGGCTCAGGCGGGCCGCCTCATTCAGAAGGAAGCCGATGGATTCGTCGAGGCTCTGGGTAGAGACGTCGTCTTCCAGGCGCTTATCGGTGTCTTTGGAGCGGCTGGTCATCAAGTCTGTTTGCATGCGGATTCCGGCGAAGAGTGTTGATGCCATGGGGCCGCTCGGTCGTATCGCAGTTCGGCATCGGCATCTGCGCCAAGGGGTCAGCCTGTGCCACTGCGTCTATGACGGCTCCTTGCATCGAGCACTCCAATAAGGTTAGGAACCAATTCTATCCACTCGCTGAATTTACGTGAACTCTTCATCGCTAGTAGAAAACACCTATAGAAACCTAAGTATTTGAGTCGTTTAATTCAACCCGTCAGGCAATGGTTGAGGTCTGGTGCGCCTCCTGGGGCCGCACCAGACGGTCCATGCCGCAGGCTCATCAAGGTATCTCTAGGTTGAAAACATGACGCATATTGCTGCCATCCCTCCGGCGTTGCCGGACTCCCGCAAACTGTTCTACGGCGGGCGATTCCACGAGCCGCTCGGCGGCTATCAGCGAACGCTCAATCCAGCGACGCAGGATGACCTCGGGCCTGCCGCGCATGCCAATGCCGATGACGTTGACGCGGCGGTGCAGTCGGCACAGGAGGGGTTCCTCGAGTGGCGGCGTACCAAGCCTGCCGAGAGGGCCAGGGCCTTGCGTGCCTTTGCACAAGGCGTGCGCGAGGCGGCCAGCGAACTGGGCTGGCTGGATGCCATCAATGGCGGCAATCCTGTGCGCGAAATGGTCAGCGATGCGCAGGTGGCCGCCGGCGTGGTCGACTATTTCGCTGGACTGGCGCATGAAGCCAAGGGACAGACGCTGCCGATGGGCGATGCCCATCTCAACTACTCGGTGCGTGAGCCGCTGGGCGTGGTGGCGCGCATCGTCGCCTATAACCATCCCGCGATGTTCCTGGTAACCAAGCTGGCTCCGGCGGTCGCCGCTGGCAACGCAGTGGTGCTCAAGGCTCCGGATCAAGCCCCCTTGTCCGCTTACCGTCTGGCTGACATCGCGTGGGCATGTTTTCCTCCGGGTGTCGTCAACATCCTGACCGGCGGACACGAATGCGGGCAGGCGCTGGTGGCCCACCCGCTCGTCAAGAAGGCCACGCTGATCGGCTCCACTTCCACCGGCGTCTCGATCCTGCGGGCCGCGGCGGACAAGGTGATGCCGGTGTCGCTGGAACTCGGCGGCAAGAATCCGCTCGTCATCTGCCAGGACGCAGACCTTGACCGAGCGATCGACGGCGTTATCAATGGGATGAACCTGACTTGGGCTGGACAGAGTTGCGGCTCCACCTCGCGTTGTTTCGTGCATAAGTCTGTCTATGGGCAGGTGATCGAAGAGCTTGCCCGGCGCATCCCTCAGCGCCATCGCTGTGGCTTGCCCACAGATCCCGACACGACGATGGGCAGTCTGGTGTCCCGGCAGCACTACGAGAAGGTGCTGGATCTGATTGAGTCGGCGCGGGCCGAAGGTGCACGCCTGGTGACGGGGGGGCGGCGCAGCCCCGACCCGGCGCTGGCCAAGGGATGGTTTGTCGAGCCCACGGTGTTCGCCGACGTGACGCCGCAGATGCGCCTGTTCCGCGAGGAGGTGTTTGGACCGGTGCTCGCGGTGACCCCTTGGGATGACGAGGATGCCATGCTCGAGCAGGTCAATGGCCTGGAGTACGGCCTGACCGCGTCGATCTGGACGCGCGACCTTGCACGCGCCCATCGCCTGGCAGCGCGCATCGAGTCAGGCTACGTGTGGGTCAACCATGGCAGCGCGCATTTCCCCGGCGCCGATTTTGGTGGATACAAAAAGAGCGGACTGGGCCGTGAAGAAGGCCTGTCCGAGCTGCTGGCGTTCACGCAGAACAAGAACATCAACGTGAAGCTCTACTGAGCTGCATCGCCTCTCTCCAATGGTTCAACAACAGCCAACAAGGAAGTTTCACATGAAAATCACCTACGCCGACTTTCGCGGCATGCTGGGCATCGTTCCCACGCCCGCGACGCCCGATGCCGAGAACTGGCGCTCGACGCAGACAGTCAACCTCGCCGAAACAGAGAAGATGATCCGGCTGGTCGTGGACTCGGGCATCGAGATGATTGCCACGACCGGTACCTTCGGCGAATGCGCCACGCTGACGGAGCCCGAGCTGAACGATCTCGTGTCCTGTGTCGTCGAAACGGTAGCCGGACGGCGTCCTGTGTTCGCCGGTATCACCACGCTCAACACGCGTGACACCATCCGCCGCGGCAAGGCGCTGGTCGAGCGCGGCGCCGACGGCCTGTTCGTGGGGCGTCCGATGTGGCTGGCCTTGGACGATCAGGGCATCGTCCGTTTCTACCGTGACGTGGCCGAGGCGCTGCCGGGCGTGCCGCTGATCGTCTACGACAACCCGGTCGCCTTCAAGGGCAAGATCTCATCGCAGGCCTACGCCGAACTCGCCAAGATCCCAGAGGTTGTGGCCGCCAAGCATACCGGCGGACCTGCGCTGGAAGCCGACATGCGTGCCATTGGCGACAAGATCCGCATCCTGCCGTTGCCCGGTGACTGGCAGGCGCTGGCTGAGAAGATGCCGGAGCGGGCCCTGGCTGCCTGGTCGGGGGCCACGGCCTGCGCACCGGCGGTACTCCATGCCGTGTCGAAGGCTATCCTGGCGCGCGATTGGGCGCTGGCCAGCCGGCTCTGCGATCGTGTGCGCTGGGCGGAGCGACCGATGTTCGCGGGCGGCGACCTTGAAGGGTTCATGGATTACAGCATCGCGGTCGGGCATCTGCGCTTCCAGCATGCCGGGCTGGTCAATCCGGGGCCGGTACGCCCGCCATATATGTTCGTACCCGATAACTACCGCGCGGGCGGTATCGAGACCGGCAAGCGATGGGCCGAATTGCAGCGGGAGTTTTCGGATTCAGAGTAGCGCTACTCGCTCAACGGGCGTCTTGCATCGCCACCGCCACTTGCACCATCGCGCAAGCCGCCCCTGTCGAAACCGTCCCTCAGCTCTGTTCACGGCCCTAGGAGGACCGCATGTCAGCCAACGAAAACAGATCCGCCTCCAGCGAAGATCCGGCAGTTCGCGATCTGAAGGAGTACGACGCAAAGATCAAGGCCGAACACATCATCGGTCAGTGGACAATGGAGCCCTTGCTGGAAAACGCCATCGGGGGTCCGCAGCCGCGCGGCACTGGCTACGTGTGGCCCTGGTCGCTCACGCGCGAGCGGCTGGTGGAAGCTTCGCGCATCCTCGGCCCGCGCGGCGTAGGTCGTACCAGCATCGTGTTCCTCAACCCCGGAATCACACAGGGGCCTCCCGGCTCGACCCATACCTTGGCTGCTGGCATCCAGGCCATGCGCGCGCAAGAAGTCTGCTGGTCGCACCGGCACACGATGAATGCGCTGCGCTTCATCCTGGAGGGCAATCCCGAAGCATTCACCGTCGTCGACGGCGAGCCGCTCCCGATGGACACCTATGACCTGCTACTCACCCCACGCGGATCCTGGCACGACCACCACAATCCCACCAACGACGAGGTGATCTGGTGGGACGCGCTGGACCTGGGCCTGACGCTCGGCCTGAACCAGGCATTCTTCGAGCCGTATGGGGGCGCTAGCCAGGCGCAGCGTGACTCCGGCTCGGATTTCCAGGGCCTGCGGGCCACTCTGCTGCGTCCCGTGGACGAGCAGGCGCGCCAGGCGCGCCAGCCCATCCGCTACGCATGGAAAGACATCGAGCCGATCCTCGACCAGTATGCCAAGGACGGTCGCGTCGGCAATGAGTACGACGGCTTGGCCCTGCGCTACGCCAATCCGGTCAACGGCGGTCCGACGTTCCCGACGATGGACTGCTGGGTGCAGCAATTTGAGCCCGGCTTCCAGGGCGCGAAGCACCGCCGAACCTCTAGCAGTATCGGCCTGGTCATCTCGGGCCAAGGCCGGATCGAGGTGGGCGACGAGACGCTGGAGATCGCCCGGCACGACACCTTCGCCATTCCGAATTACGCGTGGCATCGCGTGGTCAACACCGGCAGCGAGCCGCTGCGACTGTTCACGGTGCACGACATCCCCACGCTGCAGGCCCTGGGCCTGCTGTACGAAGAGCCCACACCCATCATCGGCCGCGCGCCAGCCCCCAAGGTTCCGGGCGTGCCGTTGAAGCAGACGTACCGGGCCGACATTTTCCTCGATCGCGACGAGGTGCGCTGACGAGCCGCGGGCAAGACTCTTCATCCGCGGCGCGGCGAGTAGGTTGGCCGCCAAGCGCAGGAAGCCCGACACGGGCGTCGTCTCCTGGCTTGCGCAATGTCCGGCATCGCCGGCGGCATGAAAAACAAAACGATGCACTCAAAGAGTGATTGAGTAGGAGACAAAAGATGGTTTCGAAGATCGATCCAGGCGCGTTGAAGCGCGTCTTTGCCCACTATCCCGCCGGCGTCGCCGCGATTGCCGCGAAAGTCGGAGGAGACGACCATGTTCTGGTTGCGTCCTCGTTCATGCCCGGGATCTCGCTTGATCCGCCGCTGGTTTCCGTGGCCGTGCAGAGTGCCTCCACGACGTGGCCCTCGCTGCGCAAGGCCCGGCGTATCGGTGTCTCGCTTCTTGGGCAGGGGCAGGAGGGACTGTGCCGCCAACTGGCCTCCAAGGACAGGCAGGCGCGCTGGAACGGTGTCACCAGGAGCTACGTCGAGGATGTCGCCGTCCGGATTCATGGGGCGTGCGCTTGGCTCAACTGCATTCCCTATGCCGAACACGACGCAGGAGACCATGTCATCGCGCTTCTGGAGGTTGTCGACTATGAGTTGATCCAGAGCGTGGATCCGCTGATTTTTCATGGCTCGAGATTCCGTGGCTTTTCACCAGAGCCGGCGGCTCGAAGCGAGGTCGCGGCATGAACGAAATGACGTTCCATGACCCAGCTTCGGAATGGACGATGCAGCGCACGTCGGCCTCGTTCGCAGTGACGGTCATCGATGTCATGAAACGCGGTGTGCCAGACAGTACGCCGCTAGGACTGATGTTGTCCCAACCTTGGATTGCTTTTTTTGATGAGAGGGAGGTGCGTGATGAGTGTGAATGAATTTACCGCGGACATGCTGAATGACCTGCTATCGGCTTTCAATCGCCATGACCTGGATGGCGTGATGCAGCATTTTGCCGAGAACGCGATCATGGTGGCGGCGTCTGGCGCGAATGGGAATGGCCAGGTAATTGAGGGCGCCGACGCGATCCGTGGATTTTTTGCCAAGCGATTCGAAAGCCTGGCCGACATGCGCTGGACCTCTGTTGCCGAGTTCGTGTCCGGCGATCGTGCTGTGACCGAGTGGCGGGTGCAGTCGCCTTCGGCCGGCATCGATGCGCTCGGGTGTGATCTATGGACCTTCCGTGACGGAAAAGTCCTGGTCAAGGATACCTACTTGAAGCAGGTGGCAGCCTGAAGCCCCTTGTCCGGTTGCGAAGGGCCGGTACGACCTGGCATTGCGATGGGCTCTGCCGGTTCCAGTAGATCTTGTGAACGGGATGCCGTGCATTCCTAGTAATGCCGTTACCTTTATCTTTATATAAGGGCGGCGAACCAAAAAAAATAATACAAGGAGGAGAGATGAATCACTCATGCATGGTGGTGGCTATGGGGCGGGCTCTATCGGGCGTCACGGTTAGTCACATGCGGTCCGGGCCGCAACGGGCGGATGCCGACGAGTTCCTGTTTGAGCGAGGGCGGGGTCTGGCGTGTTAGCGCATGTTCCGCCGTGTGTCTGGCGGTAGAGCAAGCAAAAGCAAGTGTTGCCAGCGTGCTCTCGACGGAGCTATGTCCGCATACCTGGCCATACCATGGTCAGGGCACCCGGGTGCAGCTTCTCACGCGCTACACAACTGAGCTGCAGCTGGCCCGGCAAGGATGCCAGCAACCGCGGAGAGCCTGAGGCCGAATGCAACCCGGCCACACGGCCTCCAGCTGTGGTTTGACCAGCGAGTATCCAGAGACTAGTCACAAGAAGTTCATTCACTACAACACCACCACCACCAGGTTACTCCCTGAGCAGTCCATTCGAGCGATGGCCGGGGAGTTCTTTGTCTTCCACACAAGATGATGAGGTTGATATGAGGAGTGTTTTCAGCATGACAAGGCCCGCAAGAAAATATCTGAAGCCACGTTCGTGCTGGCTGTCCGCGGCAGTGCTGACGGCAGCAGCAGGCAGTGCAGGACAGGCTGTTGCGGGGGATCTTCACGGTAGTATCGCGATCCTGAGTCATTATAAATGGGCGGGTGCGGACCAGGATTTCTATGAAGACAGGGCGATTTTCCCGACCCTGCAGGCAAGTCTGTTTTATGGGTTTGACAACGGAATTTACGTAGGGAATTGGTCCTCCACCATCAAGATGGTGGACAATAACCGGATAGATTCGACGGCATACCTGGGGTATCGCTCAAAGCTGGGGCCCGGTGTTTACGACATCAGTGTCGGCTATAACTTCTACCCGGGCGCGGCGTACGCAAACACCACATCGTTGTACGCAATATATTATCTTCAAAATTTCTCCATTAAATGGACCGGCGTAATCAGTAAATATTACGTCGGGCTCCCTGATGGCCGGGGCCGGCAGGCTTTGGCGCTGGAGGGATGGAAAAATCTGACCGAGCGAGTTGTGTTGAAGGGCGAGGTCGGCCGCTTGTTCTTGCCGGATGGGCTAAAAGATCAGGGCTTAAAGGACAAATACTATTTTTTGGTCGGGGTCGATTACAAGTGGCGGAATGACATGACATTGGGCTTGGTGTATACAGGCGCCTCCACTGTTGGTGGCCCGAATGTCGGGTGGAGAAACAAACCTCGTTTCGTCGCGTCAGTAACCTATTCGTTCTAGCCGTATTTTTCAAATACCCGTGTAAATCCTTGTTGCGAGGCCAGTCCAGAGACGGTTCGCAACTCCTCCCCAGGGTGCCCCCAATGTCCAGTACAACTCTTGGCAATACTGCGGTCGGACAATCATCCGCCGCTCGATGGATCGCGCTTGCGGTCCTTTTCCTGACGCTTGCCATGTCCTTTTTCGACCTCACGTGCGCCAACATTGCGCTGCCGTCGATCCGCAAGGGGCTCGGCCTGTCCGAGGCCGCGTCGTCCTGGGTCCTCGCCGGCTATGCGCTCGCCTACGCGCTCTCCCTGGTGCCGGGAGGCAGGCTGGGCGACCGCTACGGCCACAAGTGGATGTTCCTTCTGGGCACCTTGCTTTACGTGCTCACCGGAATCGGCGTTTCCCTGGCCTCGGACGAGCGCCATCTGGTGGTGTTCCGTCTGCTCCACGGCGTTGCCGGCGGATTGATGATTCCGTCGATTGCCGCGCTCATCCAGGTCATGTTCCACGGTGCCGAGCGCGCACGGGCATTCGGTTTCTACGCTTTCGTCGTGGCATTCGCAGCACTTTTTGGCCCCATCATCGGCGGCTGGATCATCGAGACGGTCGGCATGGAGAATGGCTGGCGCTGGGCCTTGGCATACGGCTTGTCGCTGGGCGTCCTCGCCATCCTGCTGGGTGTTCCCACCTTGCCTGGCAAGAGTAGTACGGCAGAAGGTCTAGGCCGATTCGACTTGCTCGGATCCATCCTCATGTCGCTGGCGGTCGTCGGATTCTTCGTACCCCTGATCCAGATCAGCAACGGCCAAGTGGCCTGGTGGGCGTCGATCAGCGCGATCGCTGCCGTGCTGCTGCTGATCGTCTTCATTTTCTGGGAGGGCCGCCTCGAGCGGGCCAACGCGTTCCCGCTGCTGCCGTTGAGCTTGTTCAAGGAGACGACGTTTTCATTCGGTCTGGCTTCGGCGTTCCTGACGTTCGCGAGCTTCACCGGCTCGATCTACATTGCCTTCGCGGTCATATGGCAAAGCGGCAGGGGCGAGGGTGCCCTCGCGGCGGCACTCGTGATTCTGCCTTTCTCGCTCGGTAGCTCCATCGGGCCTCTTGTCGGCGATCGATTGGCCCACATGCTCAAGCGCTGGGTCATCCCCGCATCGCTCTTGATGCTGTCGTGCGGCTACCTGGTCAGCTACCTCATCCTGCGGGCCGATCCCCATGTCAGCCCGGCCGTGCTCATCGTGCCATTGTCTGTCGCCGGCTTCGGCAGTGGTGTCTTCTTCAGCCTGAACATGGCGTCGACGCTCTTGACGGTCGCGGGTCGCAACGCCGGCAGCGCGGTGGGCATGCTGGTTACCGTACAGCGCATCGGCGCAGCACTCGGCTCTGCGATCGTGATCCTGCTGATCTCCCAGCCGGGGCCGGGCGGACCGCAGGACTTCGGGCCGGAGACCATGCTCCGCACCGGGACGAGTTCGGTGCTGCTCTGCGCGCTGCTTGCAGGCGCGGCCCTTGTGATCAGTGTGATTGAAGTCCTGGGCACCCGGGGTCGCGCACGGCTGCAATCGTGAGGGCTGCGGCGGACTAGGCCGGCGGCAACCGGCTGAATGCGTTGAACCAGTTTGTCGCGATGATCGCGCGGAGGCCCGGATCGGGTGTCCGCGCGATCGTGCGTCAAGGTCCAATGGATGCTGGTGCTGGCCGCTAGGCGCCTGGGCCTGGCGGCGGCAATTGTGCACCGGTCAGCCCAGCCATTGACAGGTGCGCTGGATTGAGGTTAACGTCGCCGGATGAATGCTGCGCGGCTCGCTCTTGGCGCCCGCCTGCGCAGGCATGAGGCCAGATCCATGGCCAGCGCCGGGAGGTCGTTTTGTGCGCCAAGCACCCGGATTGGTGCCCCAGGAGCTGTGGGGGGTGCTGGTTGTCTGCATACTGCGATGCACTGGGCGCCGCTCATGGCTGAGCACGTGGGCTCCGCTTCGGCGCATCCGCTACCAAGCCGCCAGCTACGCGACCTGGATAGCGTTGTGCCATGCTGCCAAGGACCGCCATTCCGTGAAACGGCTCTTTGCGACGCGAAGCATGGCGAATGCGCTATGCTCCCACCGGTTTTTCGGATTCGAGATCTGGCTCCGTCGGAGCCACCGCGCCACGTTTGGATACGTTGCGCTCGCATGAATTGAGAGGACGGAATTGGGTGTTCATAACGATGGATGTCTGAACGTGGACGATGACATGGGTTCTCGCCGTCTGCCATACGGCGAGGGTCGGCAGGCGCTGGTGAACGCGGCGATCAAGCTGGTCGCACGTGAAGGCATGCCGCGATTGACGTATAGGTCACTGACCGCGGAGGCGGGCGTGAGCCAGGGCAGCCTGCGCCATCATTTTCCGCATTTGATCGGGGTGTTGGAGGCCGCCTTGGAGAGCTGCCTGGATGTTTCCAAGTCGTATCTGGCGCGGCCCAAGCGGCAGGGCGACGAACTGCTGGGCCACATGATCCAGATGATGCACGAGCGGCCCGAGATTCCGGCATTCCTGACTGAGGTGTACGTGTTCGCGCGTCACACCCCCGAGTTGCTGGAAATCGTGCAGCGGCACCAGACGAGCTACCGCAACCGGGTCCGGGTTTCTCTCGAGGCAGCCGGGCTGTCTGTGGATGACGAGTTGATCGACGCGGTGCTGGCAATCGGAGACGGATTGATGTACCAGCGGGTGATCTTCGGTCCCTCGCATGCCGAGGTGACCGAACGGCAGGTGAGTGGCGCGCAGCGACTGCTGATGGCGCTGCTCTTCAAGGAGCAGGTCGGCGCCATCAGCAAACACCTTTCGGCCTGAAAGGCGCGGTCGGTGAAAGTTCTCGCCCCCCGGGCGTCTGACCGGGGCGCTTCCGGGATGGGGCCGCGAAGACGTGCTGCGGTCGAGCCGAGGTTGGGCAATCGGCTCGCGAACACCTGTTCAGCGCAGTCGCGGGTCGTCGTCAACGACCCTGTTCACGAATGATCTCGCGGGCGGCGCGCCGGCCGCTCTCGATAGCGCCATCGATGTGGCCGCTCCAGCCCAGCGCGTAATCGCTGCCGGCAATGCGCACTGGGCCTTCGGGTCGGATGAGTTCCTCGATCTGGCCGGAAAGCTGACCGGTGCGCAGCATCGCCCAGGTCTCGCCGGCGAGCGGGTCGGCGCTCCAGTCGTGGGCGTCAACCCCGACCAGTTCGATGTCCGGTCGCCATTGCCGTACCGCCGCTTCCACGGCACGTACGTCCGTGAGGTCTAGATCATTCGTGCGCGGGCCGAAGCCGAGCAGGATGGTATCGCCGTCCAGTTCATATTCGTAGCCCATCATGGTCAGCGGATAGCTGTCCGGCGCAAAGGCGATGAAGCGGTCCACCTTGCCTTTCGCGCGCATCCATACCTTGAAGCCCGTCGAGACCTGCCCTTGCTGTGCAGCGGCCTGTTTCACATCGGACAGGGCGGGTTCGAACTCGATCGCACCCAGCACGTTCAGCGGGACGGTCACGATCACATGGCGTGCGTGGAAGGTGTCGCCGTTCTCGGTCTCGATCGAGGCGCTTTCCCCCGTGCTGCGGATGGCTCGTACCGTCGTGGAGAGGTGGATCTCGGCGTCGGTGTCGGCGGCGAATGCATCGACGAATTGTGTTGTGCCACCGCGAATGATATAGGTCGACGCAGACTCTGCGCGCATCTGCCAGACGCCGCCGGCCAGTGCGGTATGGCGGAGAATCTGCGACCAGGCACCGTCGGCGGTCGATCCGCTGAAGGACAGTGTCCAGTGGCCGCGCAGGATCTGCGCAAGCTCCTCTGGCAGGCCGAGCTGGGCGATGCGATCGGCTACAGACACCTGATCCGCTTTGATCGCCTCGTGCGTCAACGGAAATGGTTCATGCGGCTGAGGAAAGGCTTTCAGGGCGCCGGCAGCCAGCGCCGCCTGGCCCTGGCCGACAAATGCCCTGTATTGGTCGATAGGCGTCTTTTTCACGCCGCTGTCGCCGATCCAGTAGACGGTGTCGACCGGATCGACGGGTTCGAGCTCCAAGCCGTAGGCGACGAGATCCGCCCACACGTGCGGCTGGGTCCAGTGGACGAAGCCGCCGCCGAATTCCAGCGGGCGTCCGAGCGAGCTGTCGCGATACCAGGTCCGGCCTCCCAGCCGGTCGCGGCCTTCGAACAGTTTGACGCTCAGGCCAGCGCGGGTGAGGTCACGCGCGGCCGCGAGGCCGGCGAAGCCGCCACCGACGATGGCGACGTCAGCCGTGACGTTGGAAGGAGATGCAATAGTCATGGGTGTTTGCGTCCTGAGTCGTAGGTGCGCGAGACCAATGTTGCCTGCGCGCGCAAAGGGGTTTAGAAGGCGAAAAGGTTGTCGCGCAGGGTGCCGTCCGTGTACGAGGTCCGCATCGCGCCGAGGCGTTTGAGCTCCGGGACGAGCCCGTCGAAGATGCCGTCGAGATAGGCCCGGTTCGCGTCCTGCGTCGCCATGATGATGTAGCCGTCGCCGCCGACTTCTTCCATGACCTCGACCAGGTTGCGGGCCACCGACTGCGCAGTGCCGACTGCGCCGATTTCATCGTCGCCCCAGTTGAAGTCGATGATCGCCTCGCGCAACGTGATGCCTCTGCGACCTTTTTCCTTGAGCATTTCCAGCATGCTCGTCGTGCCGTTGGCGACAACGTCGGAGGGGAAGGGCTTGTTGAGGTCGAAAGAGAGCAGATCCACGCCCAAGTGCGCGCTGTGCTTGCCGAGCACGGGGATGAGTTGGGAATCGGTGATCGACTTGCGCAGGGATTCGTTGTTTTCCGTGATGTAAGGATGCAGTGCGTAGAGGATGCGGGCTTCGCGCGGATCCCGCCCGTGCTTCTTCATCCGGGCATGGATGTCTTCCTTGAACTCCTTCATCGCTTCGACGCCGCCGATCGTCACCGACATGATCAGCTCGGCATGCTGGGCCGCGAACTCGCGCCCACGAGGCGACCCTCCGGCCTGGGCAAACACCGGGCGCCGCTGCGGCGAGGGATACGAGTTCAGCGGTCCGCGCACCTTGAAATGCGGGCCGACGTGATCGATGGAGTGAACCTTTGCCGGGTCGGTATAGCAGCCGTTCTCCATGTCCTTGACGATGGCGCCGGGCTCCCAGGAATCCCATAGTTTGTTGACGACTTCGACGAACTCGTCGGCCATGTCGTAACGCTGCTGCGTAGGCGGCAATGCGTCCATCCCGTAGTTCTGCGCGGATTCGTTCTCGCTGGAGGTGACGATGTTCCATCCGGCCCGACCGTGGCTGAGGTTGTCGATCGTGGCGTAGAGCCGCGCAAGCAGGAACGGCGGGTACAGCGTGGTCGAGGCGGTGGCAATCAGGCCCAGTCGTTTGGTCTTGGCAGCCAGATAGCTGAGCAGCGCGACTGGATCGTTGTGCGGCGACGTGAGCGCGTGGCGCAGGTCGATATCGGTGTTGTCGTTAAGCACGCGCGAGACCGCCGAAGTATCCAGGAAGAACAGGAAGTCGAAGGTGGCCTCCTCGACCCGTTGCGCGAGCCAGGCGTGGTAGGCGCCGGTCGGCCAGTCATCGCCGAAGAGCCGGTCGTCTGGCGCGTGCCAAGCCGGCTGTGAGAACGAGCTAAAGAAGCCGAAATGCAGTGGGGTTTTCATGGCCGATCCTCTCTGAGTTGAAGGTCGATGTTGATGGTCGATGCAGGATGTGCGACGTCTCCGGTGCAAGAAGGATGCCGTCCGGTTGCCGCCGGTGTCGGGGGTCCCTCAAGCGCTGCGGATGAGCGGAGCACGCAGCCTATCCATCTATCGTGCACAAGTGTTCCAAACATAGCAAGTGCATTGTTGTTAGGGCTTTCCCTTGGAAAGGCGTTCAATAGCATAAGTGCATGCACATCCGGATTTCTCAGGAATCATGGGGATTTACAAGGATTTCTCATGCCGCCGTGCAACGTCACTTGTTTTCTGAATATTCCTGCTTGACACCAAAACATTGCATTAGCTATGCTTTGGGCATGTCACGGCTACGGATGAATCCCGTGGCTCATGCGGGCTCGGTACCGTTGCCGGCGTTTCGTCATATGAGAGGAGACACAACATGAATGTGCGGCACGACTTGTTCATCGATGGCCGGTGGCGCGCTGCGAACTCGCGTGAGCGCATCGTCGTCACGTCGCCATCGACGGAAGCGGCCTTCGGCCAGGTTCCGGATGCTGACGCCAGCGATGTCGACACGGCAGTGGCGGCGGCCCGGCGCGCCTTCGATCAGGGCCCATGGCCCACTTTGCCAACGGCCGAGCGCGCCGCCTTCATCGAGCGCGCGCTCGCGCTGCTGGAGCCCAGGCTCGGCGAGATCGCCGAGCTGGTGACGGCGCAGATGGGGCTGCCCGCTTCGATCTCGATGAAGAAGGCACCCGCCGGCCTGTGGGTGGGGCGGTACTTCCTGGAGTTGGCGCGACAGGATGCGCTCTGCGACATCCGCCAGACGCGTTGGGGGCCGGCCGCGGTACTGCGCGAGCCGGTTGGCGTGGTCGCCGCGATCACGCCTTGGAACAGCCCCTTCAATATGGCCATCGCCAAAATCGTGCCTGCGCTGGTGAGTGGCTGCACGGTGGTGTTCAAGCCGGCGCCGGAGACGCCGTTGGACATCTACCTGGTGGCAGAAGCGTTCCGCGAGGCCGGCCTGCCGCCGGGCGTTTTCAACTTGGTTACGGGAGGCCGGGAGACCGGCCGAGCACTCGTGGCCCACCGCGGCATCGACAAAGTCAGCTTCACGGGGTCGACGGCCGCTGGCCGTGAGATCGCGCGCACTGCTGGCGCGAACTTCGCTCGTCTGCAGCTCGAGCTCGGCGGAAAGTCCGCTGCGATCATCGCGGAGGATGCCGACCGCGACACGGTCTTGCGCGGCATCGTCGAGGGGACTTTCTCCAATACCGGCCAACTCTGTTCGGCATTCACGCGCATCCTGGTGCCGGCCTCCCGCTATGCCCAATGGTTGGATGTGGTCGTTGGAGCCGCCGAATCGTTCGTCGTCGGTGATCCCTGCGAGCCGGCCACGATGATGGGGCCGTTGGCTTCGAGGGCCCAGCGCGACCGAGTCCTGGGCTATATCGAGACCGGCCGGCAAGAGGGGGCGACCGTGGCGACCGGTGGTGGCGTGCCCGCGGACCTTGGCACCGGATTCTACGTCCAGCCGACCGTGTTCTCCAATGCCAGCAATGCGATGCGCGTGAGCCGCGAGGAGATCTTCGGACCTGTGGCCGTGGTGCTGCCCTACGACACGCTCGACCAGGCGGTGACGATCGCCAACGACACCGAGTACGGCCTGCATGGCGGCGTCTTCACCGAGGATCCGCAGACCGCCGCTCGGGTGGCGCGGTCGGTGCGCGCAGGTACGTTCAGCATCAATGCGTTCGCCCACAACGTGCAGGCTCCGTTTGGCGGCGTCAAGGGATCGGGCGTCGGCCGTGAGCTGGGGCTCGAAGGCCTGCATGCCTTCCATGAACTCAAGACTGTGAATCTCACTGCATCCACTGCAGCACTGTTCGCCGGCGAGGCGGCTGGTGCGCAGATGCAGGCTCCAAGGGGTGACGCTTGAGCTGGCCCCCGACCCTGGAGGTCGCCGGCGGAACGCGCCGCGGGCCGCCGTCGGCTGCATCGCCCGGTCACGAACGGATCAGCCATCAGAGGGCAACGGCTTCCAGCCTGTCTTCGCTTTGTCATCTTCATTCTGGCATTTTCATTCCGAGGAGTGGTATCTGATGAATGCAACCAAAAGCTCCGGGCCGCTGAGCGGAGTTCGCGTGCTCGACCTTTCGCATGTCTTGAACGGCCCTTTCGCAACGATGTTGCTGGCGCACATGGGCGCCGAAGTGATCAAGGTCGAGCAGCAGGAAGCACCCGATCGTTTTCGCCATGCCTGGATGCCGGTCGACGCCGACCATGACGGATACGAGTTCCTTGCCGTCAATGCGAACAAGAAGACGATCACGCTGAACCTCAAGAGCGCGCGCGGCCGCGAGGTTTTCGCCGAACTGGTGAAGAAGTCCGACGTCGTGGTGGAGAATTTCTCGACGGGCGTGATGGACCGGCTCGGCTTCGGCTATGAAGCGTTGAAGGAGCTCAATCCTTCGATCATCTACGGTTCGTCCAAGGGTTACGGCGAGACCGGCCCATACGCATCGTTCCGTTCCTACGCGACCGTCGCGATGGCCGTGTCGGGCTGGGCCGCCACCTCTTGGGGGCTTTCGGGTGCACACGGCACCCAGGTGCTCGGCATCGGCGATGAGGCGGCTGGCGTCTCGCTCGCTGTTGGTATTCTCGGGGCGCTCTACCATCGCTCGATGACAGGCGAGGGGCAGAAGGTCGACGTCTCGATGCAGGAGGCGCTCATGGGTTTCATGGTGCAGGGCTTCCACGAGCACTTCGAGGGGCAGGGGCCGGCGGGTGCGTACATGGAGGCGAAGGACGGCCACGTTGCTTTCCACGTGCCGGACATGACGCAAGAGCAGTTCACCGGCTTCGCGACAGCGCTCGGACATGCCGACGCACTGGCGGACGAGCGGTTGGCAACGGTCGAGGCGCGTCGGACGAACCTCAAGCTCGTTCAGCAGACTGCAGCGGGGTGGCTGAAGGAGTTCACGCCGAAGGAGCTGTTCGATCTGCTAACACCGTTGAAGATCCCGGTGGGCCCGGTCTACTCGATCGGCGAAGTCCTGGAGGACCGCCACATCAAGGAGCGCGACGCGTTCGTGACCGTGCCGCACGCCGAGGCCGGCGACGTTACTCTGCTGGCGCCCTGGATCCGTTTCAGCCGGACACCATCGCAGATTCGCCATGCGGGATCGGCGGTCGGTGAATTCAACGACGAGGTTTACCGGGAAGTACTCGGCTACGACGAGCAGATGGTCGCCGAGCTGCGCAACGCCGGAGCCATCTGAAGCGCGTTCCAGCCGGAATGCGCGCCTGAAGCGTGGACTTGCGGGCAGTCGCCGAAAGCTGCCCCGACCTACCACATAGCCGATACCTACGCCCTTGCAGCGTAAACATGAGGAATACAACATGACAGGTTCCACCACGCCCGATAGCGCGAGGACTGCCGATTCGCCCGTGCATGTCTCGCGGCTGGGGTATGTCTCTCTCGATACGCCGGATGTCGCCCGCCTCACCGAACACTACACCAAGGTGCTGGGGTTCGTCGCGCTCGACGAGTCGCCGCAGCAGGTGTTTCTCACCACCGGGGGAGACCACCACTGCATCGTGATCAACAAGGCTGAGGCGTCCCGCGGACGCTCCATCGTCGGATATGAGATCAACGAGGACCTGACGACCGCGCAACGCCGTCTCGCGGCAGCCGGTCTCAAGGCCGAGCGGCGTTCGGACATCGGTCCGGGTACCCCCGATGTGCTGGTGCTTACCGAGCCGGGGACAGGAGCTGCACTGCACCTGTACCAGGAGCAAGAGCAAAGCGGCGTCGGTCTCAGCTTCGACCATCGACCGAGCAAGCTCGGACACGTCGGCGCGTACACGCCGTCGATCGCGGCGATGCGTTCTTTCTACGAGGGGGCGCTCGGCTTCCGCTGGTCTGACTCGATCAGCAACTTTTTTGTATTCATGCGCTGCAACGCCGATCACCATGCCGGCGTCTTCATGCAGAGCGACACGATGTCCGGCATACACCATATGGCCTACGAGGCGAGAGATCTGACGCACCTGCAGGGGATGATCGACAACCTCGTCAAGCATGGAATCCGCTTGAACTGGGGGCCCGGTCGCCACGCCGTGGGTCACAACATCTTCGCTTACCACGACGATCCCGACGGCAACCACATCGAGTTGTTCACCCAGCTCGACGTCATGCTCGACGAGGACAAGGGCTACTACGAACCGAGACCCTGGCACGAGTATTTCCCGATGCGGCCGACCACGTGGGAGGCCAATCCGGTGTCCATGAACCTGTGGGGACCGATCCCCCCCGGCGGACCTATTAAGCGATAGGGAGCGGAATCCGTGCAAACGGACGAGGCACCGGCTGGCATCGACGCTGGCAAACGACGCTGGCAGACCAACGACATAGCATCGAAAAAGGGCAACAACATGAGTTCCTGGAGTCTTATCACCTATCGCATGGAATCGGCTGGACGCGAGGCCGAGGTAGCTGCGATCCGTCGTGCGGACGGCCGCGTCGTGGTCCCCGATGCGCTGCGCCCTTATCCAGGCCTTGTCCATGCGCTGAACGACTGGGATGCATTGGCGTCGCTCCTGCGTGACATCGACCCGGATGCGCTGGAGCCGCTGGAGGGCCAGGAACTGCTCTCCATCCGCCATCCGCGCAAGGTATTGTGCGTGGGCGCGAACTATCGCGACCATATCGCCGAGATGGGCGTCACCGAAATCCCCGATGGATGGCAGCCATACTTCTTCCTGGTTCCACCGACCACGGCTCTGGTCGGCGACGGCGACGCCGTGCTGATCCCCGCCGATCCCGCCTTCGCGGTCGACTGGGAGGCCGAGTTGGCGGTGGTGATCGGGCGCGGCGGGCGCGACATCCGTCCGGAAGATGCCCTCGACCATGTGGCCGGCTATGCCTGCTTCAATGACATCACCGCGCGTGGGCTGCTGCGCCGCAAAGTCGCCATCGCGCCGCCGTTCCAGTTCGACTGGACGGCCTGCAAGGGCTTGGACGGTTTTTCCCCGCTCGGCGCGGTCAAGCCCGCCTGGCAGGTCGGCGATCCGAACGATCTGCGTATCCGCTGCCTGGTCAATGGCGTGGTCAAGCAGGATGGCAGCACGGCCAGTCTGATCACAAGCATTCCCGAGATCATCGCGGCCGCCAGCCGCTACTTCACCCTGGAACCCGGCGACGTGATCGCCACTGGCACGCCTGCGGGTGTTGGCCATACCCGCGGCGAGCGGCTTGTCGATGGCGACGAGGTTCGCGTCGAGATCACCGGTCTCGCGCCGTTGCGCAACACCGTTCGGGAGCGCCAGGTGCAGGCTGCCCGTTGAATCCATGTCAGGCGTGTGCGCTTCGCGCATGCCAAGACGACCTGAAGAACTATCAGAAAGGTGAGACGTCATGAATGGGAAAACTCCTTCCATCGCAATTGTCGGTGGCGGCCTTGGCGGGCTGGCCACGGCCATCGCTTTGTCTCGCGCCGGCTTCGAGGTTGACGTCTTCGAGCGCGCCCCGCAACTGGGCGAGGTCGGGGCGGGCATCAACATCAGTCCACAGGCGGTCAAGGCCTTGACCGCGATCGGTCTGGGCGAGTTACTGGCGTCAGTGGGCAATCCGGTGACCGGCTACATCCAGCGCTCGCTGTATTCCGGTGAGCCGCTGGCCGAGACGCGGTTCGCCGATCCTGGCACCACCGTCGGACGTTACGGCGCGCCGTACTACGCCTTCCACCGGGCCGACCTGATCGGCGTCCTGTCTGGCGCCATCGATGCCGGCCGGATCCACCTGGCGCACGCGCTCTCCGACCTTTCGGAAGGGCCGGGCGGTATCACGCTGGCGTTCGCCAACGGCCGTACGCACACGGCCGACCTGGTGATCGGTGCCGACGGCATCCGCTCCCGGGTGCGCGAGTATCTGTATGGCCAGGACGAGGCGCAGTTCACGGGGCAGATGGTGTGGCGCGCGCTGATCGATGGCAGCCGATTGCCCGAGGGATTCCTCGGCCCGCACGGCTTCTATGGCTGGATCGGCAAGGGCATGCACCTGATGACCTATTACCTGCGCGGCAGCAAGATCATCAACATCACCACGCAGGCTGATGCGGAGGGGTGGGTGGCGGAGGGCTGGACCATCCCTGGCGAGCCGGACGAGATGCGCAGCAGCTTCGCCTGCCCGACCGCCGATCTCAGCCGCTTGCTGGATGAAGTGACTGAGTGCTCGAAGTGGGGCTTGTTCGGGCGTCAGCCTTCGCAGAACTGGGGTCGCGGCAGGATCCAGTTGATCGGAGATGCCGCACATCCCATGCTGCCGAATGCCGGGCAGGGCGCGGCGCAGGCATTTGAGGACGCCTATGTGCTGTCGCGCTGGCTCGATGCCGGGCGGGGCGATCCCGAAGCGGCCCTGGCCGGATTCCGCAACGTGCGTATTCCGCGTGCGCATGCCGTACAGCGGCAATCCCTCATCAACAGCCGTCTCGTGCACGCTGGCGACTGGGAAAAGCGGCAGGAGCAGTTCCGGGCGCGTGAGCGTGCGGGAGATACCCCACTTGGGCTGGGCTGGATCTACGGCTACGAGCCCGAGCAGGAATGGAACGTACGGCAGGAGTATCCGCTGTCGTTCGGAGAGCCGACAGACGCCTGACGGCCACGGGAGCCTGGAGCCGCCGCTGGCTAGCTCCGGGTTTCTTGGTGACTGGCGGGCAAATGGGCGTTCACACAAGGATTGCGGTCATTCGAAAACCGGGAGAAAGATGATGTTTCAGACGACGGATAAGGGTTCGGTTAGCACCGAAAGGAGTCAGGCATGAACAGGCGGCGTATTCTGGTCCGGGGCGGACATGTGGTCACGGTCGACCCCAAGCTCGGTGTCATTGCAGATGGTGAGGTCCTGATCGAGGACGACGTGATCGTCGCCGTCGGTCGTGATCTGGGCGTGAGCGATGCAGAAGTCATCCACGCCGAAGGCGGGATCATCGCACCGGGTACGGTCGACACCCATCGCCATACCTGGCAGACTCAGCTTCGCGGCTGCTGCGGCTCCATTTCACTGCAGGAATACATCAGCGGCTTCTGGGCCGATTCCACCCCTTCCTACACGGCCGAGGATGCGCGCTTGGGCACCCTGGTGGGGGCGCTCGAAGCACTCGACTCGGGCGTGACGACCCTGCTGGACTACGCCCATATCACCAACACGCCCGAGCATGCCGATGCTGGCGTGGACGCGCTGGTGGAGTCGGGCATCCGTGGGGTCTATGCCTACGGCCTGGGCCAGTCCAACATCTTCGCTCCGCCCGACTACGATCGCCTGGCAGATTTCGCACGGATTGCCAAAGAGCGGTTCTCCTCGTCCGGACGGGTGACCTTGGCCGCCGCCCTGTCTGAAATCGGGCTATCCCCGATTTCGGTGAATCTCGCCCAGAAGCGCCTTGCCGATGAGTATGGCGCAGTGTCGACCGTGCACATCGCCACCAGCAAGGCCTTGCCATCGGGCGTGCCGCAGCTCGCCGCGGCCGGCGTGCTCGATTCGCGCGTGATCCTGGTGCACGCGACCGCGCTACAGGCGTCCGACTGGAAGCTCGTGGCGGAATCCGGAGCCTGGCTCTCGACCACGCCGGAGAGTGAGATCAACATGGGCATGGGCCGGCTAGCCATCAACGAGGCGATCCGACACGGCCTCAAGCCAACCATCGGCGCCGATATCGTTTCGCTCAACGGCGGCGACATCCTGACTCCGACACGTCAGGCGCTGGGGTTCGTGCGATGGGCGGATGCAGAGCCGCTGCTCGCCCAGGGGCGCGACGTCTACGGCATGACCATCAACCCTGCGGATGCCCTGAAGTGGGCCACGATCAACGGCGCCGAGGCGGTCGGTCTCGGCGACCGCACAGGCAGTCTGACCCCGGGCAAGCAGGCGGATCTGATCGTGGTGGGCGGTCATCACATTGGCGTGCGACCGGTGAACGATCCGGTGGCGCAGCTCGTCCTGCAGACCCATGCCGGTGTCATCGACACGGTGATCGTCGGTGGCCGCATCGTCAAGCGCGACGGCCATCTGGTCGGCGTCCAGCTCGCTTCGCTGCTGGCTCGGCTCGACGAATCCGCGCAGAGGGTCAAGGCTCGCATGGCTGAGCGCGCCGCAGCCAAGGTGCCGATTCCCGCCGACGTCATTGCCGGGTTCCCGCACTGGGTGCAGAAGAATCTTGCCAGTTGATTCGCCCACGGAGTGAGTTCATGGCGGACAACGCGATGATGGATCGTACGGCGATCTCGGGCGTCGGATGGACCGCGATTTCCAAGAACAGTGGCCGCAGTGTGCTGTCGCTGGCCACCGAGGCCGCGCTACACGCGATCGCGGACGCCGGGCTCGAGCCGGGCGACATCGATGGCCTGGTGACCTACTACTGGGGCTTGCGTGATACGCCGGCGCCTGCCGAGCTGGCCAACAGCCTGGGGCTTGGAGCATGTCGCATGTCATTCTGTGACAGCAGCGGCGGAGCCTGGGCGGCCTCGGCCATCGCGGCGGCGGCGATGGCCGTGTATTCCGGCATGTGCCGGCATGTGCTGGTCTACCGGGCCGCGAACTCCCGCTCCGAGCCCGGCTTTCTGCCGGGCCTGGACACGTGGCATTCGGGTCATCGGCAGTGGAACGAGCCATTCGGTGCGCAGCATCCTGCGACCCTTTACGGTCCGCACGTCAGCGCCTACATGCATGCCTACAACTTGCATAACCGTGATTTCGCCGAGCTGGCCGTGCAGCAGCGGGCGAACGCCAGGCTCAACCGCAAGGCGCTGATGACCGAAGCGATCACGGTTGAGGACCACCAGAAGTCGCCGTGGGTCATTGAGCCGTTTCGCCTGCTCGACTGCAGCATATGGAACGACGGCGCAATGGCCGTCGTCGTCTCATCGACCGATGACGCTCGGCGGCTGCGGTCGTCGCTGGTCACGATCCGAGCGATCGAGGGGGGCACCCTTGGTGCCCCGGTGCGTTCGCGGATCGGCCCCAATCACTGGGACCTGCATGCAGGAACGCTGGCGCAGTCGCTTTACCGAAAGGCTGGCATTCGGGCGGAGGACGTCGACGTCGCCGAGATCTACGATCCCTTCACGGGCATGGCGCTATTGCACATCGAGCAGTTCGGCCTCGCGCCGCCCGGTCAGGCCGCGGCGCGGGTCCGCAGCGGCGAGCTGGCTCTTGACGGGGTGATTCCGACCAATACTCACGGTGGCCACTTGTCAGAGGGCAACATCGCGGGTCTTGGCCACGTTGTCGAGGCTGTGCAACAGCTGCGCGAGGGTGGCGTGCGCGACGACCTGTGCAGCACAGGCCACGACTATGACCGCTGCCGTTGTCGCCAGGTGCGAAATGCCGAGTTCGCGCTGGTCGGCAGCGAATCCGGCGACAGCGCGCTGATCCTAAGGAGGGGGGCATGACGTCTGCATTGCCACCGGGCGTTCGCCCGGATCCGGATAGCGCGGCCTTCTGGGCGGGCTGCCAGCGGCGCGAACTGCTGGGCCAGAAATGCGGCCAGTGCGCGACCTGGCGCTGGCCGCCCCGCGAATATTGTCCTCGTTGCCACGCCGCCGATCCGGTATGGGAGCGTCTTGTCGGCACGGGCGTGATCGTCGGCCACGTGGTCAACCACCGTGTGATGGACCCGGCCTTCGCCTTGCGCACGCCGCTGCCTATCGTTCATGTGCGGCTGGACGGCACCGATGGCGAGATGGTGCTGACATCGAATCTGTTGCCCGGGCAATGGCCGCAGGCGGCGGTCGGTAAACCGGTGTCGGTGCGATTTGTGCGCGTGCGCAGCGACCTCATCCTGCCGCACTTCACCATCGATTACCCGAAACAGGCGCGATCAGGGTAGGCGGCAAGATCGGCTTGGACGTGGATAGCAGGTGGTGTGGCGGCGGGCGGGTGTACCAGCCCCTTTTTGTGGGCGATTTTCTGATCATTGGGAGTGTGTGTGGGAACGCAGGCAGATTCGGACAGCATTCTGGTAGACGACCTGGTCGATGCCAATCACATTTTGTATGGCGAGGGCGTGCTTGACGGATTCGGCCATGTCAGCGTGCGGTCGGACAGTGATCCCGCGAGCTTCTTCATTGCACGCAGCATGGCGCCGGCGCTGGTGGGAGTGGGGGACATCCTGAGGGTCGATCTGGATGGCCAGGTGATCGGGCAAAGCGGCATGCAGACCTACGTGGAGCGGTTCATTCATACCGAGATCTATCGGTCACGGCCAGACGTCAAAGCCATCGTTCACAGCCATTCACCCACGCTGATTCCTTTCGGCGCGACGGGCACGCGCTTGCGACCGGTGTGCCACACCTGCGGTTTTCTCGGTGGCGGCGGCTGCCCCGTCTTCGAGATGCGAGACGTGGCAGGGGATGGCTCCGATCTGCTTGTCAGCAATCCCATCCTGGGGCAGGGACTGGTTTCGTCACTGGGTAGCTCGGCGATCGTGCTGATGCGTGGGCACGGCAGCACCGTGGTGGGCGAATCGCTGCGCCAGGCGGTGCATCGGGCCGTCTACGCGGAGACCAATGCCCGCCTGCAATTGCAGGGAATGGCGCTAGGCGAGGTGCGCTATCTCACCGATGACGAAGCGCGAGCGTCGGATGCAACCACGAGTTCCCATCTGGACCGGGCCTGGGTGCTCTGGCGGCGCAAGGCGCGCAGGCTCGTGAAGGAACTCGCGCTCCAGGATGGCCGGTAGATCGACTTGCTGGCCTCGTGCTTTGCATCGTGGAGTCGAGCGCCGAGTCACTTTCAACGATTCAAGGTAAATATCAGGGAGTTAGGGAATGCATAACGAGACTGCCAAAGAGACCCTCGACCAGATTTTCCTCAAGGCGCGCAGCTTCAATGCGTGGACCGATGCGCCTGTCGAGAGGGATAAGCTGGCCGAGCTCTACGAGCTGATGAAGTTCTGTCCAACCAGTTCCAACACCAATCCGCTGCGCATCGTGTTCGTGAGCGGACAGGAAGGCCGTGAACGCCTCGCAAGGTCCATGCTGGGCAGGAACGCTGACAAGGTTCTCGCTGCACCGGTGACCGCGATACTCGGCTATGACACCCGCTTCTTCGAGCGGCTGGATGTCTTGTTTCCCCATGATCCGACGCGGTCGAAGATGTTCACAGACAGTCCGGCTCTGTCCGAAGAAACGGCATTTCGAAATTCTTCAATGCAGGCGGGGTATTTCATCGTCGCCGCCCGTGCGGTGGGGCTCGATTGTGGGCCCATGTCGGGGTTCAGGCGCGACAGCGTCGACCGCGATTTCTTCCCCGGCGGACGTGTGAAGACCAACCTCGTTTGTGCGCTGGGCTGCGGTGATCCGCATCGCGATATGTGGGGTCGGCTTCCTCGACCTGCTTTCGATGAAGTGTGCTCGTTCGCATGAGCTTTCACGCCTGAACGGGCACACGCACCGCCAGCGCACCGAGTGGCGACCGGTGCGGCGATCAGCTTCATTTCCATATCGGTCACCCTAAAGGAGTCTCTTTATGCCAGAACCAACCCGCCAACCGGAATACGGAGTCAGCCCCATCTTCATCGACCGCTGGTCGCCCCGTGCATTCACGGGCGAGAGCATCAGCGAGGAAGCATTGCTGACCATCATCGAGGCCGGCCGCTGGGCGCCTTCGGCCTTCAACTTGCAGCCCTGGCGTTTCATCTACGCCAGGGCTGACACGCCGGCCTGGCTGCCGCTGTTTGCCACGCTCAACGCCTTCAACCAGAGCTGGGCCCAGCGCGCGTCGGCCTTGCTGATTATCGCCTCGGCCAACAGCGCGCAAGTGCCAGGTGCAGCGGCGCCCGCGCACAACGCAAGTCACGAGTTCGACACGGGATCTGCTTGGGGTTACGTCGCCTTGCAAGCTTCTCTGCTAGGCTGGCACGCCCATGGCATCGCCGGCTTCGACAAGGACCTGGCACGCAGCAGCCTCGGCATTCCGGCCGATTACACAGTGCAGGCCGCGGTCGCCATCGGCCGCCGCAGCGAAGACAAGAGCTTCTTGTCCGTATCCCTGCAGTCACGCGAAGCACCCAGCTCGCGGCTGGCCATGAAGGCCATCGCCGCAGAGGGAAAATTCGGTTTCGGAAGCTGAGCGGCCAGCGAGTTGGGTGGGGGCTTCGTGCATCCCGTCCAAACGCACCGCCCCGTTCCTAAACGCGTCATACATGGATAACGGTTCGAACTTCGGCGTGGTCACCAAGACACTCGTCGCGCTGGTTTCTGGTTCATAGCACTGCGTCCGTTTGCTGATGAGGCGATTGGAACTTTGGCTGTATCATCTTAGCCCCGCTTCGAAAGCGGGGACGCCGTTGTCGGCTCCGTCGTTAACAGCCTTGGTGTGAAACGACTCGCGTGGCTCTGCGGGGATGTCATCACCGCTTGCGGGACCCTCCACAACGGTGGTGTACGTTATGCGAAACTTCAGGATCATGCCGCTTGTTTTCATGCCTCGGCGGTATACCGATTGACTTGGGAGCAGAAGACCGCCGGGACGGGCTCTTCAAGTATTGACTCTCCCGCCGCTGTTACAAGAGAACCAAGTATGCGCATTCCGCCGGTGAAGTCGATCGTCGCGTTTGAGAGTGTCGCCAGAACGAAGAGCGTAGGCCGGGCGTCCGAGGAGTTGGGTTTGACCGCGTCGGCAGTGAGCCATCAGATTGCCAATCTCGAGTCCATCGTTGGCCGGCCCCTATTCTTTCGACAAGGGCGAGGGCTTGCCCTCACACCAACTGGGGAGCAATACCTGCGCGACGTGACGGGGGCGCTTGCAGAACTGAGCCGCGCCACCGAACGCGCATCCAGTCAGGCCGAAGTCGACATACTCAGGGTGCACTCGAGTCCGAGTTTCGGCTTGATGTGGCTGCTGCCGCGGCTTGAGTCGTTCCAGGCCGACAACGGCGACATTCAGCTGAACTTATCCTGCTCCTATGAGGATGTCTCGTTCACCAGCGGCTACTATGACATCGATATCCGCTATGGCTATGCGCACTGGCGTGATTTGCAGGTCAAGACACTCCGCAACGAGTTCATCGCCCCTCTGGCGTCCCCGGAGTATCTTGCCAGGCACCCCGTCCGTAGTCCGGCTGATCTGCTTGGGCAACGCCTGGTCTTCTCAGAGACGCCTCTTGTCCAGTGGCAGCAATGGTTCGCCAGGTTCGGCGTCTCAAGTGAGCACCAGGCGTTCGATTTTTCCTTTGACCGCTCGTACATGTCACTGGAGACCGCGGCTCTTGGCATCGGCGTGGCATTGGAAAGCATGCTGCTGGCGTCAGTTCATCTCCGGAAGGGAACGCTGGTACCTGTCTTTGACCAGACGTACGCCGTGGAGGTGGGAGCGCATCACATCGTCTGCCCCTCACAGAATGCGGACTTACCTCGGGTCCAACGATTTCTGGACTGGATCGACCGTGAACTGAAGTCAAGCGCCGGAAAAAGAGCGGGAGCTTAACCCACGCTTTGCTTGGCCGATCGCCCGCTCAACGCCGTGAATTGTGCGGCGCACCATCGCCATTTTCGCTGAATCGCGTCTCTCATCTGAAAATTTCTCAGCAATAGCTGAGACGGACTGCATTGATCGGCGCCTCGCCAGCCACGACACTCGGATCATCATCTCAACAATCAGGAGACAGACATGATGCTCGAGAACAAGGTTGTGATCGTAACCGGCGCCGCTTCCCCCCGCGGCATCGGCAAGGCAACGGCAAGCGCCCTTGCCGCGCAGGGCGCCAAGGTGGTGGTGCTGGACCTGCGGCTGGCGGACGCTGAGCGGGCAGCCCTGGAACTTGGTGAAGGTCATCTTGGCATCGCCTGCGATGTCACGGACCGCGAGGCCTGCCAGCTGGCGGCCCGCGCCGCCCTGGAGAAGTACGGCCGGATCGATGGCTTGGTCAATAACGCCGGCATCACGCAGCCGGTACGGACGCTGGACATCCAGCCCGCCAATTTCGACGCCGTGCTCGATGTGAACCTGCGCGGCACGCTCTATATGTCGCAGGCCGTGCTGCCCCAAATGAAGGCGCAAAAGCGCGGCAGCATTGTCTGCATGTCGTCGGTTTCGGCGCAACGTGGCGGCGGCATCTTCGGCGGTCCGCACTACAGCGCGGCCAAGGCAGGCGTGCTTGGCCTTGCGCGCGCCATGGCCCGGGAATTCGGTGGCGACAACATCCGCGTCAACTCCATCACGCCGGGCCTGATCCAGACGGACATCACCGGCGACAAGCTCACGGCGGAAATGCGGGCCGACATCATCAAGGGGATTCCGCTGGGTCGCCTGGGTGACGCTGCCGACGTGGCCAACGCCTGCCTCTTCCTGATCAGCGACCTGTCCGCTTACCTGACGGGCATCACGCTCGACGTCAACGGCGGGATGCTGATTCACTGATCTTTCATCGGCTGCCGCCTTCACCGGCGGAACATCGGCTGGGACAATCGGCGCACCCGGGCGAACCTGGGGCGCATGGCAGGAGACACCATGAAAACCAAATACGCTTCGCCCGTTACGAGCGATGTGATGGCGCACGCGGATGCGGCCTCCTTTGAATCCAGAACCTACGCAAAAGTGGTGCGGCGCCTGATACCGTTCCTGATGCTTTGCTACCTTGGCGCCTACCTGGACCGGGTCAATGTGGGATTCGCCAAGCTGCAGATGCTCAATGACCTGCGGTTCAGCGAAACGATCTACGGCCTGGGTGCCGGGATCTTCTTTCTTGGCTATTTTCTCTTCGAAGTTCCGAGTAACGTGATCCTGCACAAGGTGGGTGCGCGCAACTGGCTCGCGCGCATCATGCTGACGTGGGCAGTCATCTCGGCGAGCTTTGCCTTTGTGAGTTCCCCCACCTCGTTCTACGTTTTGCGATTCCTGCTGGGCGTCGCGGAAGCCGGATTCGCGCCCGGGGTCATTCTTTACATGACCTATTGGTTTCCGTCGGAAAGGCGGGCCAAGGCGCTGTCGATGTTCTTCATGGCGATACCGCTGGCGGGCATCGTGGGCGGACCGCTCTCCGGCTACATCATGCACGCGTTCCACGGCGTACTGGACCTGGCCGGGTGGAAGTGGCTGTTCATGCTGGAAGCGCTGCCGTCGCTCTTTCTCGGTGTCGCCATCCTGCTTTACCTGGACAACGGCATCCAGAGTGCGAAGTGGCTCACCGATGCGGAGAAAGCGCTCCTCACACGCAATGTGGCCGGCGACAACGCGCAGAAGGTCATGCACGTGTCGACTCGCGCGTTCATTGCCGATCGCCGCCTCTGGCTGATGGCGGCCATCTACTTCTGCGTTGTGTTGGGACAGTATGGCCTGACGTTCTGGCTGCCGACCATTGTCAGGAAGGCCGGCGTCGCGGATCCCTTGTGGGTGGGCATCCTTACCGCCCTGCCGTACCTGTGCGCGATCATCGCGCTGCCGCTGGTCGGCATGAGCGCGGACCGGCGCCGCGAGCGCCGCCTGCACCTGGCGATCCCGATGCTGGTGGCGGCGGCTGGCTTTGCCACGCTCCCCCTGCTTGGCAGCGTCGGCGCTTCGATCGTCTGCCTCAGTATCGCGGCAGCGGGCATCCTGACTTCATCGTCGCAATTCTGGGCCTTGCCCACCGCGCTGCTGGGTGGCATGTCGGCCGCGGCGGGGATCGCCGCTGTCAACTGCTTCGCCAACCTGGCTGGCTTCTTTTCGCCTGCCATCGTCGGATGGCTCAACGATCTGACCGGAAAATCGACGGCCGGCCTGATCTTCATCTCGGTAGCCATCGTTCTGGGCGCCACGCTTGTCTTCCTTGTGCCGGCGAAGGCCGTCAACCGTTGAGATTTCCCATCCCCTTGATCATCAGATTCATGCAGGAGACGAACATGCATTCTTCTTCATCCGACGCGCCGGCGTCATCCGCGCCATCCGTCCCATTACCAGAGCGCGCCTATCGCATCCGCAGGAATGCCCTGTTGATGGGTGAAGTGCAGGGACAGGGCTACATCGGGCAAGCACTTGACATTGCCGACGTCCTGGCCGTCGCATACTTCGGCGCCATGCGATACCGCCCGGAAGATCCCGAATGGGAGGGGCGCGATCGCTTCCTCCTGTCCAACGGGCATTACGCCATTGCCTTGTATGCCGCCTTGTTTGAAGCCGGCATCCTGCCGGCGGACGAGTTGGAGACGTATGGCAGCGACGATAGCCGCCTGCCGATGTCGGGCATGGCAAGCTATACGCCAGGCATGGAGATGTCCGGCGGATCGCTGGGGCAGGGCCTGACGATCGCCGTCGGCCGCTGCCTGGGCCTCAAGCGCAAGGGCTCCGATGCCTTTGTCTATACGCTGTTCTCGGATGGCGAACTGGATGAGGGCGCGATCTGGGAAGGCATCATGTCGGCGAGCCACTGGAAGCTGGACAACCTGATCGCGATTGTCGACGTCAACAACCAGCAGGCCGATGGCCCCTCGACCCAGATCATGGCGTTCGAGCCGCTGGTGCCAAAGCTGGAGGCGTTCGGCTGGTTTACCCAGCGCGTCGATGGCAACGATATCGAGGCGGTGGCGGCTGCATTCGACGCGGCGCGCTCGCATCCGGGCGCGCAGCCTCGCATGATCGTCTGCGATACCCGCATGGGCTGCGGCGTTCCTTTCCTGGAGCAACGCGAAAAGAACCACTTTATCCGCGTCGACGCCCACGAGTGGCAGCTCGCGCTGGAAGCACTGGAAGCCGGGAGGCAAGCATGAGCAACGCAACCTTGAACAAGCCGCGACTGAAGACGTCGGCGATGATCGCGTCGATTGCCGGAGAAGGCCAGGCGACGCGTCCGGCCCCGTTCGGACAGGCGCTGGTGGAACTGGCCGGCACCAAGCCCGACGTCATCGGCATGACGGCGGACCTCGGCAAGTACACCGACCTGCATCTGTTTGCGAAGGCGTTCCCCGAGCGCTACTACCAGATGGGCATGGCCGAGCAGTTGCTGATGGGCGCCGCCGCCGGCCTTGCGCATGAGGGGGCACAGCCCTTTGTCACCACGTACGCAGTGTTTGCCACGCGCCGCGCCTACGACTTCATGCACCAGGCCATCGCCGAAGACAACCTGGACGTGAAGATCGTCTGCGCGCTGCCGGGCCTGACGACAGGCTACGGGCCAAGCCATCAGGCCGCCGAAGATCTGGCATTGATGCGTGCGATGCCGAACATGACGGTCATCGATCCGTGCGACGCGCTGGATATCGAGCAAATGGTGCCGGCCATCGCCGCGCATCGCGGTCCTGTCTACGCGCGGCTGTTGCGCGGCAACGTGCCCGTGGTGCTGGACGAGTACGGCTATCGCTTTGAGCTTGGCAAGGCAAAGCTGCTGCGCGACGGCGCGGAGGTGCTGGTGATTTCGTCGGGCATCATGACCATGCGCGCGCTCGAAGTGGCCAAGGCGCTGGAGGCGGATCGCATCGGCACGGCCGTGCTGCACGTGCCGACGATCAAGCCCCTCGACACCGAGACCATCGTGCGCGAGGCTCAGCGCGCCGGCCGGCTCGTCGTGGTCGCGGAGAACCACACGGTGATCGGCGGTCTTGGCGAAGGCGTGGCGGCAGCGCTGATGCGGGCGGGCGTCAACGCCCCATTCCGGCAGATCGGCCTGCCGGATGCCTTCCTCGACGCCGGGGCCCTGCCGACACTGCATGATCGTTATGGGATTTCGGCCAGTGTCATGTCGGCAACCATCAAGGGCTGGCTTGGCTGACGGGAGACGAGAGTCCGCGGCAGGCCAGTGCCGTTCGGCGGAGGGAGGGATCTGAGTCCAGAACCCGCGCGCGAATAGCGTTGTGGGCCCACGAGGGTCACACCAATGCGGTCATTGCGCAGGAACTGGGCGCATCTGCAAGCGGTCTGCGCCGTGGCGCAGGCCCGACACGCTGATGATGGCATGCGCGCGATCATGGGGGCTTGTGGTGGGAATGGCTGAGGCTCCTTGGGGAGCGCCGGCGCAGGCAGAGCCCATCATGTTTGCTGACATTGCGAGCGCAGCTGCGCCATGCCGGGCTTTCTGAGCGTATTCGCCGGGCGCGGGATCGCGCGGCCTTCGATCCGGTTGCCAGGGCTGTATGAGGCATGCTTAGCGCATGCGCGGCAAGGCCCAGCCCTCAGCCTTTCGCCGGCAGCACCACCCGCTCGATCCGGCCCACGATCAGCCAGTAGCTCAGGATGGCCAGCAGGCCATGCGCGCCGACATACACCAGCGCGCCATTGAAGGAATGCGTATCGGCCACGATGTAGCCGATCACGATCGGCGTGACGATGCCGGCGATATTGCCCACGGCATTGAACACGCCGCCGGTGCTGCCCACGATGGATGCCGGCGCGGTGTCGGCCACCACGGTCCAGCCCAGCGAGCCGAATCCCTTGCCGAAGAAGGCGATGCTCATCAACGCGATCACGATCCAGTCGGTGTCGACGTAGTTGCAGGCAATCATGGTCGCGCTGAGCAGCAGCCCGATGGTGATCGGCAGCTTGCGCGCCAGGGTCAGCGAGCCGGTGCGGCGCAGCAGGGCGTCCGACACGAAGCCGGTGGAGACGCCGCCGACAAAGCCGAAGATCGCTGGTACAGCGGCCACAAAACCCGCCTGCAGGATGGAGAAGCCGCGCCCGTTGACCAGGTAGCTCGGGAACCACGAGACAAAGAACCAGGTGATCGCGCTGATGCAGTACTGCGCGATGAAGATGCCCACCAGCATGCGGCTCTGGAACAGTTGGCCGAGCTGCGCCAGCGTCGGGCCCTTGCTGCCCTTGGCGCTCTTGCCGCCGAGATGCACCAGCGCGCCGCCTTGCTCGATGTAGTCGATCTCGGCCTGCGTCACGCGCGGATGCGCGGCTGGCGCGTGATAGAGCCGATACCACGCCCACGCCAGCAGCAGCCCCAGCGCGCCCATCACCGAGAAGATGTGCTGCCAGCCGAAACGATGGTCGAGCCAGCCCATCAGCGGCGTGAACACCACCAGCGACAGGTACTGCGCGCTATTGAAGATCGCGCCGGCCACGCCGCGTTCGGTGGAGGGAAACCACGCCGCGATCACCCGTCCCGATGACGGTCCCACCGGCGACTCCATCGCGCCCAGCAGGAAGCGCAGCACCAGCAGCGCAATGAAGGCAAAGGCAAACCAGTGCACCGTGCTCATCAGCAAGGTGGTGAGCGACCACAGCACCAGCCCCAGGCCGATGGCCTGTTTGGCGCCGATCTTGTCCACCAGCCAGCCGGCCGGCACCTGGCTCAGCACATAGGCCCAGGCAAAGGAAGAAAACAGCCAGCCCATCTGCACCGCATCGAGCCCGAGTTCCTTGCCCATATGCGGGCCCGCCACCGATAACGTGGCGCGGTCGCCGGTGCTCAGCGCCAGCACGATGGTGATCAGGGCCAGCATCAGGTAACGGTAACGCCCGCTGGCGATGGCGGCTGCCGTGGGCTGTGCGGTGGTGGTGGATGGGGCCGCGGAGGCGGACTCCGCCGCATTCGAGGTGGCGGATGTCATGACGGCTGACATGGCGGTCTCCAGTCTTGTTTGAGGGCACGAAAGGCGCCGGGCCTTGTATGGCGGCGCGTCCCCGAGGCAGCGTGCTGCCGGGGTGTATGGCTGCATGCTAGAGAAGGACCTGGCAACAAGATAGCGGTGCCCGGCGCCGAGGGTGGGCGGCGTCCCAGTCCTTGGGAAATGCGGTGAAGATGTGCAGCTTCGGCCCGCCGGACCGGCCGATTGTTTGCCATCCTCGCAAGCCGGATGCCGATTGCCTGCATTTTCCACATCCTGGGACGCCGAGGCGGTCTGGCGCGCGCCGGGCGCGTTCCGAGCTTGCGGCAGGCAGCCGCTTCCAGAAGAATGGACACGTGTTCATCGCGGGTGGACATGCCCCGGCTCCAGCGTGGAGCGACGTGGCGGCCAAGACGCCCGCGCCCCAATTCGCATCCAGGAGACGCAGCATGTACATCAGCGAACAGCTACTCAACCCCGACGAGCGCCGCCTGCGCTTATCCACCCAGCTCGGGGTCGAGAGCGTGGTGCTGGACAACCGCGGCACCGAACTGGTGTCGGCCAGCGGCGGCGTCAGCGCCTGGAATGCCGGCAAGCTCACTGCCTATCGCAAGTGGGTGGAGGGCTTCGGCCTGAAGCTCGACGTGTTCGCGCTCGACGTGGGCTCCATCCTGCTGGATTCGCTGGTGGATCTCGACAGCGCGCGCAAGCAGCGCGACCTGCTGGCGCGGAACATCCAGGTGGCGGCCGACGCCGGCATCACCTGCCTCAAGTACAACGTGCAGATGGTTGGCATCACCCGCACCGGCCTCAAGCCGGGACGCGGCGGCGCGCAGAACTCCGGCTTCGTCTACGCCGAGTACTCGGCCGACGACGACCGCAAGCATTCCTACTGGGGCGTGGGCTACCCCACCAACCAGGATGAAGGCGACGCCGAGACCGCCATGCTGTGCGGCCAGAAAATGGCGCGCGACGTGCCGCCGGTGACCGAGCGGGCCGGCTGGGACGCCATCGAGTTCCTGGTCGAAGGGCTGGTGCCCGCCGCCGACCGCGCCGGCGTGCGCCTGGCTTGCCATCCGCACGACCCCGCCTACCCGGTGGGTGGCCTCAATGGCATCGAGCACGTGGTCGGCTCGGCCGACGGCATCCGCCGGTTCCTCGCACTCAGCCCGAGCGCCAACCACGGCCTGAATTTCTGCCAGGGCACGGTTGCCGAGATGTTCAGGGAGCCGGGCCGCGCGATGATCCCGGTGATCGAGGAGTTTGCCGCTACCGGCCGCATCTTCATGGTTCACTTCCGCAATATCCGCGGCGGCTATCTGGACTTCCAGGAGGTCTTCCCGGATGAGGGCGACGTCGACATGTTCCAGGCCATCAAGGCTTACCAGCGCGGTGGCTACAAGGGCCCGCTGTGCCCGGACCACGTGCCCGTGTCCGACCTTGACGAGAATCGCGAGCGCTTCATGTCCTTCGCGCTGGGCTATACGCGCGGGCTGTTGCAGGCGGCCGGCGTGTGGTCCACGCCGGTGCGCGGCTAAGCATCGCGGCGCAGCATCATGACGGACACCCAGCAGTCAACTCGCAAGACGCCGGAAGAACTGCGCTCGCACCGCTGGTTCGGCAAGGCGTCCATGCGCACCTTCAACCACCGCTCGCGCATGGCGCAGATCGGCTTTGGTGCCGAGGAATATCGCGGCAAGCCAGTCATCGCCGTCCTCAACACATGGAGCGAGATCAACCCGTGCCATACGCACTTCAAGGAACGCGCGGAAGAGGTCAAGCGCGGCATCTGGCAGGCCGGCGGATTTCCGCTGGAAATGCCCGCCATGTCGCTGGCCGAGCCGTTCCAGAAGCCCAGCGCACTGCTGTACCGCAACCTGCTGGCGATGGAAGCCGAGGAACTGCTGCGCTCCTATCCGGTGGATGGCGTGGTGCTGATGGGCGGCTGCGACAAGACCACGCCCGGCCTGATCATGGGCGCCACCTCGATGAACCTGCCCGCCATCTTCATGCCGGCCGGGCCCATGCTGCGCGGCAATGCCGGCGGCAAGACGCTGGGCTCGGGTTCCGACATGTTCAGGAACTGGGCCGAACTGCGCGCGGGCACCATCACGCATGACGACTGGGAGGAAGTACTGGGCGGCATCGCCCGCTCGCCCGGGCACTGCATGACCATGGGCACGGCGTCCACCATGACCAGCGCCGCCGAAGCCATGGGCCTGACCTTGCCGGGCGCGGCGTCGATTCCCGCGCCGGACTCGCGCCACGCGCAGATGGCCGTGCAGACCGGGCGGCGCATCGTCGGGATGGTGTGGGAGGACCTCACGCCGTCCACGGTGCTGAGCGCCGAAGCCTTCGACAATGCCGTGGTGTGCGTGCTGGCGCTGGGCGGCTCCACCAATGCGCTGGTGCACCTGGTGGCGATGGCGCGGCGCGCCGGCGTGGCGCTGGATTTGCAGCGCTTTGACGCGCTTGCCGCCAACACGCCGTTGATCGCCAACCTGCGTCCGGCCGGCAAGTACCTGATGGAGGACTTCTTCTACGCGGGCGGGTTGCGCGGACTGCTGGAACGCTTGCGGCCGCTGTTGCGCACGGATGCACTTACCGTCAACGGCCGCACGCTAGGCGACAACATCGCCGGCGCCCCGGTGCATGACGACGATGTGATCCTGCCGGTGGAACGCGCGCTGGTCGGCGGCGGCAGCCTCGCCGTGCTGCGCGGCAACCTCGCCCCCGGCGGCGCCGTCATCAAGCCCGCCGCCGCCGAGCCGCACCTGCACCGCCACACCGGCCGCGCGGTGGTGTTCGACAGCTACGAAGCGCTGAACGCCGGCATCGACACGCCCGATCTCGACATCGATGCCAACAGCGTGCTGGTGCTGCGCAATGCCGGGCCGTTGGGCGGACCGGGCATGCCGGAATGGGGGCAACTGCCGATCCCCAAGAAGCTGCTGGAGCAAGGCGTGCGCGACATGGTGCGTATCAGCGACGCGCGCATGAGCGGCACCAGCTTCGGCGCGTGCGTGCTGCACGTGGCGCCGGAATCGTTTGTCGGCGGGCCGCTGGCGCTGGTGCGCACCGGCGACCTGATCGAACTGGACATCCCTGCGCGCAAGCTGGCGTTGCTGGTGGACGACGCCGAGCTGGCGCGCCGCCGCGCGGCGTGGACGCCACCGCTGCCGCGCTACCGGCGGGGCTATGGCGCGATCTTCGCGCAGCAGGTGACGCAGGCGGATGAAGGGTGTGACTTTGCGTTGCTGGGAGGGACGGCGCCGACGCGGGAGCCGGATATCTTCTGAGGGGGACCCGCCTCAATCGTCGGCGTGCGGTCCCCGATATGCAGCATCGCGAAGTCCTGGATATTGGTGTCGGTGCCGATCCCTAGAGGTAGGCCGATTCATGCGCGTTGGCGGCGGGTGGCAAGCTCTCACGTCCGGTCCGACGACTGCCATGCCTGTCTTCTTGGATCATTTCCTTGAATGCGGAGATTGTACGTCGACGTACCGATGCACTCATGCACCCTTGCACCTATGCGCTTTCGCGCGGCACGATGCGAAAGCCGAGGTCCATCACCCGCTGCGCGCGGCGGCTGGGCCGAGCGGCGCCTTGCAGCCGGCGCAGCAATACCTCGCCGGCCTGGCGCCCCAGCTCGCGGGGCTGCACCTGCACCGTGGTCAGCGTGGGATAGCTGGCCGCCGCCATCGCCAGGTCGGAGAAGCCCACCACCGCGACACGTCCCGGCACTTGCCAGCCGTGCTGACGGCATGCCAGCAGCGCGCCCACGCCGAGGATGTCGTTGCTGCAGAAGACGGCCTGGATGTGCGGGGCGCGCTCCAGCAGGCGCGTCAATGCCTGCGTGCCGGCGTCGATGGTGGAGGGCGGCGGCAGCCATTCCACTTCGGCCGGCGCCATGCCAAGCTCGACCAGGTGCGCCTGCAAGCCTTCGAGCCGCTTGCGCGCACGCAACTCGTCCGCGCCGATAAAGCCCATGTGCCGGTGCCCGCGCTCGCGCAGGTATTGCGCCACCGCCGCGCCCACGCCGGCGTTGGAAAAGCCCACTGCCATGTCGATCGGGTCGTCGGTCAGGTCCCAGGTTTCCACCACCGGCAGGCCGAGCCGGCGCAGCTTGTCGCGCACGCTCTTCTCATGGCTCACGCCCGTCAGCACGATGGCATCCACGCGCCGGCCGAGGAAGGCGTCGACCAGGCCTGCCTCCTCGCGCGGGTGATAGCTCGACTGTGCCAGCATCAGCTGGTAGCCCTGCGGCGCCAGCGCGGCGGCCAGGCCGTCCATGGTGTCGGCGAACCATGCGTTGGACAGCGTGGGCACGATGGCCCCGACGATCTTCGATCGGGTGGAAGCCAGGCTGCCGGCGGTCAGGTCCGGCACGTAGCCGAGTTGCCGGATGGTGGCCCGCACCAGTTCGCGCGTGGCCTGCGCGACCGTATCGGGATGGTTGATCACGCGCGACACCGTCACGCTGGCCACGCCGGCGGCGCGAGCCACGTCCGCCATGCGCACGGCGCCGGTACGGGCCTGCATTTGCTGATCAGCGGGTTTGGCGTGCTTCATGGCGGGCCTCAACTGCTGTCGCGTGCGATCACGCTGAAGCCGAGATCGACGATGCGGGCTTCACGTTCGAACGCGCTATCCGGTGCGCCAAGGCGAGCCAGCAGCATCTGCCCGGCACACCTGCCCATCTCATGCGAGCGCACCTTGACGCTGCTCAGCGCCGGCACGCTGGCCGCGGCGATGGCCAGGTCGGAGAAGCCCACCACCGCCATGCGCCCCGGCACCGCCCAGCCCTGTTCGCGGCACGCCTGCAGCGCGCCCACGCCGAGCGTGTCGTTGCTGCAGTACACGGCCTGCAGTTGCGGATTCTGGCGCACCAGTTCGACGAGGCCGCGCACGCCGTCCGCGATGGAGGAGGGCGGCGCCACCGTGCAGACCGTCACCTTGGGCACTCCCTGCGCGGCGATGGTCTCGCGGTAGCCCGCCAGGCGTTTCAGTGCACGGTCTTCCTCGGCGCCGACAAAGCCGAGATGGCGGTACCCGCGCGCCAGCAGGTGCCTGGCCACCGCGGCGCCGGCCTCCCGGTTGGAGAAGCCCGCCACCATGTCAATGGGGTCGTCGGTGAGATCCCACGTTTCCACCACCGGCATGCCGCTGCGGCGCAGCTTGGCGCGCACCGTGCCAGCGTGGCTCACGCCCGTCAGCACCACCGCATCCACCTGCCGGCCGATAAAGGCATCGATCAGGCTTTCTTCCTGGGCCTGCCGGTAGCGTGTCTGGCCGAGCAGCAACTGGTAGCCACTGGCCTCCAGCACTTCGCCCAGGCCGTCCATGGTCTCGGCAAACCATGCATTGGACAACGTGGGCACGATGGCCCCGACGATGCGCGAACGCCGCGAGGCGAGGCTGCCGGCGTTCAGGTTGGGCACATAGCCCAGCCTGGCGATGGCGTCCCGCACGGCCGCCAAGGTGGCGGGCGAGACCTGGTGCGGATGGCTGATGGCGCGCGAGACCGTCACGCGCGATACGCCGGCCATGCGGGCCACGTCGACCATGCGGCCGCCGCCGGGGGCAGGGTCGTGTTGCGGTGCTGGCGCGGCCTTGTCGGTTGCCATTGGCTTGGTATCGGTGAAGGGTGGGGCGGTGCCGTCCGCTACGCGTTTTCCCTGATTTGATCGGTGCGAATCACTTCACGGCGCATTTGGCCGCGGCTTTGTCCCAGATCATGGGAAACCGGCGCCCGGGTGGCGCCGGGCAGGCTTGTATTGTCGGCCACCATCCCGAAAAATGGAAGCGCATCCATCAGGGCGCGCAGCGGCCCGCCATCCTGCGGCAAAACGCTGGCGCCAGGCCTCACCAAGACACCATGAACCCGTTCTCATACAAGCTCACCGTCCGCCTTGCCGAGCCCGACAATGTCGTGCTGGCGCGCACGGAGATCGCAGCCGGCACACTCTTGCCGGAAGCCGGCGCCAACACATTGCAGGGCATCCCCGGGGGGCACAAGCTCGCCGTGCGGGCCATCCGCAAAGGCGAGCCGGTGATCAAGGGCGGCATCGCCATCGGGCGTGCCGCCGAAGACGTGCCGGCCGGTGGCTGGGTGCATGCGCACAACCTGGCGGCGGATGACGCGGCCAGCGATGCCCCAGCCGAGGCCGCCTGCGCAAGCACGTCGCTGCAAGCCGTGCCTGCGGCGCGGCGTGCCGTCTTCCAGGGCTTCGTGCGTGCCGACGGGCGCGTGGCCACGCGCAACTATATCGGCGTGTTCGTGGTGGGGAATTGCGGCGCCACCGCCGCGCGCAAGGTGGCCGACTGGTTCACCGGGTCGCGCCTGGCAGCGTATCCCAATGTCGACGGCGTGGTGCCCTTCGTGCACGAAATCGGCTGCGGCATGGAGATGACGGGAGAGCCGATGGACCTGCTGCGCCGCACCTTGTCGGGCACCATCCGCAATCCCAATATCGCCGGCGCGCTGGTGATCGCGCTGGGTTGCGAGCGCAACAATATCTACGGCTTCCTGGAGCAGGAGAAGCTTGAAGTAGGCCCTACCCTGAAGACGCTGGTGATGCAGGAAATCGGCGGCACCGCCAACACCATCGAGGCGGGCATTGCCATCGTCGAGCAGATGCTGCCGGCGGCCAACGCGCATGTGCGCCAGCCGGTTTCGGCGCAGCACCTGGTGGTGGGCCTGCAAGCGGCCGGGCCGGATGGCTTCTCCGCCATCTCGGCCAATCCGGCGCTGGGCGCGGCCGTGGACCTGCTCGTGGCCCAGGGCGGCACGGCGATCCTGTCGGAAACCGTAGACCTGGCAAGCCTGGGGCAGCGCTTTGCCGCGCGGGCCGCGACGCCGGAGGTGGCTGGCCAGCTCGCGCAGCGCATGGCCTGGTGGCGCCAGTACCACGCGGGGCGCGATACCCAGCTCAACCGCCGCGTGCGCGCCGACGGCGGCGCCACCGGCCTGAGCAACGCGCTGGAGAAGGCCGCCAGCGGCGTGCGCCGCGCCGGCAGCTCCCCTGTGACGGCGGTCTACGAGTACGCGCATCCCGTCACGGCGCGCGGCCTGGTGTTCATGGATGCGCCCAGCTATGAAGCGGTTTCCGCCACCGGGCAGATTGCCGGCGGCGCCAACCTGATCTGCTTGACCACGGGCACGGGCTCGGGCTTTGGCGCGTTGCCCGCGCCCACCATCAAGCTGGCCTCCAACACGCGCACCTTCAAGCGCATGGAGGACGACCTCGACATCGATTGCGGCCCGGTGGTGGACGGCGCGGCAACGGTGGCGGAGATGGGGCAACGCATTTTCGCGCAGATGTTGCGCCATGCCTCCGGCGAGAAGACCTGCAGCGAAGCGCTGGGCGTGGGCGAGAACGAGTTCGTGCCCTGGCCCATCGGCGTGCTCGCCTGAACGACTTCGCAAAGGACAACAAGATGAATCCCAATCCCGATCCCAATCCCGATAGGCAGGACAGCGCGCGCAACCCCTTTATCCGCCTCGACCCCCAGGACAATGTGGTGGTGGCGCGCATGGAAGTGCCAGCCGGCACCGCCGTGCCCGGCGAGAGTCTTGTCACGCTGCAGCTCGTGCCGTCCGGCCACAAGGTGGCCGCGCGCTTTATCGCCAAGGGCGAGCCGGTGCTCAAGTACAACACGGTGATCGGCTTCGCGGCCGATGACCTGCCCCCCGGCACCTGGATGCACAGCCACAATATTGCCTTCGGCGAGCTGGTAAAGGACTACCGCCACGGCCTGGACTACAAGCCCACGGACTACGTGCCGCCGGCGCAGCGTGCGCAGTTCATGGGCATCGTGCGCGCCGATGGCCGCGTGGCCACGCGCAACTACATCGGCGTGTTCCTGGTGGGCCATAGCGGCGCCACGGTGGCGCGCAAGATCGCCAACGCGTTCGACGCCCAGCGCATGGCGGATTTTCCCAGCGTCGATGGCGTGGTGCCTTATGTGCACGAGCAAGGCAGCGGCATGGAGATGAGCGGCGAGCCGATGGACCTGCTGCGCCGCACGCTTGGCGGCTACATCCGCCACCCCAACACCGCGGGCGCGCTGGTGATCGCGCTCGGGCACGAGCACAACGCATTGCCCGCCTTCCTGACCGACCAGGGCCTGCAGCCTGGCCCCATGCTGAAGACGCTGGTGATCGAGGACGCCGGCGGCACGCGCCGCGCCATCGAGGCCGGCATCGCGCTGGTCGAGCAGATGCTGTCCACGGCCAATGCCGTTACGCGTGAGCCCGTTTCGGCGGAGCACATCACCGTCGGGCTGCAATGCGGTGGCTCCGATGGCTTTTCCGGCCTGTCGGCCAATCCCGCGCTGGGTGCGGCGATGGAGATCCTGGTGCGCCACGGCGGCACCGCGATCCTGTCGGAGACCTCGGAGATCTTCGGTGTGGAGCAGACCTTGACCGCCCGCGCGGTCACGCCCGAGGTGGGCCGGAAACTGGTCGAACGCATCAACTGGTGGCTCGAATACAACAAGGGCCGCGACACGCAGATCAACGGGCGCGTCAGCCCCGGCAACAACGCGGGTGGTCTCGCCAACGTGCTGGAAAAAAGCCTGGGCGGCGCCAAGAAAGGCGGCAACGCGCCGCTGATGGAAGTCTACAAATACGCCGAACCGGTGACGCAGCACGGCCTGGTGTTCATGGACACGCCGGGCTACGACCCGGTCTCCGCCACCGGGCAGATTGCCGGCGGCGCCAACCTGATCTGCTTCACCACCGGACGCGGCTCCTGCTTTGGCTCGGTGCCCGCGCCCACCATCAAGCTGGCCAGCAACACGCCGATGTACCAGCGCATGGCCAAGGACATGGATATCAACTGCGGCGTGGTGATCGACGGCGAAGCCACTATCGAGCAGATGGGCCAGCAGATCTTCGCGCAGTTGCTGCGCCACGCCTCCGGCGAGAAGACCTGCAGCGAAGCGCTCGGGGTGGGCCTGAACGAGTTCGTGCCCTGGCCGATCGGGGTGGTCGATTGATCCCCTGCAGTTCTTGCGCTTCCGCATCTCATTATAAAAATCAGGAGACACAGCATGACAAGCATCAGCAAAAGAAGGTTTCTAACCGGTTGTGCACTGGCGCTCGCAGGCATCATGGCCACCGCGCACGCACAAGGTGACACCTGGCCGGCCAAGCCCGTGCGCATGATCGTGCCGTTCCCGGCCGGCGGCACCAGCGACATCATGGGCCGCCTGATCGCCGAGCAGCTCGGCAAGGCGCTCAAGCAGCCGTTCATCGTCGAGAACAGGGGCGGCGCCGGCGGCACCATCGGCGCCGAGCAAGCGGCAAAAGCCCCCGCGGACGGATACACGCTGCTGCTCTCCGGCATCGGCAGCAACGCGATCGCGCACGGCATGTCGCCCAAGCCCAGCTACGATTCGAGCCGCGATTTCATCCAGATCTCGCAGCTGATCGCCGGCCCTAACGTGCTGGTGGTCAACCCCGCCTTTCCGGCAAAGAGCTTCAAGGCGTTCGTCGACTACGTCAAAGCCAACCCCGGCAAGGTCAACTACGGCGTCACCAATGCGTCGTCCGGCCACCTGGCGATGGAGTTGCTCAAGCAGACAGCGGGCCTGAACATGGTCGGCATCCCTTACCGTGGCGGCGGCCCGGCCCTGACCGATGTGCTGGCCAACCAGATCCCCACCATGTTCGTGAACCAGGACGCGGTGCTGCCTTATGTGAAGGCCGGCAAGCTGCGCGCGCTGGCGGTCACCAGCGCGCAGCGCAACGCGCTGTTCCCGGATGTGCCGACGGTGGCGGAATCCGGCTATCCCGGTTTCTCGGCGGTGTCGTGGGTTGGCCTGTCCGCGCCCAAGGGCACGCCGAAGCCCATCCTCGACAAGCTGGAGGCGGAGATGATGAAGGCGTTCCGGCAGCCGGAGATCCGATCCAGACTGGAAGCCAGCGGCTTCGTGGTGGTGGCATCCAGCTCGCAGGACTACGCGCGCTTTGTGCAGTCCGAGACCGAGCGCTGGGGCAAGGTCATCAAGGAGGCCGGTATCAAGCCGGAATGACGGCGCACATGCGCTGCGCCGCAAGACAGGATTCGAGAGAGACAAGGACAAATCATGAGCAACGTTTCACATCAAGCAACCGCCGCGCCAATGCCAGCGGCACAAGCCTCGGGCGACCGTATCGCGTGGGTCAAGGTCTCGCTGGTGACCCTGCCGCTGGCGGCCCCGATCAGCGACGCCAAGGTGCTGACCGGGCGCCAGCGCCCGCTGACCGAGATCGCCTTCATCTTTGCCGAGATCCGCACCCGCGACGGTCACGAGGGTATTGGCTTCGGCTACTCCAAGCGCGCAGGCGGCCCCGGCATGTACGCCCACGCCAAGGAGATCGCGCCGGAGCTGATCGGCGAGGACCCGAACGACATCGCCCGCATCTGGAACAAGCTGCTGTGGGCCGGGGCGTCGATGGGCCGCAGCGGCCTGACCACGCAGGCCATCGCCCCGTTCGATATCGCGCTATGGGATCTCAAGGCCAAGCGCGCCGGCCTGCCTCTGGCCAAGCTGCTGGGCGCGCACCGCGATTCCGTGCGCTGCTACAACACCTCCGGCGGCTACCTGTCGATGCCGCTGGACCAGGTCCTGAAGAACATCGAGGCCTCCCGCGCCAACGGCATCGGCGGCATCAAGATCAAGGTCGGCCAGCCCGATACCGCCACCGACCTCAAGCGCGTCAAGGCGGTGCGCGAACTGCTGGGCGACGACTTCCCCTTCATGGTGGACGCCAACCAGCAATGGGACCGCACCACCGCGCAGCGCTTCGGCCGCGTGCTGGAGCAGTTCAACCTGGTGTGGATCGAAGAGCCGCTCGACGCCTACGACATCGAAGGCCACGCCGCGCTCGCGGCCTCGCTCGATACGCCGATCGCCACCGGCGAAATGCTGACCAGCTTCGGCGAGCACGCGCAGCTCATCACCGCGCATGCCAGCGATTTCGTGCAGCCCGACGCGCCGCGCGTGGGCGGCATCACCCCCTTCCTGCAGATCATGAGCCTGGCGGACTTCAAGGGGCTGAAGCTGGCGCCGCACTTCGCCATGGAGATCCACCTGCACCTGGCTGCTGCCTATCCGCAGGAGCCGTGGCTGGAGCATTTCGAATGGCTGGAGCCGATGTTCAACGAGCGGCTGGAGTTGCGCGACGGCAGGATGATCGTGCCCAGCCGGCCGGGTCTTGGGTTTAGCTTGAGCGAGCAGGCGCTGGCCTGGACGGGGGACAAGGTGGAGTTTGGGGTGCGGCCGTAGGCAGTTGCTAGCGATAGCGCACCAAGCCGCACCAAGCCATACGCAACCGGCGCGCCCAAGAGCGCGCCGGTTGCGTTTGACACCCGCCTCGCGTCAGGCAGCGCCGGCGCCACGCGTATTGACGTACAGCGCGTAGATGGAGTGGCTGCTGGCCATGAACAGCCGATTGTTCTCCAGGCCGCCGAAGCACAGGTTGGCGCAGCGCTCCGGCAGGCGGACATGGCCAATGGGCTTGCCCTTGGGATTGAACACCATCACGCCGTCCAGCGGTGCCGGGTCCACGCCGGGCGCGCCGCCGCTGCCCCACCCAGCCCAGATGTTGCCGTCCTCGTCGCACTTGATGCCGTCCAGCGCACCGGGGCCGTTGGCGTCGATATGTTTGGTGCGGTTCGTCAGGCGTCCATCGGGCCCGACGCTGTAGGCCCACACCAGCCGGTTGGGCTGGGCACGGCCTTCGATCACATAGAGCGTTTTCTCGTCCGGCGAGAAGCACAGGCCGTTCGGCCCGGCCAGGTCGTTGATGACCTGGGTGAGCTTGCCGGTCTCGCCGTCGATGCGATAAACCGCGTGCGGCAGCTCTGGTTTGCCGATGCGCCCTTCGTAGTTGTTGCTGAGCTGGAAGGGCGGATCGGTGAACCAGATGGAGCCATCGGACTTGCAGACAATGTCGTTCGGAGAGTTGAAGGGCTTGCCTACGAAGTTGTCGGCCAGCGTGAGCACTTTGCCGCTATGCTCGGTACGGCTGATGCGCCGCGTGATTGCGCCTTCGCAGGTGATGAGCCGGCCCTCGCGGTCGCGCGTGTTGCCGTTGGGATAGTTGGCTGGCGCGCGGAAGGTAGTGAGCTGGCCGCTGGCCTCATCCCAGCGCATGATGCGGTTGGACGCCACGTCGCTGACAAGCAGGTAGCCGCCGTCGCCGATCCACACCGGGCCCTCGGCCCAGCGCAGGCCGGTGGCGAGCTGTTCCACGCTGGCGTTGAACAGACGGTACTTCGAGAAGGAGGGGTCGAGGATGACGACACTGGGGTCGGGGTAGCGCAGCGAAGGTGTCCACTGCGCTGCGGCATTACCGGCGGCGGCGCTGGCCGCCAGTGCAAGGCTACCCTTCAGGAAGCCGCGGCGCTGCGCAGAAGCGGCTTGCGGAAGCGGAAATTCTTGCTGCTCAGGGTGATGCGAATTGGCTTGTGTCTCCATGCCCGGGCTCCTTTGTCCTGATCTTGCGGGAATCAACACAATAGGAAGCTTTGCGCGCGCTGGCGATGCTCGCGCGGCGGGATCGCCAGCGCACTCCCAGCAAATGGGACGGTCGTGCGCGATGCGCGGGAAAACCCCGCCGCCTCAAACCGTGTAGTCCACCGCGGCCCACTCAAAGTAAGGCTTCAGATCCGCCACCAGCGCCTGGTGCAAAGGATGGAACAGATAGGTATCCAGCGCGGCTTTGCCATCCACCTCGGACTCCAGCACATAGTCCCAGCAGATCGCACGATCCAGCTCATTGGCGGCAAAGCGCCAGCTGCGTATGGCCGGGACCTGCGCGCCGAGGGCCAGCATGCGTGCGGTCAGCGCCGCCTCCAGCACTGCGTCCTTGGTTACCTCTGGCTTGCGCCGGAACAACACGATATGTCTCAGCATGGCACCCCCGCGCGTGCAATCAGCCAGGCCGGCGCGTCTTGCAGCGCCACCGGGCGCAGGAAGCGATCGAGCGCGGCGTAGCCCACTGAGGTGGAAAGCGGTTGCGTCGACGCGGGGAAGGGGCCTCCGTGCTGCTGCGCGGCGGTCACGGCCACGCCGGTGGGCACGCCCGCAAACAGCACACGCCCGGCCACCTGGGTGGCGGCGCGCACGAGTTCCAGCGTGGTGGCGTCCGGTGTCTCGCTGCCGGCATCCACGCCCCACAGCGTCACGGTGAGCGAGCCGCCCACGGCGCGCAGCACTTGCTGCGCCTGCTCCGGCGAGTCGATCCGCACCACCAGCGCGGCGGCGCCGAAGACTTCCTCGTGCAGGCTGTGGTCGGCGATAAAGTCCGCAGCGTCGACTTCGGCGAGGTAGGGGCGAGGCAGGCCGCCGGCGTCCGCTCGCGCCACTTCACTGAGCAGTGGCTTGAGCTTGCCGGACGCGCGCCAGCGCGCCACGCCCTGGTCAAAAGCGGCGCGAATGCCGGCACTGAGCATGGCATGCGGCGCGAGCGCGTCCAGGGCCCCGGCCAGCGCGCCGACAATGGCGTCGCCCGCCGCGTCCTTGCCAACCACGATCACGCCGGGGCTGGTGCAGAACTGGCCGCTGCCAAGGCAGATCGAGCTGGCCAGGTTCTGCGCCAGCTCCGCGCTGTTGCCGCGCAGCGCGGCCGGCAGCACCACCAGCGGATTGACGGAGCCGAGCTCGCCGTAGAACGGAATCGGGTGGGGCCGCTCGGCAGCCACCTTGGCCAGCGCGGTGCCGCCCTTGAACGAGCCGGTGAAAGCCACGGCCGCGATCGCCTCCGCCTGCACCAGGCGCACGCCGGTCTCGATGGCTGCGCCTTCGACGAAGCCGAAGATGCCAGCGGGCAGCCCTTGTTCGGCCACGACGCGCTGCGCCAGCGCGGCGGTCTTGCGCGACAGTTCCGGATGCGCCGGATGCGCTTTGACGACCACCGGGCAGCCGGCCGCGAGTGCCGCGGCGGTGTCGCCGCCGAGCACCGAGAACGCAAACGGGAAATTGCTGGCGGAGAACATCGCCACCGGCCCCACGGGTACGCGCACGCGGGTCAAGCGCGGACGCCCGGCGGGTGGCGCGCCGGCCACGGCGGGATCGTCGAGGCTGGCGTGCGCGTCGCCGCGCTCCAGCACGTCGGCAAAGCCGCGCAGCTGGAAGGCGGTGCGGTCCAGTTCGCCATTCAGGCGCGGCAGGCCGAGCGCGCTCTCGCTGTCGGCCTGCGGCACCAGGGTTTCGCGATCGGCTTCGAGCGCGGCGGCAAGCGCGCGCAGCAGGGCCGCGCGTTGCGCGGCGGAACTGGCGCCCCATTGGCCGGCCACTGCAGCAGCGGAGGCCACGGCGGCATCGATCTGCGTCGGCGTGGAGGCCGGCCAGCTTGCGCCGGTGGGCTGGCCACTGCGCGCGTCGATGGATTGGAGCAGCGAGGTCATGGTCATACGCTCTTCAAGTGATAGCCGCGGCCAGCGTAGTCGAATGCCACCAGTTCGTTGATGGGCGTTGCCTTGTCGGCGGGCGAGGCGTAGTAGGCGCGGATCTCGGCGATCTTGCCGGTTTCCGGATCGAAGTCATACCACTCGGCGCCGCGCAGCGCGGTGCCGCTCTTGTTCTTCCAGTGCGTCCACTCGATCATCGCTTCAGGGCTGTCATGGCTGACGATGAGGCGCTCGATGGTCCATTGCGAGCCGAGCGTTTCCACGCACCAGATCCATTTTTTGGCGATGGTGTCGGCGGTGCACCAGGGCACTTCGGGCAGGCCGGCGGGGAAGTAGTGCACGGCGTCGGGCGTGAAGCAGTCCACCAGCGCGTCGTAGTCGGCCGCGTTGCAGGCGTCGAAGTAGCGGCGGATCAGCGCGGCATGTTGTTCGGGGGTGAATTTGGCTGTCATTTGGGTCTTGTGTCCGGTTGGGGGATGCAGCGGACTCAGCGGCTGCCGGCGGGCTTGGCTGCCGGAATCGGCGGGCGGCCGGCGGCAACCCATTCGCGATGCTGCGCGCGCGTCGCTTCGCTGGGCGGGTACAGGCCCCACAGCGCTTCGCCGGCCTGCACGCGCAGCGCCAGGTAGGCTTCGATGTCGTCGCGCTTCTCGCACAGGTTGGCCATTTCCTCGGCCAGGTGGGCCGGGATCACGGTGATGTTGTCGCCGTCGCCGTGGATCACGTCGCCGGGATAGATCGCCACGCCGGCGCAGCCAATCGGCACTTGCAGGTCGGCCACATGGTGGTAGGACAGCCGCGTGGTGGCGGTCACGCCTGTGCTCCACACCGGGAAATCCATCTGGCTGAGTTCCGTGCCGTCGCGGAAGCTGCCATCGGTGATGACCGCGCGGGCGCCGCGCATCATCATGCGCGTGATCAGCATATTCCCCATCGACGCGGCGCGGCCGTCGCGATTGCTGTCGATCACCAGCACATGGCCCGGCTCGATCTGCTCCACGCCCACCCATTGCAGGTTGTCCGCGGAGGGCTCGGTGGTGAGGTTGCCGTAGACGTCGATATCTTCGCGCGCCGGGATGAAGCGCATGGTGTACGCGCGCCCGGCAAAGGGCTTGACCTTGGGGTTCAGCGGCGTCAGCCCGTGCAATACGGGCTGGCGGAAGCCTTTGATGTAGAGCTGCGTGGTGAGCGAGCCGCTGGTCACCTTGGCCAGGCGGTCAAGTACCGAATCCGGCACGAACGGCGCGGGGGCGCGCTGCGGGATCTTGGCCAGGGGCGGGGGAGGCGTGAAGGTGGGGTTGGTGCTCATGGTGCGCGCTGTCCGGGTTGCAAGTAGTTGGGGCGGCCCTCGTCCCAATCGGTGGGACAAATCTGGCCGCGTGTCAGCTGTGCTGGCTGTTTGAATGGTATTGAACTTCCCCGGAACTTAAAATGCTCGTCAGAGGAGCGGCCCCGCCAGACTCCTTCATTTTTTCCATATATTGAGACAAGCCACCATGTCCGTGAATCCCGGTGACGGTACCGGCGCAATCGAGAAAGCCATCGACGTGCTGGAAGCGGTTGGCGCCACCCCCGGCGGCGTCAGCCAGAGCGACCTGGCCGCGCAGCTTGCGCTCCCGCGCACCACGGTGTACCGCCTGCTGGCCACGCTGGTGGCGCGTGGCATGCTGCGGCGCGATCCGCTGCGCAAGGTGTACCGGCTGGGCTTTCGCTGCTTCGAGATGGCGCGCCAGGCCTACGCCATGCCGGACCTGGTGGCCGCCGCCGCGCACGAGATGCGCGGACTGCGCGACCTTACCGGCGAGACGTGCTATCTCGCCACGCTGGACGGGTTGGAGGTGATCTCCCTGGAGCGCTGCGACGGCGCCCACAGCGAACGCTCGGCCGCGGTGCTTGGCCAGCGCAAGCCTGTGCATTGCACCAGCCAGGGCAAGGCCATCCTCTCGGCCATGGAGGGCCCGGCACGCGATGCCATCGTGCGCGAGCTGACATTGAAGGCGCTCACGCCGCTCACCATCACCGATCGCCGCCGTCTCAACGCGGAGCTCAATATCACCGCGGCGCGCGGATACTCGATTGACGATGAAGAGATCGTGATGGGTGTGCGCTGCGTGGGCGCGCCCATCGTCGACCCCGAAGGAGCGGTGCGCGGCGCCATCAGCGTGGCCGGGCCCGCCTACCGCCTCACGCGGGCGCGCCTGGAGCTGCTGGGCCCGGAAGTGGCGCAGGCAGCCCGCCGTATCGGTGCGCAACTCGAAGGCGTGCGCGCGCCGGCAGGCGACGCCGCGGTGACGGCCGTGCCCGGGCCGTGGGCTTTCCAGGGCGGACATCCGCTGTGGTGCGCGCAGCGCCAGCGGCTGTACTGGGCCGACGTGCTGGCGCCCTCGGTGCGCATGCTGGACACCACGCAGGATCCCGCGCGCGACGAGCAGCTGCTGCGGCTGGAAGCGCCTGTGAAGGGCATGCTGCTGCGCGGTGATGAGGTCTGGGCCATGCATGACGATGGCGCGGTCGCCATCGCGGCGGACGGCAGCCGGCGCCCGCTGGAGGGCTGGCCTCGCACGCCGCTGCAGGCGTTTTGCGATGGTGGCGATGCTGGCGACGGCGCGCAAGTCACGCAAGCCGTGTGGGCCGCGATGGAATCGGCGGAGGGAGGGTCGTCGGTGGGCCTGCTGCGCGCGAACGGCAGCCTCGACGCGCGCTGGCATATCGGCGAGGCCGTGCAGGCGCTGTGCTGGAGCGCAGCGGATGACACGCTCTATGCCACCACGCCCGCCTCCGGTGCCATCCTGATGCTGCAACCCGGCTCATCCGCGGTGCGCCGGCTGGCCAGCATGCCGCCGGGCGCGGGCAAGCTGAGCGGGCTTGCGCTGGACGCCGGCGGCGGCATCTGGACTGCACTGTGCGAAGGCTGGAGCGTGGTGCGATTCACGCGCGACGGCACGCTCGATCGCGTGGTGGGCATGCCGGTGCCGTGCCCCAGCGATGTGGCGCTCGGCGGCGCTAGCCTCGACACGCTCTACATCACCTCCTCGCGTCAACAGGTGCCGCTGGAAACGCTGGCCAAGGCGCCGCTGTCCGGCTGCTTGTTTGAAGTAAAGGTCTGAGCGGGGTGGGCGCTCAAGCTGCTGCCGGAACTGCACAAGGTGTTTCGTCGTCGCAAGCGCCCGGTGGGTAGAAGCTGGCGCATGGACGCGACCTGCATCCTGGTGCGTGGCCAATGGAAGTATCTGTACCGGGCAGTGGAAAGGCTAAGGCTCGGCTGGAGCATCACGCCGACCGCGGAGACGCCAGTATCCGTGCATACGCCGGCAAGTCCAGGCACTGGTAGCCGGCGCTCGTCAACACCCGAGCCTCTTCTTCGGAAAAGACTGGAGAGAACAGGGCCTTGGTCAACGTCCATCCTTTTACCCGGCGCCCTTCCTTTGTCGACATGAACCGCTCGATGTGTCGCTCGAACTCGGCAAGCGAGGACCGGATGTGCTTGCTCGCGCTGCGCTTGCAGGAGCCGAAGCGGATGCGCCGCGTGTCTTCGTCGAGTGCGACAACGTCGATTTCGATCGCGTTCCGTTCGTCCCGCGGCCGATTCCAGTAGCCCAGTTCGATCGAGGTCAGCGAGAAGTCGCCCACGCCCTTTCGCGAGCACTCCACGTGCAACTGACGAATCAGCTTCTCGAAGGCGTATCCCTCGTGCCCGTGCAGCCGGGGCAGCGTCAGATCGATCGCCTTCGATAGTGGGCGCATGCGGGAAGCGTCCCGCGCCGGCTTCACGACCGACAGCCATGCCTGCAGAAAGTTGTCGGTGATGTAATAGCGGGCGTTGCGGCTCTTGCTCTCTGAAAACACCGGGTGGCGTTTGTCGACCATATGGTAGTTGTCGACCAAACGTTTGACCGTGGCCTTCAACGACGCGGCGTCCTCATCCCGCAGCAGTGTGTCGACCAGTTGCCCGTGGCTCGAGCCCGGATGCTCTGCGAGGAAGTTCAGTACCGAGAGCAGCCTGCCCTTCACTTCGCGAAGGAAGGACGTGTCCGCCTCCTCGGCCAGAGGGCTGCCTTCACGCAGGAACATCCGCTCGAGCAAGGCCTCCTGAAACCCGGCGCCCACCTGAAATAGGCCCTGGTCATACGCGTCCCGGTAAAACTTGGGAACGCCCTCGAAGAAGCCCCAGAGCGTGAGCCAATGGTGCGGGTCGCGGATGTCGTGCGCGCGATACACCTCGGTCAAGTCCTCGAAATCCCAGTGCTGCAGATCGATAGTCGCCGTAAGCCGCCCAAATAGCGGCGCACCCTTATCGCCGAGGAGAGCGCTCATCTCCGACTGCAGGGAGCCGAGGACAAATAGCCCGCCCCCTTGCGTATCGCGCAACCGGTCCACTTGCTCCTGCAGGAATGAGTTGAAGGCGTAGAGCCTGGCCTGCGTGAAGTACTGGAATTCGTCCAGCACAACGATCACGCCGCTGCGGCATAGATCGCCGATCACGCCAGCCATCGAGGCGAAGTCAGTGACTTGCGGGGCCAGTGCATTGGCGGTTTGGGATTCGCAGTCTTCCAGCGCCCGACGAAACCCAGCCGCCACATCTCGCTCGTCCGAGTCCGGTATCTGCATGTAGACCATTCGGGCGAGTAACGACGGCTCGCTCCTGGAGAGCTCGCGCAGCAGGGTCGTCTTGCCGATGCGTCGTCGGCCTTGGATGCGGCAGAAGAACCAGTTTGGACCATGGACAATCCGGTCGAGCGTCTCCAGCGTCCCCGTCCGTCCGTAGAATCCCCAGGAAGTCATAACGACCTCATTTTAGTTACATCCATTTATCTTAAAGAATCGACGACCGCAAGGCTAGGCGGGACACCAATTTGCAGGCAAAGAGCCATCCCTTCAACCGACGAGTAGTTCCCATGTAAGGCGAAAATTCCTTGCAGATTTCTATAAGTTACAATCATATATCTTATATTATATGAAAAATTAGCGTCTCAAGAAGCACTTTCATGGTGCGCGTGGAGTCAATGGATGGGCGAAGCTGGGCGAGGGAAAATTCGCCCCGAAACCCGAGCGCTGCCCCATGCGCGCTCACGCAGGCTCGCGTGAAGACGAACGGTGAACGTGCCATATGCCTATGGTGCAAGAATGCAATTAATCGCCAGAATTTCTACCCAACCTTGATCCGAGGTTGGGTAGATCAAGATATCTGCCAGGGGCGCGACGTGGCGCCAGGGTCGCCGGCCGGCAGGGCCTTCCGCCTGCGCAGGACGTCCATCCCATCCGCCGGTGGTGCACTGGCGTACCGCGCCTCGTTTCCGCAATAGACGGCTCGGCACGGGTTTGGCGCCACCCGCGCCGAACCTAACCCCTCTCGCGTGACGAACGCGGGGTCCTGTCCGTCTGCCGTACCCGCCGAGCGTAGCCACGAGGGCCGAGTGACAGGGCCACGGATACTTTCACGAACGTGAAAGTTTGCAGGGCGTGCCGGCAGTGGAGTCCAACGGCACCGCCTCCGGCTCGGCTGGCACTGCAGTGGTTGGCGTCCAGCCGATTCAGAGCAGCTCCTGCGTGGCCGCGTGCCGGGCATCGTCCTCTGTATGCAGGTAGGCGCCGGAGGTGGCCAGCGTGAATTTGGCTTTCCCATTCGGGGCCACGCGCGCGCCGCCGCTCGGCAGCCGGCGCGAATCTCTCCTTCAGCACCAGATGCAGCGCGCCGCCCAGATCTGGCCGATGGCCGGCAGCACGAGGGAGCGTCCTCGGCGGGCAAGGGTGCTGCGGGCAGGGCCGTGGGCACGACGGTAGCGCGTCAGCTCCGCCGCCCCTCAACTTCTGCCTAAGCCATCTGCCCGGCATTGAACTTTTGCTGCCTTTGCCCGCCAACCGCGGGTCTCCAAATATCTTTGGCGGCTCAATCGATGTCTCGCAGAATTGGGTACGCTAGCTGGGTCCGAGGTGAGCTTTTGCTTGAAGGGCTAGAGTCTTGAATTGCTCAGGCACAAAGATCCCGGCAGCGCATCGGAGTGGCTGGTACCGTTTCAATCCGACGCATATAGGTCCGTGCAAAGCCAACCCTATCGGCAAATGCCTCTTGGGACAAGCCGGTCGCCTTCCCGAGTTCAAGAATGCGTTTGCCGAAGCGGAAAACCGAAGTCTGGCAACAAAGGGGCGCCAATGCTAGCGTTTCCACGCGATTCAGTGCCGTTCCTGCGTAGCCGTGTGTCGCACGTTGTCTTCCGTGTGCAGGCAGGCGCTTGTGGTCGCAACGCACGCGTGCCCGACATTGTCCCGCACGAGGCGCAGGTCGACCTGCTGGTGGCTCATGTGGCTGAGGGCGCGAAGAAAGTGCTTTTGTCGTGCGTATCGCAGGATCTTGCGCCATGCGCCGAGGAGACAAAGCTGAGTGCTTCCCATCTCGCGCCGCGGCAATGCGATCAGTTGGGCGGCCCCGCCATTTGGACTGCTTTCCAAACGGTGAGCTCCGAGGGGCGCAAGCCGTAGCGTGCCAGCACACCCTCGTGCAGGCGCCGGAGCTCTTCCACGATCAGCGCTTGCACATTGTCGCGCTCGGCTTCCGGCACTCTTGCCATGACCGCCTGCCGAATCACTGTTAGTGCATCCTGATTGGGTTGCATCACGACGTCCCGGATCGCTTGTTTGATCAGATCACGCCAGGCAAGTCGCAGCGGATCTGGTTCCGCCAGATCCTGCTTGATGGCCAGATACTCTTGCGTCGACCGCTCGTAGGCCCAAACATAGAGATCGCGCAGCAACTCGACGCGGGCCATCTCATACATGCCGAGGATGGCGCGGCTGTAAGCGTGCTCCGGCACATCGAGGAAAGTGAGCGGACAAAGGTTTGCGCGGAACAGCGGCAAATTGGCCACCAGGCGCGAGGTGCGTTTGTTGATATCGGCGAATGGCTGCAGGTACGGCAGATGCACCATCACGAAGAATGACTGTTCGAAGGGATCGGCAATCTGATTCACCTTCTCGAGCAGGACATTCAGCGCCTCGTCGATCTGTTGTGGTGCGGACAGGGGACGGTAAACACTTTGGCCAATGTCCACGGCGTGCTGGCGAATCCGGCCTTCATCGGCAGGGTTAGGCAACAGGTTCTCCGACAAGGCGCTATGCAGGTTCATCAAGGTGTAGCGGTCAAAACCGACCGTACCGATGTTCTCCACCAGCAACTCGATGGCAGTCTTGTGGTTGAGGATCATCTGGGTCTCAATGGCCGCCTTGCCTTGCGCGACTTTCCCGTGCTCGATCAACTCACGGGTGTCCAGCCGGGAATAGGTGTTCCCCTCCAATTGGCTCGATGCCCATGATAGGTCGATCAGGAGCCGGTTCAGAATTGCCCTGCTATAGGTTCCAGCGGGTGCATCAGCCTGCGCGGTCTTGCCCATCTTGTGTAGCTGACGCCGCAGCGATTCCGACAGATACCAAGTGACATTGGGCCGATAGACGTCAAGAAATTCGCGTTGGTAACCCACGGGCTTCCGCGCCTCCGGCGGCTGGTCGATATACGCCACGATATCGCGGCTGTCGGCGGAAAGCGGGATGTAACTTGGGAGGCGGTCTTCCTCAGTGGCAGCCGGGGCAATCGCTGCCGATTTCACTGGAAGATAACGGCGGGCGCGCCCTTCGCCGATCGCTCTGATCTGTCCACTATCGATCAATTGGCTGATCCAGCGTTGTGCTGTCCGTCGCGCAACGTCGGGATGCTGTGCAAGCAACTCCGCGAGCATCAATCCCGCGGAGGCTTTCCGAACGCTTTCTAGCAGTGCATTGGCGGTGGACATGTGGGCTGTGGCGCAGTTCGTTTAAACGGTGGCGCGATTATGGCGCAGTTTGTCTAACTGCGCCATAAATTGGCGCGGATGTGGTGGTACGGGTATCGGCGCCAAACAAGTGCTGCTTGAGTTGCTTCAGGTCGTGGCTCAGGTAGCGCGAGATGCGCGGCGTGGCCGCGCCGCGCCGGCTGCGCGCCAGCGAGAGCGGGTTGCCGGCCAGGTAGCCGGCGTCGACCAGCGGATTGATGTCTACCTGACCATGGCATATTCAAAGAATGCGGGTCTGGGACTGGATTCTGCGATGATCGGCTTTGCCAACTGCCTGTCCCTTGGCAATAGCTACACGCTTGCCAGCGGTCAAAGCAATATGCTTGGTGTCGCCGCAGGTATTCGCCACAAGTTCTAAAGACAGTCCAACGGTATGTAACAAAGGCCTTCTTGCGCAGTGGTGCAGGCAGTCTTGCAGAATGCTCGCATGCATCCATCACATGCTCTTTGAGCTGCCTCGGCGGCCTGCAACGCAAAGGCCTCACCCATCTTGGTGACGGGGCCTTTTTCCCCTTGCTGATCGTCAAAAGCGGACGAACGGATCCCACGGTTCGAATGCCGATCCGATACGCCAGAGGCGTCATAGCCTGATCGACGTGTCGCAACATTCGCCCGATGTACGCCCAGTCGAGCCCCCATTCGGTATCGAAAGGAAGGTCGTTCTGGTCGTTTGCAACGCCAACGAGATCTAATGCGCCATGGGTCAGAACGCGGACGTCGTTGGGATCGTCGTAGCCGCTGTCCGTATTTCCATGTTGATTGCATTGCGATACGCAAACAACGCCGGCGCACCGCCGGTATGCAGGAACAACACCGGGCCATCGCCGGTAAAGCGCCGGCGCGCGACACCATCGAGCAGGCCGGCCATCGCCTTCCCCGTATAAACGGGATCGAGCAACACGCCTTCGGTACCGGCCAGGATGCGGATGGCCTCCAGCCCAGCCTGGTTGGGTTCACCATAGCGAGGTGCGAAGTACTCGTCCCACAGCTCGACTTTCAGCCCTGCCGGCACCTCGACATCGAGCAGCGCAGCAGTACCCTCGATCAGCCCAGCCACCTTCGGCGTTTGCGCCGCGACGCTGCGCGACACGGTAACGCCGACGACCGGTGTACCCGGCATCGCGTGTGCGAGCGCTAACGCAAGCCCGCCATGGGTTCCGGCACTGCCGGACGCCAGCACGACCGCCGAGAATGCAAGACCCATCGCTTCGGCTTGCTGGGCCAGTTCCAGGCCGGCACGTACATACCCCAATGCCCCCAGCGGATTGGACCCGCCGATTGGGATGACATAAGGCTTGTGCCCCTCGCTACGCAGCCGTTCCGCAAGGGCTTGCAACTGTGCGTCGGCGTTGTCGAGACTGGCAACCGGCTCGGCCTGGGCGTCGAACAGATCGAGCAGCAGGCGGTTGCCGCTGTGCAGGTAGTCGCTGTCTGCCGTGCCGGTCGGGTTTTCCAGCAAAGCGCTGCAGCGTAGCCCAAGACGGGCCGCCAGCGCGGCCGTCTGCCGGACATGATTCGACTGTATGGCTCCGGCCGTTACCAGCGTATCGGCGCCCTGGCGCAAGGCGTCAGCCGCCAGGAACTCAAGCTTGCGCAGTTTGTTTCCGCCAAACGCAAGTGGCGTGGTGTCATCCCGCTTGATGTAGATGTCGCGCCCGAGCATCCCGGACAGGCGATCGAGCTTTTGCAGGGGCGTGGCCGCGCCGACCAGATCGAGGCGGGAGAAAGAGGCAAGGCGATCCGTGATCTTCATGATTTCGATTTTTGGGGAGGTGGACCAAGATGGGGAGGCGGCGGGTGTTGTCAGCGGGGACCTTGATCGCCCTCGACTTCCCCCGCCTTCATGCAAGCTGGTGTGAGTCAATGCAGAATCTTTGCGAGGAATTCCTTCGCACGGGCCGACTTCGGGTCGCCGAAGAAGGCTTCCTTGCCGGCATCTTCGACGATGGCGCCGCCATCCATGAAAATCACGCGGCTGGCGACCTTTTTCGCGAACCCCATTTCATGGGTGACGCAGATCATCGTCATGCCCTCGCGTGCCAGTTCGACCATGACGTCCAGCACCTCATTGATCATTTCGGGATCGAGCGCCGATGTCGGTTCGTCGAACAGCATGGCGATCGGATCCATCGACAGCGCGCGCGCAATCGCAACACGCTGTTGTTGCCCGCCCGAAAGCTGCCCGGGGTATTTCCGCGCATGCGCTTTCAGGCCGACGCGTTCGAGCAGCCGCATGCCGTTCTCCTGTGCCTCCGCTTTGCGGCGTTTCAACACTTTGACCTGCGCCAGGGACAGGTTGTCGAGAATGGACAGATGCGGGAACAGCTCAAAATGCTGAAACACCATGCCAACCCGCGCACGCAACTGGGCGAGCTTGATCTTCGGATCGCCGACCATCACACCGTCCACACTGATCCGGCCCTGCTGAAACGGCTCGAGGCCGTTGACCGTTTTGATCAGCGTGGATTTTCCTGATCCGGAAGGGCCGCAGATGACCACGACCTCGCCTTTTTCTACCTGGGTGCTGCACGCATCAAGCACCTTGAACTGACCGTACCACTTCGATACGCCTTCGAGCGCGATCATTGTTTTGTCTCCTACTTGCAGATTGCTTTCTTCGGGGTTCCGACCCGTTAAATCAACGCGTCACGGGCAGTGTCAGACGCGCCTCGAGGCGACGCTGCACCCATGACAATCCGGTGCTGAGCAGCCAGTAGATCGCCGCTACCGACAGATACAGGGGAAGCGGCTGGAACGTGGATGCGATGATCTCCTGGGACGACCTGAGCAACTCTGTCACGGTGATGACTGACACCAGCGACGTATCCTTGATCAGGCTGATGAGCGTGTTGCCGAGACTTGGCACGGCAAGCCGCAAGGCCTGCGGGCAGACGATGTAGCGCAGTGTCTGCAGATGGCTCAGCCCGAGGCTGTGCGCTGCGCTCCATTGCCCTCTGCCGATACCGAGAATCGCGCCGCGCATGCTCTCCGACAGGTACGCGCCGGCATTGGCCGTAAGGGTAAGAATGCCGGCGCTGGTGGGATCCAGGGAAATGCCGAGGTCTGGCAGGCCATAGTAGACGACGAACATCTGCACCAGCAGGGGCGTGCCGCGCATGACACTGACATAGGTGCGGGCAATGCCGCCCAGGATTGGACTGGTGCTGATACCCATGATGGCGACCACGATCCCGACCAGCAGGCCGAACACCATCGACGCCAAGGCAAATTTCACGGTGATCGCCGCTCCGTGCAGGAGTACAGGCGATGCATGAATAACTAGATCAAGAGATTCCATGATTCAATCCGTAGCAGTGGCCGCGTGGCCGGCCAGGCCCATGCCTGCAGCAATGGAACGAGCCGGCCGGCGTGGCAGCGATTACTGGGCGATGGGTCTGCTGGCGTCGGTAGCCAGCCACTGGATGGACAGCTTGCGCAATGTGCCATCCTGCTGCAACGCGTTCAGCGCGTCGTCAATGGCTTTGGCAAACTTGGGATTGCCCTTGCGGAACGGGATGCCCATCTCTAGCTTCGTGCCAGCGAGCAGCGCGCCGGTGCGTAGCGGCATCTTGGAGTTCTTGATCAGGTACGGCAGCATCAGGCGGTCATTGAGGGCGGCATCGATGCGCCCGGCCGCCAGGTCACGCAGGTTTTCCGACGTACCCGGATAGGTTTGCACCAGGATACCCGGCACAGATTTCGCCAGTTCGGCATAATTGCTGCCCAGGGTGACGCCGACGGATTTTCCCTTCAGTTCTTCCAGCGATTGGAACTCGCGCTTGTCATCGCTGCGCTGAAGTACCTGGACCGCGGAATAGACGTATGGCTGGGTGAAATCCAGAGCCTGGCGGCGCGCCGGCGTGATGCTCACCTGGTTGACGATGACGTCGAACTTGCCGGCTTGCAGGCCGGCAATGATGCCACTCCACTCGGTGGTGATGAACTGGATCTTGAGCCCCATCTTGTCGGCCACGGCTTTGGCTACGGCCACGTCAAAGCCGTCGAGCTGACCGTCGCCATTGCGATAGCCAAAGGGTGGGTAAGTGCCCTCCATGCCGACTTTCAGGACACCGCTGAATTTGACCGAATCCAGCAGATCTTCAGCGTGCACGGCAGGCGCCATGACATTCAGGAGGGTCGCGATGCACGCGCTTTGCAACAGCAACTTCAGGGATTTCATGCCTTGTCTCCAATGTAGGAATAGATATTTTTTTTGAAGGGCAACGCTATTGCCCGACAAGTCGGCGGAACGCGGCTTCCAGATCGGCGATCAAGTCCTCCTTGGCCTCAAGGCCCACGTGCAATCGGAATGCCTGGCCGGCATACGGCCAGGCGGCTGCGGGACGCTCCTCCCTGGGATCGAAGGGCATCACCAGGCTCTCGAATCCGCCCCAGGAAAAGCCCAGGCGGAACAACTTCAGGTCGTCGATGAAGGCGCGGAACGCCTCGCGCCCATATCCAGGCTTGAGTACGACGCTGAACAATCCTGAAGCCCCGGTGAAATCCCGACGCCAGAGTGCGTGGCCCGGCGCACCTGGGAGCCCGGGGTGCAACACCTGGGCCACCTCCGGACGGCCCGCCAGCCAATCGGCAATGGCCAGTCCGCTACGCTGATGCCGCTCAAGGCGCACGGCCATCGTCCGCAAGCCCCGCTGCGCGAGATAAACGTCGTCCGGGCCCGCGTGCTGGCCAGTGGCGAAGACATATTCGCGCACCGTGTTCCATGACTCGCGGTTGGTCGTGATCACACCCATCAAAGCGTCCGAATGCCCAACGATGTATTTCGTTCCCGCATGCACGGAGACATCCACGCCGTGCTCGAATGGCTTGAAGAACAAGGGCGTGGCCCACGTGTTGTCGATCACGACGACCGCGCCATGCCGGTGTGCGACCTTCGCAATGGCAGGAATGTCCTGCATTTCGAACGTCTGCGAACCCGGTGACTCGGCGAACACGAGGGTCGTGGTCGGACGGAACAAGGCCGCGATGTCGGGCCCAAGCGTGGGGTCGTAGAACGTCGCAGACACGTTGCAGCGGGCCAGTACCGTTTCGACATAGTGGCGCGTCGGGCCATAGACGCTGTCGCTCACCAGGATGTGATCGCCGGCTTTGACGAACGCCATGATCGCGCTCGTACACGCCGCCAGGCCCGACGACACCAGCAGCGAGCGGTGCCCGCCTTCGAGTTGGGCCAAGGCATTCTGCAACGCGAAGGTGGTCGGCGTGCCTTTGCGGCCGTACCACATGACATCCGTGTCGGCGCCCGACATGGCACGCCCGCGCGCTTCCATGTCGTCGAGATTGCGAAACGTCACGGTCGACGCGTGGAAGACCGGCGGATTGACGGCGCCGCCGAAATCGTCGGGATCGATGACGCCGTGCGAGAGGTAGGTATCGGGGGACATCCGGATTACCCTCGTCTGGCGCTGTTGACCATGTCGCCCAGGCGCTCCAGTCCCATGCGGAGATTGGGCTCGGGCGGGCCGAACGAGAAGCGCACCCAGCTTGCGTCGATATACCCGGTCGTTCGCTGCTTGCCCGGATTGACGTCGAAGAACCTGCCGGGCACGGTCATGACCTTGCGCTTGAGACCCTCGGTAAAGAAGGTGTCCGCGGTGTTCAGCGGCGCGGGCAGCCGATGCACCCGGCCCCACAGATAGAACGTGCCGTTGCCGGGGCAGGGGATTTCGACGCCCATTTCGGTCAGCGCGTCGAGCATGATGCGGCGCTTCCTGGCGAACATTTCCCGCAATGCGGACGTTTCCTGATCCGCACGGTCGTGTTGCAGCGCCTGCACGGCAAGCCGTTGCACGATCGTCGGCGGGCCGCCGTCGATGGCGCTTGCCGCACGGCTGATCATGTCGATCACGTCGGTCGGCCCCACCACCCAGCCTACGCGCAGGCCGGGGTAACGGTGATTCTTCGTCAGGCCGTCGACGATGACGACCGGGTCCGTCTCCACGTCCTCGACGAATTCGGCGGCAGAGACCGGATGGTCAGCGGGGGCGTGGCCATCTTCGAACACGAAGTGCGAATAGAATTCGTCGAGCAGCATCCAGCAGCCCGTGTTGCGCGCCGCCGCCACATACTGCGCCAGTGCTTCACCACGCACCACGGCGCCCGTGGGGTTGTTGGGATTGCTCCACAGCAGCGCGTTCAGTTCTTCCCTGGCGATCAATCCCTCGAGCGCCTGCGCCGGGATGGCAAAGCCGTCTTCGGGCCCCACCGGCAGCGTGACCGGCGTGAAGCGGTGGCGGTGGTAAGCGATCAGATCTTCGTAGGCGGTGTAGTCGGGCACGATGTGGCCCAGACGAATTTCTCCCAGGGTGGCGAGCAGGCGCGACAGCGCAAGCCGCCCACCGGAGGCGATTGCGACATTGTCCTTCGTGTACTGCGATGCCTTGCCGCGACGATAGCGACGGTTGTAATCGTCCGCAACCGCCTGACGCAGCGCATCGATGCCGCCGACCGGCCCGTAGGCGCAATCGGCCACGTCGAACTGCAGCGAAGCCAGCCGTTCCGGCGCGCCTGCCATGGGCCCGATTTCAGGCTGCCCCTGGCCGAGATTGCACCAGTCGGGATGGCCGTTCCGGAAGCCGAGCTTGACGGCTTCGTGAACGACGTGGATCACGCCCATGTAGGGGACCGGGCGTAGCAGGGAAGAGGCTAGTGAGCTTGTCATGTTGTTGTCGAAGAGGAGCTTGCTTATCGGTGACGCGACGCCATGCTGTTGCGATGGGTGACCATGCTCATGCAGCCGCGAGATCCAGATAGCGCTGCGCATCGAGCGCGGCCATGCAGCCCGTGCCGGCGCTGGTGATCGCCTGCCGATAGATATGGTCCTGCACGTCGCCTGCCGCGAACACGCCCGGCACGCTCGTGCCCGTGGCGTTGCCGCAGAGGCCGCCGTTGGTGATGATGTAGCCGTTCGCCATCTCGAGCTGGCCCTTGAAGAGATCGGTGTTCGGCTTGTGGCCGATGGCGATGAAGACGCCTTGCACCGCGAGGTCAGCGATCTCGCCGGTTTGCGCATGCCTGAGGCGCAGGCCGGTCACGCCGGCCGCGTCGCCATTCACTTCGTCGAGCACGTGGTTCCATTTGATCTCGATGGCGCCTTGCCTCTCCTTCTCGAGCAGACGGTCGACCAGGATCGGCTCGGCACGGAACTTGTCGCGGCGATGGATCACCGTGACTTTTTTCGCGATGCCGGCCAGATACAGTGCTTCCTCGACTGCCGTATTGCCCCCGCCAACCACGGCCACATGCTGCTGCTGGTAGAAGAAGCCATCGCAGGTCGCGCAGGCGGACACGCCGCGGCCCATGAAGGCGTCCTCGGACGGCAGGCCGAGATACTGTGCGGATGCGCCGGTCGCGATGATCAGCGCGTCGCAGGTGTACTCGCCGGATTCGCCGATCAGGCGAATCGGCTTGCCGTCGAGCTTTGCCGTGTGGATGTGGTCGAACACGATCTCGGTGTTGAAGCGCTCCGCATGGTCGAGAAAGCGCTGCATCAGCTCTGGGCCCTGCACCCCCGTAGCGTCCGCCGGCCAGTTTTCGACATCGGTCGTGGTCATCAGCTGGCCGCCTTGCGCCAGGCCCGTGACGAGCACCGGCGACAAGTTGGCGCGCGCCGCATAGACGGCGGCGGTATAGCCGGCAGGGCCGGAGCCGAGAATCAGGACCTTGGCGTGCTTGGGCGAAGACATTGGAGAATCCATAGCTTATTCAAGGGACTTCGGGCGATTGCCTGAAGCGATTACCGAGCAGAGCCGAAGTCGAGGCCCGCCACGCATGGGTGCCGCAATGTTGCGGTAGACGATGCCGCCGATCGCAATGGTTGCGATGGCCCGCCGGGGGTGCATGGAAGGCCTCTTCACGCATGAGCCGGGTTGGGCTGTAGTCAGGAGGCGGGACGCGCCACACCGTACTGCGACGACAGGTATCGACGGATATGGTCGGGCGAGTCGATAAAACGCGCCTGGCCGTGTACGTGAATCTCCACACCGTCATCGACCGGCGCGCGCCCGGCGCCGAGCACCAGGACGGGGGCGGACTGGTTCGCCTCGCCAATCAGTCCGACAATTGCCATGCGAGGGCGGGGCGCATCGATGTATTCGACATCAACTTCATTGCGCAACTGCGGGAAGAAGCCGAGCAGGCCTTCAACGGCAACGGAATCTCCGCAATAGAACGGACCTTCCGAGCCTGAAAAAAAGCCGGGGCGAAGCATGAATAGTTTGTCTTTCACTTTCACTCTCTCTGTGGGTTGAACTTGCTGGCGGACGCGTGTCGCTTGCCGTACCGCGAACCACCGACCACAGGATAAGCAGTGCAAATCAAACTCACCAGTGGCACGAACGACAATTTGCGTTAAGATCGTGCCAACTTGGGGGGGAGTGGCGGCGACCCGGATCGCAGCACCCGCAACAGACATGGGGGAGAGTCTTGCGAGACGTAGTGCAGATGGAGCAAAATCAATCGCTAGTGGCATCAATGCCAGTTTTCGTCCCTATCGTGCCAAAGACCAAATCACAATCGTCTGTCAACGCCGGACTGGTTGCCGTCGTCGTGTATGACGGCCTGAGCCTCTTTGAATATGGCTGCGCCGTTGAAGTGTTCGGTCTGCCAAGACCTGAAATGGGCGACAGCTGGTATCGCTTCACGACCTGTTCCGCCGAGTCGGGACGGTTGCGCGGTTCGGGTGGCATCCAGGTACAGGCTGACGGCGGCCTCGAACTCCTGGCCAAAGCGAAGACCATCATTATCCCGGGGTGGCGCGGTATCGAAGCGGACGTCCCGCCGGAACTCTGCCGCGCGTTGAGGAAGGCGAACAAACGCGGGGCGCGCGTCATGTCGATCTGCACGGGCGCCTTTGTCTTGGCGGCAGCGGGGTTGCTCGACGGAAAGCGTGCGACTACGCACTGGCGTCATGCCGCAGCGCTCGCGGCGCGATATCCGGACGTCCAAGTGGAAGCGGACGTGCTCTACGTCGATGCCGGCGATGTCCTCACGTCTGCCGGTAGTGCGGCGGGAATCGACTTGTGCCTCCACCTGATTCGCCGGGACCTTGGGCCGCGCGCAGCCAATCAGGTCGCACGCCGGCTTGTCATGCCACCCCACCGCGAAGGCGGGCAGGCCCAATATATCGACGAGCCGGTCTCAAAGCGTAGCGGCTCTTCGCTGGCACCCTTGGTGGACGCGGTGCGCGCAACACTGGACGAAGGCTGGTCGATTGTCAAAATGGCAAAGCAAACGGCGATGAGTGCCCGAACCTTTCAGCGGCACTTTGTCAGTACGATGGGGATGCCGCCAGGGGAGTGGCTGCTTTCCGAGCGCCTCGGCCGCGCCAGGGCATTGCTCGAAGAGACCGGTTTGTCCGTGGATGAAATCGCGGTGCAAGTCGGTTTTGGTGCTGCAGCCACCTTGCGCAATCATTTCAGGACTCGGCTTGGAACCAGCCCGGGTTACTACAGGCGACGGTTCAGCGCATCCGAGGCGCACTGATTACCTGGCTGAGTTGTACCTCGTCAATGATTGGCTGCGACAGCTCCAGGCGTAGACTGGTCGCCGCAGCATGTTCAGGGAAGGAGGGCGGCCGTGCGTATCAGCGCTTGCAAGTCGTAGTGCAGGACGAAGGGGACGCGCCCGCCACCGCCACGGAGATCTCCCGTTCGAATGAACGGCCTTTGATGCCGGATCACTAGGGCCGCATCTGGCGGAGGCGAAAGCGCGTTTGTCCCACGTGCGGTGCACCGCTAGCCTGCAAGGGGCACCACCGGTTGGTCTCTCGGTCGCCGGTTGGACGACTGTCGACTGACAGTCCCAGGCTGTATCACCTTCTACGAGCCGCGTAAATCCCGCCAAGGCAGATGACGTCCGCGGCCTGCACCGTGTCTAGTCGACCGCCTTGCCCATGTCCTCGACCACCTTCTTGGCGTCGCCGAACACCATCATGGTCTTGTCCATGTAGAACAGTTCGTTGTCCAGGCCGGCGTAGCCGGCGGCCATCGAACGCTTGTTCACGATGATGGTCTTGGCCTTGTAGGCCTCCAGGATCGGCATGCCGGCGATCGGCGAGGCGGGGTCGGTCTTGGCGGCCGGGTTCACCACGTCGTTGGCGCCCAGCACCAGCACCACGTCCGCCTGGCCGAACTCGCTGTTGATGTCTTCCATCTCGAAGACCTGGTCGTAGGGCACCTCGGCTTCGGCCAGCAGCACGTTCATATGGCCCGGCATGCGGCCCGCCACCGGGTGGATGGCGTACTTCACCGTCACGCCCCGCTCGACCAGTTTCTCGGTGAGTTCCTTGAGCGCATGCTGCGCCCGCGCCACCGCCAGGCCGTAGCCCGGCACGATGATCACGGTCTCGGCATTGCCCATCAGGAAGGCCGCGTCGTCGGCCGAGCCGGACTTGACGTTGCGCTGCGCCTGGCCGCCGGCCGCGGCCGCCGCGGGCGCGCCGCCGAAGCCGCCCAGCAGCACGTTGAAGAAGGAGCGGTTCATCGCCTTGCACATGATGTACGAGAGGATGGCGCCGGAGGACCCCACCAGCGAGCCGGCGATGATCAGCATCGGGTTGTTGAGCGAGAAGCCGATGCCGGCCGCCGCCCAGCCCGAGTACGAGTTGAGCATCGACACCACCACCGGCATGTCCGCGCCGCCGATCGGGATGATGATCAGCACGCCCAGCACGAAGGCGATCGCCAGCATCAGCAGGAAGGGCAGCCAGGCCTGCGACAGGCAGAAGATGGCGCCGAAGCCAATCATGGCCACCGCCAGCAGCAGGTTCAGCATGTGCTGGCCGGCGAAGG